>CAXTSI010000357.1:0-9831 GCA_964246695.1 uncultured bacterium
TAGTTGATAGTTGATAGTTGATAGTTGATAGTTGGTAGTTGATAGTTGGTAGTTGGTAGTTGATGGTTTTTATTGCAATACTGCTCGGTTAACGATAGTTGAGTTGTCAGAAACCCGGTTTCTAATTTTCCCTCTTTCCGAGTAGTATTGGTTGTTATTGTGGTTTTATACTAACGACTAACAACTAACAACTAACAACTAACAACTATCAACTATCAACTAACAACTAACAACTATCAACTATCAACTAACCACTAACCACTATCAAATTCCTATTTTGCCGAATTTCCAAAAGCTCTCATTGCCAAATCTTGTGCTTGTTTTAATACAGTTTGTAGTTGAGCAGAAACACCTTCTATCTGTTCAACTTGTTTCTTAATAGTCTCTTCCAGAGATTGAATTTTCAATTCATAACTTTGTTTTGTAGCTTCCCACTCTTTGGCAAATAAATCTGCATCGATTTTTGCTTTTTGGGTAGTATCTTTAATTGCTTCTTCTCTGGCTTTATTAACAGCTTCTTCAAGCTCTTTAGGAAATGCTGTTACTTTTTGTTGATTCTCTACAAATAAGGGTTGACGTTCAGTAAGGATTTTTTCCCGGTCTACCCAATTTTTTTCTTTCGCTTGGGTGGATTCCTGTAGTTCCCTTTCTTCTTTACGCTTTAGATCCTCGTAGGTGTTTGTGTTAATTTTACGAGAAGTTTCTAATTTATATTGGTAGTCTTCTTGTTCTGAGGTGCGGTCTTTGACTAATAACTCGTTGTATGCTTGTAATGCTTCTTCATATGCTGCTTGCTCTTTTTGCCATTCCTTGCGCCTGTTTGCAATTTCTTTCTCTAGTACTTCCCGCTTACTTACTGTATCTTGTTCTAATATTTTTAACTTTTCTTGATGTTCTTGATTTAAAATATCTAAAGTGTCTGCTACAACTCTGATTTTTTGTAGTTCTTGTAAGCGTTCGGTTGCAACTTTTATCGCCTGGTTCAATTCGTCTAATTTGGAGTTTTCCTTGGCTAACTTCTCAGCTAGTGTATTGATAACGCTGCCAAACTCCAATTGCAAATCAGCTAAACCTTTGACAATACTATCAACAGTGTAAATAGAAGCGGCTTCGAGGATTTGTTTATTCTTTGCTTTTTCTGCTTCCTCTTGTTTGGTTGCTATTTTTGATGCTAGCTTTTTCTTGTCTGTAAGAATTTGCTGAAATGCTTGCATCTGTTGTTGTTTGCTGTCATTGACGGCAATTGTCATACTTTAACTCCCGTAGATATACAATGATTTTCACGCAGTAGTAACTTAACCAAAAAATAACTTTTTACTGAGTTCAGGCTAGCCTTGCAATCAGCATTTTTAGTGCAGTGGAAATACTGAAAAGTAACTGGGGCATAGGGCGTTGCTTATTCCCGATTTATTATAGTACTAATGTACTGTAATAAATATACTCAAACCAATTTGCTCTTGTCAAGACAGTTAAATTCACCGATTTCTATCAGGTTACTTGCTGTATTATCAAGAAATAAACCCGGTTTCTCTAAGAAACCGGGTTTTTATAAGGGTTTTGCTTTGGTATTTTTTTCAGTATTTAATGTTAAACAAGCAAATCTGCTACAGGTGTATTGCAACTAAAAAGTGCTCTGTTTTTCTTGTGGTGGCAGGTAGTCCGGCCTGCCAATTGGGTGGGCAAGGATGCAAGGGCGCTATGGGAGCGATGAGGGAAACCCGACACGATCGCGCTGGCGACCCCACAAGATTGGATCGTTGATTATCGGAATACTCTAGCAATCCTAAATAATTCGTTAACACCTCTCCCTTGTCCCCCTTGTCCATAAATCAAGTAGGACTGCTATAAAAAATAATTGGTAGCTTGGTGTTTCATTTGGTTTATAATAAGTTTGGTTTTGTGACCTATATTACAATTTGCTAAGGGAATTGACACTAATAAAATGTAAATGCATTGAAAATAGATAATTTTATTGATACAAATACAGCCACAACATATTGTGATATCAATGTATACCAGTGAATCTACTAAGTATGCTTCCACGGCGGACATTGGACAAAGGAGCCGCGTTCTAATAGTAGAAGACGAGGAACTCATTCGCGAGATGCTTGTTTTAGCCTTAGAGGAGGAAGGTTATGGAGTGGTAACTGCATCTGATGGGCGATCGGCTGTCGAATATCTGAAAAGTTTTGAACCAACATCAGGGGAACTTCCCTTTGATTTAGTTATTCTAGATTTGATGCTGCCTCAGATCAATGGGCTGGATATTTGCCGCTTACTTCGTTTTCAAGGAAATCCAGTCCCGATTTTGATGCTGAGCGCTAAAGGTAGTGAAACTGACCGCGTTTTAGGGTTAGAGGTGGGAGCAGATGACTACCTAACTAAACCCTTTAGTTTGCGGGAGTTAGTGGCGAGGTGTCGCGCTTTACTCCGCCGTCAACGTTTAAGCTGTTTGCCCCAACTGCCAGTATTACAGTATAAAGATGTTACCTTATACCCTCAAGAGTGCCGCGTCTTGGTTCGGGGTCAAGAGGTGGGTTTATCGCCCAAAGAGTTCCGTCTGCTGGAACTGTTTATGAGTTATGCTCGGAGAGTGTGGTCCCGCGAACAATTGCTGGATCAAGTTTGGGGACCAGATTTTGTTGGAGATAGTAAAACTGTAGACGTTCACATCCGTTGGTTGCGCGAAAAATTAGAGCAAGATCCTAGTCGTCCTGAATATCTTGTAACTGTACGTGGTTTTGGCTATCGGTTTGGATAGTTGTTAGTTTTTAGGTGTCACCAAGCAACTAACAACTCAAGAATGCTACTATTAGGATTTTTTCTGGGTTTAGCGGTAGGTATTGGATTTTGGGTATGGCAACAGCTTCAACTGAGCCGCTACCTGGGGCAAGTGCTGCGACAGTCAACACGTGCCGACGTGGTACTGTTGCTTCCTCGCGTGCAACATGACATTGCATTAGTTAAACAGCAATGGCAAAATTTACAGCAACAGTTGCAAACTTACGAAGACCTGTTGGAGTTTGCACCCGTTGGGTATTTGCAGGTGGATGAAGAAAATCAACTGCTGTGGTGCAATGAGCAGGCAAGGGTGATGTTGTCTTTGCAAAGGTGGCAACCAGGACAGGTGCGCTTGTTGTTGGAATTAGTGCGATCCTATGAACTTGACCAGATAATTGAGCAAACTCGGGATTTGCAGCACCTACAGGTGAAAGAATGGGTATTTCACCCCTCTTATGAGAATGCGGCGGCAGTGCTAGAATCACAGTCTTTAGTGTTGCAGGCGACCTGCTTACCTTTAGTGAAGGGACAAGTAGGAGTGTTTCTAGAAAATCTTCAACCCCTATTAGAGACCAACCAATTACGCGATCGCGCTCTTAGCGATCTCGCCCATGAACTGAGGACGCCGCTGACTTCGATTCGTCTAATTGTAGAAACGTTACAATATCGCACAAAACCGCCTTTAGATCGGTGGGTTAACCGCCTTCTACAGGAAGTTGATAGACTAATTAACTTGGTGCAAAGCTGGCTAGATCTCACCCAACTGGAAATTAACCCAACCATTCAACTAAATTGTCAGTCATTGGAAGTGCGATCGCTCATTGCATCTGTATGGGAAACTCTAGAACCTGTAGCACAGCGTCAACAGATCCAGCTTACCTATTCCGGTCCAGATAATCTGTGGATTCATGCAGACGGAACCCGGATTTACCAAGTTTTTCTCAACTTGCTGGACAACAGTATCAAATTCAGTCCCCCTTGTACAACCATTCTCGTCGAGACAAAAATTATTCCTATAAAAAATAAACGCAATTTAGCGCTAGAAATTAATATCATAGATTCAGGAGTGGGTTTTTTTGAGGCGGATTTGCCTTACGTATTTGAGCGCTTTTATCGGGGTGATAAAGCACGTTCCCGTTCTCCTGTGTTAGAAAGTAACTCAGCAGTGACCACTGTTGGTAGTGGTTTGGGTTTGGCGATCGTCCGACAAATCGTTCTCGCTCACGGTGGTTCCATTAAAGCAATGAACCACCCCGAAACAGGTGGTGCATGGCTACAAGTTGAATTGCCGGAGGTCATAGCAAATTCCCCCAGCCAAGATTATAGTTAAAAAACCATATCTTTGTATTTAAGGCTACAAGTGTGAAAGCCCTTATTTATAGTCCTAATCCTGACAAACCCGAACTAGCACGCGAGATTAGGCGTCTAGAGCGGGATGTGCTGCGCATGGGAGCTTTGGTGGAAAAATCGTTTCGCCTGAGTCACCAAGCCTTATTTGCCCGCGATTTAAAAGCAGCAGAGGAACTTCCTCTATTAGATAAACAAATTGATCGCTTTTATAAACAAATAGAATCAGACTGTACGGCAATCATGACGCTGCAACCAATTACAGCTCAAGATTCTCGTTGTTTGAGTGCCTTTATGCAGCTAGTGCGCGATTTAGAACGCATTGGTGATTATGGCAAGGATCTAGCTGAAATTGCGATTAAAATCTTTCCTTATCCACCTCATCCCTCTTTACCAGAAATTGCGCTGATGTCCCACCACGCTCAGGCAATGTTAGCAACTAGCTTGGTGGCTTTGGCAGATTTAGATGAGGTTGGAGGGCGAAGTATAAAAAGACTCGATGATGTTGTAGATAATGCTTACGAGCAGCTTTATCAAACTTTAGCTTATCAACGCGATATTCAAGGTGTACTCGAGCCTATCGTGCTGCTGGTCTTAGTAATTCGTTGTTTGGAACGCATGGCAGATCATGCAACTAATATTGGTCAAAGAGTGGCGTATATCGTTACTGGTCAACGTTAATTGAAACCACCACAAGACTTGCATTACCTCTGGTCAAAATCCATGACTCTAGATTTTGGACTGTTGAATCTGGATAAGCCAGGAAAACTCAATATTCTGACTCCTGAACGCGAGAGCGCTTGTAGCTTGGGAAACCAAGAACGCAGTTTCTTAGGGAGGAGCCTGCTCACTGGCTCTTCCTGACTTTTTTCTTCGTTGGGTGTAATTTATTTATATGAAAATTACCATATTATCAGTTCTTGAAAAAATTAAATATTAGTTAAATAACGTACATTTTACTAAAAGCTTACCTGTTCTTAAACTTGCAGTATTAAATTAACCCTAGGATGAGGGTAAAAATTGTTTGCTATTTAACAAATGGCTCCGAGGTAAAAGCAGCGCTCTTATCCTAAATCTTTTCTGGATGCCGGATAAAGCGAACAGACACAAGTACCGGAAACAGTGAACCAGCAAGCTTATCTGGTTTGATCGGCAAAAACACAATCGCGGAGGAAACTTTTTTTATACCGATACCACATTTGGTTTGCTGTATGGATATTGATTAAGCCTATTCTCAATAAATGTTTAAAAATAAAAGCATTAATGGTAACAAATTTACCTGACAATATATTTTATGCGTATGCCGTAATATACTAGGAAATTTATGTATCCAGTCTTAATGTATATTGCTGAGCAGCCTCGCTTCTTAAAATGAGCTTGATATTTGCTGTCTCATGCCAACTTAACTATATAGTTAATCACATCAACTTCAAATTACCAAAGTCTCTTAGACCGTGAAATCTATCTTTTGGGTGAACAAGATGGCATTAAATTCAGCCAAGAGGTACTTGCTAATGATAACTCGCGCTTGATACCTCCGCTCACGTTGAAATCAATTAAACACGTATACTCCTAAATACCCTATGATGTCTTCTACAAGTCGTATACAAAATGCCTTAAGTGGACAGCTACCGCAACGCTTATTTACCCGTCGCGAAGTTATTCCGCCTCGCAATGATGTACTTTGGCGAATCGAACGAGGAGCAGTTCGCGCCTTAACTTGGGGTGAAGACGGGACATACATAACTCTAGGTTATTGGGGAACTGGAGATCTGATTGGTTATCCTTTGTCCAAAGTTAAACCATACCAAATTGAATGTCTGACAAGCGTAGAAGTCAGCGTAGTGCCACCTCATCTTTGGAATCAAGATACTAACGCCTTATTGTCCCACATTCAACAGGCAGAGGAACTATTAAGCATAGTACATCGTAAACCAATTGCCTTGCGTTTGTGGCAATTTTTGATGTGGTTAAGTGAAAAATTCGGTCGTGATGTGGAACAAGGCAAGCTGATAGACCTTAATGTCACCCACCAGGAAATGGCAGAAGTTTTAAACACAACAAGAGTAACTATAACTCGGCTCTTACAACAGTTTGAAGAAGAAGGAACACTTTCACGGTACAAGCGTCGAATGATATTGCGTATACCAAATAAAGGGTGCAGCAAATAGTTAAAAGGTGTAGGAATTGACTTGTGTCAATAACCATTAAGTTTGGTACAATTTCTACTAGAGATGATGATTGAATTCCCAGAAAATCAAGTGAGTTTGGGGATTCTACCACGAATAGACCAATAGGTGTGAGTGAAAAAAACAATGACAAAACTATTCTGGAATTTTCTGAAGCTAAGTCCTGTTATTTTTGCTGCCACATTTTTTGCCGCTAACAGCACCAAGGCAGCTGAAGTTAAAAAAACAGAAGTCAACCAAGGGGTAACTTCTGTTAACCATTTGTCCCAAAAAGATGACAGCCTCGGTCAAGTAACATCCGTTTCTCAGTTTTCCGACGTGCAGCCCACAGACTGGGCATTCCAAGCATTACAATCTTTAGTAGAGCGTTACGGCTGTATCGCTGGTTATCCCAATGGCACTTATCGTGGTAACCGGGCGATGACCCGTTATGAATTCGCTGCTGGTTTGAATGCCTGCTTAGACAGAGTTAACGAACTCATTGCCACAGCGACCGCCGATCTTGTTAAGAAAGAAGACTTGGCAACATTGCAGCGCTTACAAGAAGAATTTGGGGCTGAACTTGCTACCCTGCGCGGTCGTGTCGATGCCCTAGAAGCCCGCACCGCACAAATGGAGGCAAATCAGTTCTCCACCACCACCAAGTTAGTTGGGGAAGCGGTTTTCAGCGTCAATGATGCTTTTGGTGACGGTAGGGCAGTTAGCTCGAGGGCGCTCCTTAACGATCCTGGAAGAACCAACCCAGCCAACAGACGAGTCGGCATAGACGACAATGTCACTTTCTCTGACCGGATTCGTCTCAGCTTGAACTCCAGCTTTACTGGGAAAGACGTGTTGCAAATCCGTTTACAAGCAGGGAATGTCGTCACTAACGGCAACAATACGTTGTACGGTACTGCTTCAACGGGTACTAACATGAGCCGCTTGGCATATGACGGCTTTGATACCAACCAGAACGGCGTTGTCATCGATAAAATCAACTATGCCTTCGACCTAAAGGACGCCATCCGCGTCAAGGTTGATGCCAACAATGGGGAATTTTACGAAAACGTCAGCACCTTCAATCCTGACTTCGCAAGTAGTGCTAGGGGTTCTTTATCCCGCTACGGTCGTTTCAGCCCCATTTATCGCCAAGGTCAGGGTGGCGCAGGTGCGACCATCAGCTTCAATCCCACTGGACCTATCACTGCGTCTGTTGGTTATCTAGCTGGCGGACGTACTAACGTAGCCAACAATCCTATCTTGAGAGACGGTCTGTTCAATAGTAACTATGCAGCGCTGGGTCAGATAAATATCAAACCGGTCAAAGCCTTTAACCTCGGTCTGACCTACGCCCGCACTTATCAAAATCCGAGTCGGGCTGCTACTGCGACGACGGCGGCGAGTGGTGGTGGCGTTAACGTGTTTGAAAGTACAGGTAGTGATATCGCAAATGCACCCTTTGGTACAAACGTTGCTACAACCGGCAACCACTACGGTGTAGAAGCTACCGTAAGTGCTAACTCTAAAGTTACTCTTTCTGGTTGGGGAGGTTATAGTCAACTCGAAGCACAGAACACAGCCGCTGGTGTCCCCCGTGGTAGTCAAGCAGAAGCCTTCTACTACGGTGCTACTCTGGCTCTAAAAGACTTTGGAAAACAGGGCAACGTGCTTGGTTTTATCTTTGGTGTACCGCCTAAAGTCAGCTACAACGACATTAGGGTTACTGGTACAGACGGGGTTAGTAGAAGACAGAGAGATAGAGACACCACTTATCAACTAGAGGGTCAATATAAGTTCCAGGTTAACGATAATATTTCTGTCACACCTGGTGTGATAGTCCTCTTTAATCCAGAACACAACACCAGAAACGACACTGAATACGTAGGTACATTGCGTACTACCTTCACTTTTTAAGGAAGGTCTAACAGCAAAGATCCACTCTTTTAGGATTCTGACCTCTCCCCCAACCCCTCCCCTAAGAGGGGAGGGGAGTTAGGTTAACCCTTTTCTAAGAGGTCGGGGGGAGAGAGGGTTAGGTGTTCGATTTACCTAAAGCCTTCAGGGGTGGGGATTTGCAAAAAAAAGCCTGCGTAAGCAGGCTTTTTCGCTTATGTAGGATTATTTTGGGAGTCAGAAAAATCTGTTGGGGGGCGATCGCTACTCCAAGCCCACCACACACAACCGCAGTGGCACTGGTAGAACTCCTGCCATTTCTTGCCATAGTCTTCTGTAATTACAGGCGATCGCCGATTGAGCCAGACTTGCACAGCTGACAAGCTACTAGAGTGACAGCTAGGACAGCAAAACTCATATGCGTGAATTGCCTGATTAGTCCATTCAGGCGGGATCCGAGCAAAAGCATCCATTGTTATTTGTCATTTGCTAATTGTTAATAGCTAATTGCTAATCGTAGATGGGCAATTAGCCCTGACGCTCGTTCCGACGCCGGAGTACCGGCTAACGCTTCGCTATCGTTCGCGCTACTCGTCTCCCCTTGGGAGAATATCGCTTCGCTCACCTGATATCTTGCACCAGCATCAAAAACCGGGTTTCTTGCAAATATTCAAGGCTGAGACCCTTTATTTGTGGTTGAGAAACCCGGTTTTTTAGGTCTTATTGAGAATGGTGCAAGATCTGAGTCACGCAGATCCTGCAGGCGCGAAACAAGCTGCAAAGGGCTGTCTCACCATTCACAATTAGCTATTAGCAGTCCTCACCAGTTACTGAGTTGAAATTGTGCTTTTCCTTAAATCCAATAAACCATGTATTCTTAGCATATATCAAAATATTTTTCAACTACCCTAACTTACCTACAGAAAGTAGGGTATCCCATGTAAGACAAGATGAAAACTGAAAGCTGAAAGCTGATATGGAGCCTACCGTTGAAATTCGCCGTTTGTTAGATATCATGCCTGCTTCTGGTCGGATGATGACCAAAATCGTCAGCAAGCCGGAACAGGCAAAGGTGATTGACGCCTCTTTTCCGCTACCATGGAATACGGATCGACCCATATATATCAATTTCGATTTGTGGCGTCGCTTGAAGACACCACAACGCGACTTACTGCTGTTACGGACAGTCAGCTGGTTGACAGGAGTGAAGTGGTTCAAACCCGATATATATCAAGGCGTTGCGGTAGCTGGGCTGTTAGGTGGATTTGTAGAATCAGCCCAAGCAGATGCAGTGGGTATAGTGGTAGCTGGGGGATTAACTACCCTAGCGCTGCTTCGCATCTGGCGCAGTAACAGATCTCAAGAGTCAGAGTTAAATGCCGATGAAGCCGCCATCCGTGTAGCGCAGCGACGAGGTTACTCCGAAGCTGAAGCAGGAGAGCATCTATTATCTGCTATTGAGGCGGTGGCAAAAATTGAAGGGCGTTCGGCATTAAATTTTACCGAGTTGATTCGTTGTCAAAATTTACGGGTGGTGGCTGGTTTGGCATCAGTAAGTGTGCCAAAAAGGTATGAGTAGTTGGGTGTTGGTTGTTGGTTGTTAGTTGTTAGTTGTTAGTTGTTAGTTGTTGGTTGTTAG
>CAXTSI010000358.1:0-9813 GCA_964246695.1 uncultured bacterium
CTCCCCACACTCCCCACTCCCCGTTCCTCTCTAAAGTGCGGCTATCCGTAGTGCAAAGTTAGTCGCAGATAAATCATGATCTTAGATAAATTAGATTCAGTTAAATTACAGTTAAATTACAGTACCTCAGGTTGAATTCAGAATAATGGATTTTGGTATCGGGTTTCTCTCGAACAACGTGATGCTGCCAATCATCGACTTATTCTATAGCTTTGTACCTAGCTATGGATTAGCGATCGTAGCATTGACATTGATAGTTCGCTTCGCGCTCTATCCCCTGAGTGCTGGCTCCATTCGCAATATGAGGCGAATGCGGATTGTACAACCTTTGATGCAAAAGCGGATGCAAGAAATTAAAGATCGCTTTAAGGACGATCCGCAAAAGCAGCAAGAGGAAATGATGAGTGTCCAAAAAGAATTTGGCAACCCACTGGCAGGTTGTTTGCCTTTAGTGGTGCAGATGCCAGTTTTATTTGCGCTATTTGCGACACTGCGGGGTTCACCTTTTTCCTCGGTTAACTATAGTGTTAACCTGCAAATTTTTCCAGCAGAACAAATCGAACGAATTCAACCGCAAGCTTTTGCCACTTCCCCCCAAAACATCTACATTGCTCCAGGAGAACACACTAAGGTAACTGCCATCCTTCCCGGAGGTAACAAATTGGCAGTGGGGGAACACACCAAGATGGAATATCAGACTGTAGAAGGCAAACCCTTTCAGTCACTCTTGGCTGAGAACCCTGACACTAAGTTAATCCCCGAATGGAAAGTGACCAAAGGGGAAGATCGAGTAAAAATAGATGCTGAAGGCAATATAGAAGCTTTACAGCCAGGAGATGTCACAATTCAGGGAACAATTCCTGGACTAGCAGCAAATCAAGGATTCCTCTTCATCGACGCCTTAGGTAGGGTTGGGGCGATCGACCCAGACGGCACAATTCACTGGGATGTGGTCGCTATGGTGGTGATGTTTGGGATTACCCTCTACATTAGCCAACTACTTTCAGGGCAAAATTCCACTAATGCCAACCCGCAGCAGGAAACAGTTAACAAAATCACTCCTGTCCTCTTTTCTGGGATGTTTTTGTTTTTCCCCCTGCCTTCTGGGGTGCTTATGTATATGGTGATTGGTAATATTTTCCAGACTCTGCAAACCTATATTCTCTCCCGCGAACCTCTATCAGAGGATCTGCAAAAAATGGTAGAAACTCAGGAGAAAGAAGCAGAAGGCGCACAACAAAAGGCACTACCTTTTGAACCAAAAAGTTCTAAGAAAAAGGCTACAGGTTAATGATGATCGACACTCGGATGCAACGTGGTCAGGAGTGGTTAAAAACACTCCTGCAGCTAACTGGGGTATCTGTTGATGTTGAAGGTGAGTTGGAAACAATTGCCCTTCAGGATGGGGAGTCCCAAGAACCGGATAGCTTCTGGCTGACGATTGATGAAACCAACCTCATGCCAGAACAAGTCCAGATTTTCACTGGTCCTGATGGTTCAGTGCTAGATGCTATTCAGTATCTAGCTAATTCTATTCTCAACTTGAACCAACAACAGGAACAGCAAGCCTCTTACACCATTGAGTTGAATGGCTATCGCGTCAAGAGACAATCGGAGATTCGCGCCATGGCAGAAGCAGCAGCCCAGCAGGTGCGTTCCTCTGGTCAAGAAGTAGAAATCAAATCCCTTAGTTCGGCTGAACGCCGTCAAGTCCACACCTTTTTAAAGGAATTTAGCGACTTGGAAACGTTCAGTCGAGGCAAAGAACCTCACCGTCATCTTGTTGTACGCTCAGCCTTGTTGGAATAATAGGAAGGAAGAGACGTTCCGCCGGAACGTCTGTACAGAATTCCTCTTGTCTCAGTAAAAAGTTTCGGAAATCCGAATGTAGCAGCTATAAAAATAATTTGGATAAAAGCTAAACTTGAATATGTATTTTCAGCACAGCATTGCTGATGATGCACATAACTTTTAGTCAAAACGTCTCACAAATCCCATGGACGCGATATATATTCCGCAGCTGTCTAAAGCCCCGGAGCGGACAGAGGAAATTCAAGTTAAGGAGTCTCTGCCTGGTCTGGAAACGTTAACACCAGTTCGCGGTCGCATACGTGTGCAGTATCATGGCAATTACCTAGAAGTTTCCGGGCAGGCAGAAGCAATTATTACTTGCACATGCAACCGCTGCTTGCAAAACTACAATCATCGTTTGGCGGTTGATACAAAGGAAATCATCTGGTTAGACGAAGCAGCTAACGACACAGATGACCTGCCTTTAGAGCGGGAAATAGCTTTGGAGGATTTAGTAGAAACTCTATCGCCCCAAGGATATTTTTATCCCAGTCAATGGCTTTACGAGCAAATGTGCCTGGAATTTCCCCAGCGACAGCTGTGTAATAACAAGTGTCCGGGTATTGAACCAAGCACTGCAAACAACTTAGAAAAACCTGTTGACCGTCGTTGGGCTTCTTTGGAATCTTTGAAAGAACAATTTCCAGGGTAGATACTTAATAGAATGCCTGACGACCAGAAGTCGTGCCAGTTACCTTTGGAGGGAAACACTGGTGTAGGCGTGTTGGTTTGGCTACACAAACAAAGACTACTTACGTAATGTATAATTAAATACTTTTATCTCGTTCCTACTCTCTGGCTAGGAACGCATTTTCGGAGGCTCTGCGTATTGCCTTATATTCTTCCAGGGATTTCTAAGTAAAAAAATATCCAACTATTTCTTGTGGGATAAGCTTCTAGCCCGTCTTATCAACTGGGCGGGCAATCCTTTCCACCCCACAATATTGGATAATTTATTTGTTGGAGTTCCCTTATTAGTTCTTTGTATTAGTGGTAACAAATTGAATTAACACAGAATCATCCTTTTTGTCGGGTAAAGAATTGTTTTCAGGGTGAAGCTGTAATTTTTTCTGCTGTCAATAATAAGAAAGTATGTGTTTATCAAAGACAATGCCATCAGTGCAGGGGTATGCGCTCTTGTGTACTCTGGTATGGTGAGTTCTCCTCATCTGAATTGCTAAGCACAAAGTCTACCAAGACAACCTATGCATGAATTAAACTGTCAAAATTGCGACAGTTTATGGTAGGCGTAGTGTTGTAACTTGGATTGAATTGAGTTGGCTTGCAGTTGTGAAATGGCGATCGCTAGTTTGAAAATCAAGCTAGAAAGATGCAACTGCTTATATTATCACGACTAAGGCAAGTCTTAAAACTGTCTTAAATAATTAGAATCAAAGGAAAATTATGACAATAAATAATTTCCAAAAACTAGTTGCACTTGCAGAAGAACACGGGATCATGTGCCAGATTGCTCAGGAAGAATGCTTGATAGCTTCTTTGCCTGGAGATGACGATTTCTTGCTGGCATTTACTTGGTCGGGCGCAGTTGAGGGTGAGTCGCCAGACCATGAATTAGTCGCGGTAACTGTCAGTGATTTGTTGGCTGAGGTTACAGTTGCTGCTTGGCAGATTCCTACCTATTTATTCGGCTTAGTTCTACGGCAAGCTCAGATGTTGGTCAATGCCCACAAAGATTTTGTTAGTTAAGGTCGGTAATTAGGACTCAGGTAATTGGGAAAAAGGCGTATTTTTCCGATTACCCACTACCGAATAATTCGTAATTCGTAATTCGTAATTCGTAATTAATAAATTAAGGGTAAATAGGTCGGGGAGAATAATACTTCAAATTTAGGGTTGACTTTTGACAAGTTGACAAGATATTATATATATAATGGCAAAGGTGTGGTCAGATAACTTCCTGTCTTCAATAACTGTAGTTCTTAATAACAATGTTCACGTAAGCCCTGCAAGAGTCGCTACATGGGGCACCCCTCTCCCAAACTTGGGAGAGGGGCAGGGGAGAGGGCCGATAGTGTATGGGATACAACTGAGAACCGCTATAAATCATCATTGGTTCGTAGTTGCGCTTCAGTACGCTGAGGCGCAACTAGAAGCCTTTTTTGTCTATTTTACAAAACTTTACATAGTTCGTATTATTCTCGCCTACTAACTTACATAGGATTTACGCAGTATACAAATTAAGCATCATGTGTATGACGGAATTCGGTCGTTTCACACTATAGAGCGAGCACGAAGGTGCGATGCCCCTTTGGGGCGTCGCTCTCAAACAGAATTGACAACATTGTAAGGGCGCGGTTTCCGCGCCCCTACGGTCATATTGTGGTCTACGAATTGCCGTCAAAATCCGAACGCAGACCTTTACTATTTCTGTCAATGCGTAAGTCCTATTACATTAAGTTTGCACTATCTTGTAGATTGGTAGCAGCAGCACGGACAATCCGGTTACCATCTTGGGCAAGTCGTTGGCGAGTTGCAGCAGGGGTGTTAGGGTTTTGGGCGATCGCATACCTTTCTAACCAAGAAGACGAGCGAAAGTTCTTGGCTAAAAACGCACTGGGAGCAAGTGGGTGCAAGAACACAAGCAAGCGGGTGAAAGAAGGTTGAAACGACTTGATATATTCTGACAAAAACGGAACTACTCTATCTGGATACTGACTGAACAAGTTTTTCAGCGCTACTTGCTTGATTTGATTATTTTGCTTTCCCTGTTGAGCAAATTGTTCAAGGATGCTAACGGGGGTGTTGGGGTTTTGGGCAACGGCGATCGCCACCTCTTGATCCTTATCTTGTGCTAACTGCGCCAACAAACTCCCTGGTGTATGGGGATTTTGTGCTACGCTGGAGCGAACAGCGCTACTTTTATCTTTTGCGAGTTGCTCTAAAACTGTCGTTGAGGCGTTAGGGTGAAGGGCAACACATTCGCGAATCAATAGCCATTCACTTGTTGTCAGTTGTGCGATCGTCTCTTGAGGCGTCTGTGGATTTTGCACAGCTAGCCACTGGTTTAGGATGCTTTCTCGCGCATTGAAATTTTGGCTAAGGTTGGCGATCGCTGCTTGTCTAACATATCGATATTTATCTTCTAGTAGTCGCTCTAAAACCTTCATAGGAGTGTTAGGATTCTTCGCTACAACCGTGCGAACTTTTTCATCCTGATGCTTTAGCAGTTGTAAGAGTGTGCTTTCATGGGTGTTAGGGTGAAGAGCTATAGCTACGCCTAACTTGGTATCCTTAATTTCTGCTAATTGTTGCAGGATGCTACTAGGAGTATCAGGGTTCTGGGTAAGATTTTTGCCAAGGTTGTTGATTGCCGATTGGCGAATTGAACTATTCGGATCTTGCGCCAGTTGCTCTAATAGTCTTAGAGGAGTGTTAGGATTACAGGCAACGTATTCGCGTTCCTTACCCTTTGCCATTTCTTCTAAGGCGCTTTCTGGGGTATTGGGGTGAGTAGCAACTTTCCAAATAAGACTATGATCCTTAGTTTCTGCCAACTTCTGTAAAATTCTTCCTAGGATATCCGAGTTTTCCGGAACTCGTTTCAAGCTGTGGAACACCGCTTCTTGAACTTGTCTCCTTTCGTCTCCTGCTAGTTTTTCCAAAAGGCTTGGGGGGGTGTTTGGATTTGACGCCACATTACGAACAGTGACCCATTCTTGCTCTTGTGCTAATCGCTCTAAAGCATTTACGGGTGTATTGGGGTTTGATGCTACATCGCACTGACTCACCTGATTAGTATTATTAAAAGCCATTTGCTCCAAAGTCTCTGACGGAGTATTTAGGTTACGTGCTACCGCTTCATAAACCCTATAATCTGGATCTCCAGCTAATTGTTCCAGAACATTTTTAGGAGTGTTGGGATTTTTGGCTACAGCGTCACGAAGATATGGATCTGAAGCTAGTTGCTGTAGAGTTTTTCCTGGTGTGTTCAGGTTAGCAGCAACATCGGAACGGACAAATAAAAACTCATCGTCTGCTAAGTACTCCAAAACGCTGACTGGCGTGTTAGGGTTAGCAGCAACTTTGGATCTGACATGTTGCGACTTATCGTCTGCCAAATACTCCAAAATGCTGGCTCGCGTGTTAGGGTTGGCAGCAACCGCACAGCGCACCATACGATCGTCATCCTTTGCCAAGTACTCTAAAAGGCTCACAGGCGTATTAGGTTGTAATGCTACCTGTTGGCGAATCCAAGCAGCTGGATCGTGAGCCTGTTTCTCCAAATCACTCACTGGCTGGTAAAGGTGCGGAACAATACTCGCAGGAATTTCTCTAAGATCATCTACTTGCCGACTAGCAAGCGACCGACGCATATTGTATGGTATGCCTCGGCAGGTTGGTAGTTCTGATACAAGGCTTCTGAGGCTGAACATTCCCTGTCTATACACCGTTAACAGATCCCCCTTTTGCCGATTGCCGAGGTTATAGTTAGCATGGCCTTGAACGCTGTCATTGGGATGCTTCTCTAGTTCCTCTAAAATCCTTACAGGAGTGCTTGGATTTTGAGCCAAGGATTCACTAACTCGGAAACTTTTATCTTGTGCTAGCTCTTCTAGAACGCTTACAGGCGTGTTAGGATTTGAGGCTACAGCTTGACGAGCATCCGGATCTTCTGCTAACTGTATGAGAAGGTTCACAGGTGTGTTGAGGTGACAGGCTACAGCTTTACGAATCCAAGGGTCTTGGTCTGTTGCCAGTTGCCGCAGCGCACCTGCCGGGGAGTTGAGGTTGAGAACCACAGACGTACGAATTAGTGAGTCCTTATCCCCTGCTAGCTGCTCTAGAGCATCCCCAGATGTGTTCGGATGACCAGCAACACCAAGACGGATATGCGCCCATTGACTGGTAGCAAGTTCTCTGAGAGTATCAGTCGGAGTTTCGGGATTTTCTACTGCTTGTAGTTGCAGTTGAAACTGTTGCTGGATTAGGGGCGTTTTGGGGTGATAGACGACAGATTCACGAACTAGATCGCTATGATCTCCAGCGAGTTGTTCTAATAAACTCACCGGGGTATTGGGATTTTGAGCCAGCGCCACGCGAATTTTGCTATGGCGATCGCTATCTCCTGCTAGCATTTCCAAAATATGTGCGGGTGTGTTGGGGTTTTGGGCTATGCTTAACTGCACCTCTCGATCCAAAGCAGGTACTAAAAACTCAGGTATCGCACCAATTGCCCATAAGTAAGCCTCTTTTTGGCGATCGCGGGGTAGTCTGGTAGCCTCCATCGCAGAAGAAGCCGCTTCCTCCCATCCCTCACTCATCTCTCCTGCCCAATTTACATGAAGCTTCGCCGCCTCCGCCACATCAGCATTCTGATTCTGAATCAGCTTGGACAAAGCAGTTTTAGGCGTGTTGGAATTCATCGCCACTGCCAATAACACCCCTTCATCGGCACTACCCGCCGCCCATTCTAAAAACGACTCTGGCACCGCATCCCGTTTTAGCAGACTTCGCAGCGTTGCCAGGGGCATATCTGCCAGCAGATTGGGATTTTCCAACAGCAGTAGGGGAAACACTGGATTCTCTAGCAATTGCCCTGGAAACTGCGCTCCCAACTTGAGCAAAACATCAGTTGACGTGTTGGGATTGCTAGCGACACCTTTACGTGTTGTTTCATCAGAACTAGAACCCAACTCCTGCAACAACTCAGGAGCGGCACTAGAATTTTTTGCTACAATCCTTGCCAGTTCCGTGCTGGTTCTAGCTAATTCCTCCAACCGCACTTGTGAGGTGTTTTCACTTGCTGCCTCTTGCTTCGGTGTGGGCGGTTTCGGGGATTTGGAACGATTAGCCATAGGGAAAAATGGGCAAATGACACTGAGAATGATTTAGTTATTAACTTGTCATATATTTTGCAAATAAGCCTTTGTATTTCCACTTAAATTTTTTGTGGTAGGAGCAATAGAGTTCTGTTACTCAGATCTTGCACCTTGGTGAAAAACCGGGTTTCTTGAGAATGACAATGGTCAAACCCTATATTTTTGGTTGAGAAACCCGGTTTTTTTGGTCTTGTTGACAATGGTGCAAGATATGAGGTTAGTGACAAATACGCATGTAAAGACGTTTTATGAAACTTTTCTACACACACTCTTCTTATCGTCCTTTGCACGGCAGTTGCTTCAACTCTCAAGGGCGATGTCTCACTACAAGCCCATGCAGCGTCTAGGCAACGCACTGCCTTTATAAAGGCGGTTAAACAAGAGACGCGATCAAACGAAGTCTCTACTCTGAATCGAATTGTAAAATCTAGTACAAAATATTGATATTACAGAACTTTTCCATATGCTTTGAAATCATCTCTAATTGACCAGATCCAAATGAAATCAAGCCTGTCAACTCCCATTCAGGACTGCTATCGGACATCATACAAAAATTGACTTTAACTTCACCAAGCTTGGTTATGGTACAAGATATAGAGAATTCTCCATCCAAGGCTGCCCACTCCATGTTGCCATCATATCCTCTCCAATTCTGAGCCAGTTCCTCTTCCTCTGTGTCCTCTGCGCCTCTGCGGTTTTTTTATCATTCAGATGCTACCGGATTCGATATCACAAGTATAGCTAAACAGACAACAGCCGGACTGCTTCCCCAAAAGGAAACGCCTCCAAACCCAATCCTCCAGGAGTCACCACCCACAACACGGGCAATGACGCCTTCTCAGGGAAAGTACCATAACCGTCTGTTAAATAAACACATACTTCCTGAGTGTATCCATCCCAACTAGCCGCAACTTTCTCGAAAAAAGGCACAAATGACGTACCACCGCCACCTTGAGGATTTGGCAGGGTGCTGTCAGGATTGAGTTCATAAGGACCGTAAGCCTCAGCATCAACGTAGTAAAGCTCACACTTGAGATGGGGGTAAGCGTTTAAAATCCCTTGCACTTCGCTCAAAAACATTCGCAGTTGCTGACGATCTATAGAACCGCTGGTGTCAACAGCTACATAGACCTGGACAGATTCTCCTTGCAGGGTTTCCAAATATAACCTGCGCCCAATAAAGCGGCGGTCAAAGCCAGAGAAGTCAGTAGGTGTCTGTACCAAATAACGCCATAGGTAGGCACGCCAATCGATTTGAGCAGCGGTTAATGCGCCTAGTTCCCGTTCCATCCCTGCTGGGAGTTTGCCTTGATTCACTGTGCGAGCAATGACCGCAGCTTGTTGCAAAGCATTCTGCCAATGAGCTTCTAGAGCAGCTTTTTTGGCTGACGAGAGACTATCCCCGTCTCCAGCAATTTTGGATTGAGAGCTTGATTGTGAGGAGTTGCTGTCTGCTTCACCATCCGAATCTTGTGGTGGGCTTTCAAGAAACACGGGAGTGGGGAGTGGGGAACTCGGGGACCCCACGAAGTGGGGATTAGGGGCATGGTCCGTGGGGGGAAGAGGGAGAGTGGTGGTGTTTGTTCCATTCATAGCGGGTGTTACGCCGCCAGTGGGGCTGCTTTCAAGTAAATCAGGATTCGGTAAATTCGGACATTGACTGGTATCTTTTAACAGCAGTTCGTAAATCTCTTCGACGCTGAGATGTTCCAGATTGGGATCTCGCAAACCTCCAGGAGGCAGTGTAAATACACCTTGTTGAGAGATTATGCCATTCACTACAATATCAGCGGCAATGTTCCATAAAGTGCGATCGCGCACACCTCGACGCGGTACATGAAGCAGTGCTGCGTGTAAGACTTCGTGCAGCAACAGTCCATCTTGTTGATCTGTGGGCAAAGAAAGCAAGTACTCTAGATTAAAAAAGATATCTTTGCCATCAGTGGCGGCGGTTGGCAGTTGCTGGGAAAGCACGAAGCGAGCAAACAATGCTAGGGTTGCGAAAAAAGGTGATTTCATCCGCAAGCGTAACAGTGAGGCGCTAATAAGTTTTTGTTCAGTAGTCATTGGTTAATTGCTAATTGCTAATTGCTAATTGCTAATTGCTAATTGCTAATTGCTA
>CAXTSI010000359.1:0-9770 GCA_964246695.1 uncultured bacterium
GCTTATTTAAGCCCTTTTGAAAGCTCGAAAGCCTTACAGTGTAACGATTTCAGCGAACCTTCAAACTATACAAACTATTCAGAATTTATTCAAACTCTCTCAGAAAGTGAGCGAGCGAATTTTTTGAATTTTTGTGAAGAGAAAACTAAGAACCTCAGCCAGCCAGTTAACGACGTAGAGGCTTGGTTAGCTCACAAGAACAAAGTCGGACAGAATCGCTGGGAGGTTTATTACGAAAAATTCTTAGCTTGGCAAAAAACGCAAACCAAAAAATCTAAAAGCAGCCCAAGCAGCAAAATTGCGAAAAAGTTTCAACTTGAAATTGAGCAGCAGCGGCAGCAAGCAGAACAAGCTTGGCTTGAATCGTTAGCTACCGTTGTTGGCACTGACGCTCAAGAGAGTCCAGAAACAGGAGGTGCGACGTGATTAATCAACTGCCTCCGCAAAACATCGAAGCTGAAGAAGCTATCCTGG
The DNA here is from genome assembly GCA_964246695.1 of uncultured bacterium. GTDB lineage: Bacteria > Cyanobacteriota > Cyanobacteriia > Cyanobacteriales > Nostocaceae > Stigonema. The sequence continues at coordinate 475 of CAXTSI010000359.1, forward strand.
GTGGGATAATATTTGACCCAGAAGCAATCGGTAGAGTGAGCGATTACTTGGTTCCAGAAGCTTTTTACATTAGCGCTCACAAAGATATTTATCAAGCAACACTACGCCTTCACAATCAAGGTAAACCAACAGATTTGCTCACAGTCACAAATTGGCTTGCAGACCACGATTTGCTTGCCCGTATTGGCGGTAGAAATAAATTAGCATCTCTTGTAGACCGCACGGTATCAGCTATCAACATCGACTCCCTGGCAACGTTAGTGATGGACAAGTATCTGCGACGTCAGCTTGTGAGTGCAGGTCATGAAATTGCGGAATTAGCCTACAATACTTCTACTGAATTAGATTTAGTTGTTGACCAATCAGAGCAAAAACTCTTCCGACTTGCTAACCAAAGGTTTTGTACAAACACCGAACACAACAGCACGATTACGATTGCTGCTTACTCGGAATTAGAGTCATCTAGTCCTATCTACCCAACAGGAATTCATGACTTAGATAAGTTGATGGTGGGATTTGAAGGCGGTACCTCACATCTTGCACCATCGGCAGAAACCGGGTTTATTGCGAATCTGTAAAGCTGAAACCCTTAATTTATCGTTTATAAACCCGGTTTCTCTCGCCTTGTTGAGAATGGTGCAAGATCTCAGGTACGCTTACCATAGTTGGCGGCAGACCGTCAATGGGGAAGTGCTGCCACTTCAATACTGAAATAGTTTTGAGTGATGGCAGTATTTGCACAATTCAGGAACTTGTTGCGCGAAGAGAAGGAGAAGTCATAACTCTTGATGATGACTGGAAGGTTCACGTTTCTTGTCCGTCTGACTTTATTGATAGTGGTGTCAAGCCTGTTTTTCGCGTGACTACCCGACTGGGACGGTTTGTTGAAACAACAATTAATCACCCTTATTTAACAATTAATGGTTGGAAACCTTTGTCAGACTTGAAGTGTGGTAACAAAATTGCAGTGCCCCGCAAACTAGAAATTTTTGGACAAGAAACTCTTCGTGAGTGTGAAGTAAAGTTGTTGGGCTATCTTATTGGAGATAAAAGCATTTCTGTAATCAACATAGTTAAATTTACTAATAGCAATCCTGCTATTAGTAAAGATTTTGTAGATGCAGTTTTGAACTTTAGTCCCTCTCTTAAGGTACAAGCAAAACTTTCTGATCAAAAAGTATGGAGTTATCGGATTACGAGAAGTCTAAAATTTGTTAAAACACAAAAAAAAGATTTTGGTCAACGACTAGTTTACTTAATGAAATGTTCTCAGTTCGGTGCTACTTGTACCCAAAAGGAATTAGCTAAAGCAGTAAACGCCATCCCTACAGCAGTGAGTCAATGGATAAGGTATCTTTGTGTTCCAAATCAAAAAACTTTTGATAATTTGTGCTTAGTTCTAGGAGTACAACCAGAAGAACTTGCGCCACATAGAATTTTAGCAATTACTAAAAGTGCTAATAATTTGCTTTTCTTGTGGTTAGAAGAATTGGGACTTAATGGACACTCTGCTCATAGTAAAACCATTCCACCAATTATTTTCAAATTGAAGCGAGAACAAATAGCGCTGTTTTTAAACCGTCTCTTTGCTACTGATGGATGGGCAACAGTTCTCAAAAGCGGTAAGTGTCAATTGGGGTATGCAACAGTTAATGAGAAACTGGCGCGACAGGTGCAACATCTCCTACTGCGATTTGGTGTAATAGCTACCCTGAAAAAACGGTCTGTCAAATATAAAGGTAGTCGTAGAGTTGCTTGGCAACTAGATATTACCGATGCTAAATCTATCAAAACGTTCATTGACGAAATCGGTATTTTTGGTAAGGAAGAAGCACTATCTTCAGTTAAAAAAGCTCTAGATATGAAGAAATATCAAACGAACCGTGACTTAATCCCCATAGAAATTTGGGAGCAGATAGCAGCAGCTAAAGGAAATGAACCTTGGGGGGTTTTGGCGAAACGATCTGGGATTAAAGGACACTCCAATATCCACGTTGGTAAGCGATCGCTCTTCAGAGAAAGGCTGCTTCAACTATCGATGGCATTAGGCGATCTGCGACTTCAGCAAATTGCTACAAGTGATGTTTACTGGGATGAAATTGTCTCCATCGAGCCAATTGGTAATCATCAAGTATATGACCTAACCATTCCAAAAACACACAATTTTGTTGCCAACAACATTTTTGTTCACAACTCTTTTATTGCGTCATTTCTGGCTCTCCAGATGATACTGCTCCACAATTTACCCATCATCTTCTTCTCACTGGAAATGACTAAAAAGCAATTGGAGTACAGACTATGGAGTTTACTAAGTGTCACTAACATCTATAAGCATTTAAACTTGTTGCCCCTAAAATGCGATCGCATCCGCAAACATCGGGCTGGTAATAACCCATTAGAGGACTGGGAGCTTGACAGCATTTCTAAAATTGTTGGTATTGCCGCCGAGTTACCACTGTATATAAATGATAGCCGAGGCATTACCGTTTCTGGAATTGCTTCCGAATGCCGTCAGGTTAAAGCAAAAGTTGGAAAGTTGGGGTTGGTTATAGTCGATTACCTACAGATGATGGCAGAAGACACCGGAGGCAATCGTAGCTATGAACTAGGAGATGTGGCCAGGGGACTTTACAAAATGGCAGGGGATTTAGATGTTCCTGTGCTGGCACTTTCTCAAATCTCCAGGGCAGTTGAAACCAGGCAAAATAAGCGCCCGATGATCAGCGACCTTAGCCAGTCGGGAATTTTAGAAATGGTAGCAGACAATATCATCTTGGCTTACCGGGACGATTACTACAACCCAGACATAGAAGACCAGGGAATCCTAGAACTAATCATGGCTAAGTCACGGCACGGAGATACAGGCACAGCAACGGTGTTCTTTGACAGGTCCTATGGAATTCTCAGGAATTTGGAGTGATGAAGGAGCTAATTCCCACAGCGTGGAGCGCATAGACACCTAGAGGGTGGCTTCTTCAGGGTAGCGATTCGTCATAGGTTCGCACGAAGACACCAAGCAGTACAGGAAAGATGCGGAGTTGAACCATACATGAAGGAAGAAAAGCAATTTGTAGATCCTAACAATACGGAGAATATATGAGTATAAATTTAGCTTCGATACTTAAGCAAGATAAAAGTTCGCAAGAAAATTTCAGCGTAGGCTCCCGTATCATTATACAGCCAGACAATCTCAGCGCCAGTCGGCAATATCTTACTTATGCGACAGGTGAAATCAAAGAAATTAAAGGTAGCAAAGCGTCTGTATTGCTTGATGAACCTACAAATCTTGCCTACAAACCGCATACGGTTCAGGTTGAACTTTGTTCGCTGATTTTAGGTGCTTCAGAATTACATACATTAAATAAGAAGCCAAATCAACAGGAAACTTGGGGAACTAGCTTGAGTGAATCGTTGATCTCTTCAATTTCCGTATTACCTCCATCACCCACCACACTTCATATTGACCAGGAATTTAAAAATCTCATTCCCCCTCTGTCATCTGACGAAAGAGCGCAACTGTTCGCGAACTTAAAAGAATTTGGCTGTATTGACCCTCTAGTGGTATGGCAAAGTACGAGTATTTTGTTAGATGGTCACAACCGCTACGAAGTATGTACGAATGAGCAAATTCCCTACAAAATAGTGGAGATAGACTTACCCTCAAGAGTTGCAGCTATCTGCTGGATTGCCAACCACCAGCTGGGGCGACGCAACATTACGCCAGAAACGGCAAGCTATCTTAGAGGCAAGCGCTATCTGCATTTGAAGGGCAATCGTGAGGACAACCTCAAGCAGAACTTCCCGAAGGGCAAAAGTTGCCCTTCGGGAGATGACTCAGAGGAGCAGGATCTACCGTTGGGCAACTTTTGCCTATCGGTAAATACAGCAAAAACTTTAGCAGAGCAATACAAAGTCAGCGAGCGCACCATTAAGAACGACGCTCAATTCACTGCAGCATTAGATACTTTAGCGAGTGCGCTAGGGGATGAACTCAAACACACCATTCTGACTCGTACTGCTGGGCTTACCAAAAAAGAAATCCTGTCCCTTGCTAAGGTTGTACGGAATGAAGGGAAAGAATTTGCACAAAAGCTACTGGATAACAAGCGTAATTCTTTGGATATTACCCAACAGATTAAAGACTTGCAGCGCGTACCCAACCCACATCATGTTGGATTCGTCTGCCAAATTGTTGCTAAAGGAAATCCAGAGTTGAAAAAATTTTCAGGATGCTGGAGCATAATCAGAGAAGTGAATACTCACAGTTGTTACGTTTGGACGTGGAAAATGGACTTTCCTACAGTCAAGCCAGAAAATCTGGAACCAATATATGTTGAGTGTGAAGCAGAAGCTGCTCAGAACTGCGTAAGGATTCGGCGCTTGACTGATAGAATTTATGAAGAGTTTGACTCGACCCATGCAGCTGTACTGGAAGCTTTAGGAAGGATAGCTGACCCATCCCGCCTCACACCCAAACAAGAACGAATACTGGCTTTCCTTGAAAATGAGTATAATTTATAGCTTAGGAATGTCGTGCAATGGGAGCGAAAATTAGCAGCTATGTTCTTACCAGCGTTGCTGTGAAGCTAGTCGTTATTGGCATTCGATGTGGCTGATGTCAAAGAAGTGGAGCATTAAAAAGAAGAATGTTCATTCAATAAACTATTGGCTGATTAATTAAGTAGGTGGGCGGGAAAAAACCTAACTATGTTAAGATAAGTAAATACGGAAAATGTACCTACCGAGGTGATGAATGATATGGGCGCTCGTTTAAGAGTATTCCTCACACCTGAGCAAGACCAAACCCTGTTAAACCTGAGAACTACGGATGTACCACAAAAAGTACTAGACGCCCGCAGAGGTAATCCGATTAAACGCGCATGGTTGGTATGTCGAGAAAATAGCTGCTCACTTTAACTGGACTGTACAAACAGTCAGAGAAGTTTTACATAAATGGCAGAAACTCGGTCTGGAAGGACTTTGGGAATTACCAGGTCGAGGGGGAAAATCGAAGTGGAAGGAAGAGGACATAGTGTTTTTGGAAAAATGCCTCAAAGAAGAATCACGTACATACAATAGTCTTCAACTCTCCCAGAAACTAGAACGCGATGCCCCAAGGGGGCTTGCACCTTCGTGCTCGCTCAATTAAGTTGAGTCCCGACAGATTAAGACGGGTACTCAAAAAAAGGGGGTCAATTGGAAGCGAACAAGGAAGAGTCACAAAGGGAAGCAAAACCCGATAGTACGAGCAAACAAACAAGCAGACCTAGATATGTTGGAATTATCTGCTGCATCTGGAGAAATAGACCTAAAATATCTAGATGAATCAGGGTTTTGTCTGTGGAGCGAACCAGGTTATACTTATTACTTTAGGGGCGAGCAAAAACGCTTAGAGCAAACCAGACGTCGTGGTCGCAGATTAAGTATTATCGGGTTTCTTCAGCCTTTAATCAGCTTTGTTTACGGTCTAGTTATTGGTGGTGTTGGTCGTAAATCTTATATCCAAATGATGGAGATTGAAGCGACTGAAGCTCAAAAAACTGGGCGCACTAGGGTAATCGTACAGGATAACGGACCGATCCACCGATGTAAAGAAGTCCAAAAACTATGGTCAAAGTGGGAATACATGGGTTTGTACATCTTTTTTTTACCCGCATACTGCTCCCAACGGTCCCAATTGAATTGGAGTGGCAGCACCTGAAAAAAGACGAACTATGTGGGCAAATATTTGATGATGAGTTCAACAAGCGCTTACGCCGTAATTGATGGCGTTAAAGCTAGGGGAGAAAAAGGCAACTACAGTACACAACGTATTAAATTTGACTCTGACCCCTCTGATTAACTTTTCGTTACATAGTTATAAATTTTCCCGCCCACCTACTTACATTTTCCTCAGCAAATGCTTGGTTAAATAGAAGTTAAAATAATGGTCAATGGTTAATGTAAGAATGTCTAATAAGTTATCAAAATAAAGATAATTGCCCTGGCGATACATTTCCCTTTCTTCTAGTATGATAAGACAGATGGCAAGCAGTTTCTGTATACAACAATAACGCTTTCTACAACATAGAAACAACAACAACAAACAGGTAAAGCTTTAGGATAAGGTATAACAAGACTCGCCTCTACAACATAGACTTATGATTAAAGTAGAGTTGGCTATTGACCCGGAAACAGAAGAAGAATTTTACTGTGTCTTTGATACTGAAACTTGTCTTCCCGTAGAACCCATTCAAAGGTTTCTTAATTACTGTCGTAAGCGACAATTGGCAATCAATACAGTTAATACCTATGCCTATCGTCTCGTGGATTTTTGGCGTTGGTTAGAGTACAGAGCGCTTAGCTGGACCGAAGTTAGTTTAAATGAATTGGGTGACTTTGTTGAGTGGTATTTACTTGGTGATGATATTGAGGTGATTTCTTCAATAGTCAGGGAAGTGGTCTCAAAACGTAGTCCACGCACCGTTAACCAAGCAGTAACAGCCATTCAAGAACTGTATGAGTTTCATACCATATCTGGTCGAATTGACGAAAAACACTTTACTCGATTAGCTTATGCAAGAGGGAAACGAGGGGGTTTTTTAAGAGGCATTGTAAAAAACTCTCCTTCAAGGAGCAAGCGCATCAAACTGAAAGAGCCTAAAGTTTTTCCCGGTTGCCTATTAGAAGAAGAGGTAGTGCAGCTCACAGTAGCTTGTACGACTTACAGAGATAGATTAATAATCATGTTGCTAAGAGAAACAGGAGTGCGTCGAGGAGAACTGCTAGGGTTACACCTTGACGATGTCAAAGACTTAAATGTTACTGGACGTATTCGTATTGTTCGGCGTAGTAACCCTAATGGAACTTGGGCTAAGGGGGCTGAGAGAGAAATTCCTCTTCTCCATAACCGTGAGACAATTCTAGAAACTTTCAACGCTTACTTAATAGAGGAATACCCAAAACAAGCAGAACAATTGGGACATGGAATGCTCTTTGTCAACTTAGAGGGGAAAAATACCGGATATCCGATGTCTTCAATTCGACTCAACAAATTATTTAACCAACTTCATGCCCGAACTGGCATTAAAGCCCATCCACATTTACTAAGACATACAATGGCAACCAGAATGCTCCAGGCTGGTTATCTAGATCAATATGTGCAACAGCTTTTAGGGCATCGGTCAATTGTAACAACTAAGGATATCTACAGCCATGTTTTAGATGAAATGACACTAAATCAACGTATGAGACAGGAGGATGAAAATTAGTGGAATTCGTAGTTTCTGAGTTGAGATTGTACGAGCGAGTTATTGAGTCAGAATTGGGGCGAGAGTGGATGAATAACCCTTTGATGAATCAGGATGTTTGGTCGCTGATAGAACTGGGTTATAGTGAAGAAGAATGTCAAATTAATGGACACTATAACCTCTACTTTAATGATTTTTCACTGCCTTGGTTAAAACTCCTAACCAAACTAACAATAAAAGCCAGCATCCGAGAACGGTATTCAATGGGTAGAGTTATTCATCGAGTTGGCTGTTTAAAGCATTTAGATCAGTTTCTAGTATTTAATGGGCATACGCAACCAGAATCTCTAACAGATTCAATCCTGCATCAATTTATTGTTAAAATTAATAGCGGAAATCGAAAAAATACCATTTCTTACGCTGTCAATCTCTGGAAAGAAGAACAGTGGCTAGATATTTCGTGGACTCCTTTTCGTCTGACCAAGAAATCTCCTAAAATTGAGACAATTCCGGAAGAAGTCTTACACCAGATTTACGAAAAAATTGACCTATTTCCACCCCCATTAGAGAGACTGTTTCGATTACAGTTAGTATTAGGATGCCGAATTGGAGAAATATTAAAAATGCCACGGCATTGTCTCAAACAGGAGGGAGATAAATGGTTTCTACTACGTTGGTTAGAAAAACGAAAGCACTGGCAGTTTTATCAAATACATCCTTTAGTGGTTGAATTAGTTCAAGAGCAGCAGAGATTTTTAGATGCTGAATTGGTCAAAGATTGTGATTTCAATAAGCTATTTTGTGCTGTTTATGCGGGAAAGAAAAGTATTCCTTTTGATGAGCGACAATCGAACGCAGTATTGTCTTATGAGGCAAAACCTATCACCACACTACAGATCAGTGTATGGCTAACTAATTTCCGAGAGCTAGCCGACTTAAAAGACAAACAAGGGAACAGATTTAAACTAACCAGCCACATGTTTCGCCGCACAAAAGCAAGCATTATGGCGTATTGTGAAGCAGAAGATGAATATATTGCTGCTGTACTTGGTCATGGGTCTTTAGATATGCTTCCTCATTATCGTCGGCGTTCCCTCGCTCGATTAGAGAAAGAAGCGAAGACAAAAGGTTATGTGGATATGTATGGAAGCCTAACTTCTTTTCAACCAAGAAAGCGTCGGTATGAGAAATTAGCAAGTCTCCTCAAAGTGAGTACACCATTAGGCGAGTGTCACCGTCCAACCATGTTAGGTGACTGTCAAAATCGCTATGCTTGTCTAAGTTGTACTTATCATCGGATAACACTTGAAGATAAATCTAAGTTAGAAGCTGATTTTCATTCCTTACAGCAAGACCTAGAACAAGCGTCAAGGATAGGACAAGAAAGGCGGGTTACCGAGATAAATAATTTATTGGTGTTAATCAAAAATCGATTGCAAGGGTTGTCAGAACTAGAACATATCATAGGAGAAAAGAATTAATGGGTAAACGCAAGCATCCATCTGTTTCAATTCACCAAACACTCAACGGAACATTACAAGTCAATTGGGAGAAAGAGTATAATGATGATTTTACTTGTCCGATTTGTAACCAAGGACAGCTGAAGTATTTTTGTTATTATAGAGATACTGAGTGTCAATTCCAATTAGGATGTGATTTTTGTCATAAATATACTCTTCTCAGTTGTCAAATAAAGAAGCATCCATCTGTGTCAATTCATCCAACACTTCAGGGAACATTGCAGGTGAATTGGCTTCAAAGTTATTCGGGTGAGTTTATCTGTCCTAAGTGTAATCAGGGAAAAATAAAGAAGTTTGATTATTCTGAGAAATTGCTGTGTAAACTTAGAGTCAAGTGCGATTTCTGTAATCAGACAACAAACTTGTCCTGTGATTTGCCAACACATCCACAAATTTCAATCCATGAAACTCTTAGCGGAAGCTTACAGGTTAATTGGATGAGAGAATATTCAGGTGAATTTATCTGTCCACACTGTAATCAGGCTTCCCTAAACCAGTAAACCAAAAAGTTTTCCCAAAAGGGCGATCGTTAAAATAATTTGTATGT
>CAXTSI010000360.1:0-9735 GCA_964246695.1 uncultured bacterium
TAACAACCAACAACCAACAACTAACAACTAACAACTAACAACTAACAACTAACAATTAAATCGATGATTTACTTTTTAACAATAAACTATTATTCCACAACTCTCGTCACCAAATTAATCAGTTCTCTACCAGTTATCAAAAATGTTGATTATAAAACAGTTATCATCAATAATTCGCCTGACGACGATTCTATAGACTCACTCAAAAGTGAGAATGTCTTAATTTTTGATGCTGGAAATAATCTTGGCTTTGGTAATGCTTGTAACCTAGGTCTAAAGTTGATTTATGCTGAAGACCCCCAGGCAATTGTCTGGATAATTAATCCAGATGCTTATCTAGTGGAAAATATTCTGAATAAAGTTAACTCATTCTTTGAGTCGTATCCTGAAATTTCAATCCTCGGCACGATTGTTTATACTCCTACAGGCGAAGTTTGGTTTGCTGGTGGTTGCTTTATTCCCACTACTGGAGCAATCGTAACTCAAGATTTGTTAACAAATACAGATGCAGATTATGTTGCTTGCGATTGGGTTTCAGGTTGTAGCCTGCTCGTTAATCTTCGTAACTTTCGTGAATGCCCTCAGTTTGACCCTGCTTACTTTCTCTACTATGAAGATTTTGACTTTTGCAGACGCTATGCCAATCAAGGACATTTAATTGCAGTAACCAACCAATTTGGAGTGCGACATCAGCCATCTTCAATTACTAATAAATATATTTTCCGAAAATTTAAACATAGTACCTATAGTTACTTATTTAGTTTAGATAGATATACAAACAAGTTGGTGACCCTCCCGCGATTCATTCGACTTATTTCTTACGCTATCATCTTAATAGCCGTCAAACCTCAAGTAGCATTTGGTAAATTTTACGGAGTGTTACTTTATTTAAAATATAAGCTTCATTAAACCTTTATTCATAATGCTAAGCTAAAGTTATTCAGCAAAATACAAATAACTTACAAGCCGCCGTCAGATTTATGAGCGGGTTAACTTTGATATAATAAATGAGCAAAGTATTAGTTAATTTATCAATTCTCTTTGACAAACCTACAGGTATAAGCAACTATGCCACAAATCTTTTCCCCTATTTAAAAACTCTTAATCCTACCTTATTAACTGCCCAAAATTACCCCGAATTTGACTGCTATCCAATTCCAGATAATCTGACTCCTGCTCAAGGCTCAAAAGGGCATTTTGATCGCCTTGTATGGACGCAATTCCAACTACCACAAATTTATAAAAAGTTAAAATCCCAGCTTTTATTTTCTCCTCAAACAGAAGCACCGTTATTTTCTAACTGTCGTTTTGTCGTGATGGTTCACGACTTTATCCCGTTGCGCTTTCCCAAACCCTTTTCACCTTTGACTCATTATCATCGGTACTACATTCCTCAAGTTCTCGCCCAAGCGCAACACATTATCTGCAACTCCCATGCCACTGCCAATGACATCATTGACTTTTGCCAAATTTCTGCTAGCAAAATTACCCCTATTCCCCTCGGATACGACGCCAATCATTTTTGCTTTTTAGGCGGGCAGGATGCCTCCCCCACAAGAAATTGCCCTTACTATCTCTACATTGGGCGACATGACCCTCACAAGAACCTGCACAGAATCATCGCCGCCTTCGCAGCATTATCTAATAGCAAGGACTATGAACTGTGGCTAGCAGGATCGACAGATCCGCGTTACACCCCTGTTTTGCAAGCGCAAGTTGAGGAACTGGGTATAACTGAGCAAGTAAGATTTCTCAACTATGTTCCATACAGCGAATTGCCCAAAATCATCAATGGTGCGATCGCCCTAGTCTTTCCTAGTCTTTGGGAAGGCTTCGGTTTGCCGGTTCTAGAAGCAATGGCTTGCGGCACTCCGGCGATCGCTTCCAACCTCTCCTCTCTACCAGAAGTTACTGGCGATGCCGCTATTCTCATTAATCCTTATAATACTAGGGAAATTACTGAGGCAATGCAAATAATTGCTACTGACTCCAAATTGCGCGATCGCCTTTCCACCAAAGGCATTAGTAGAGCAAATCAATTCAGTTGGCAAAGAACTGGACAAGCCACCGTTGAAGTTTTATCGCGCTACCTTTGAAGTATGTTCGACACAACAGAGTTATGTCTTTACTCACAGAGAGACGATCGCATCCAACTTCCGGCGCAAAATCGCTTTTAAAAGTTCAATCTTGTTAGGAGCTGCTTTGGGCAATAATATATCGGTGAACGTGTTGTTACCGTCAAAGTCGATACCAGCATCACCTGCTAGAGTTGTTTTGAAAGACATCTTTCTATTGGTGTCTTGAGAAGCCTCGTAGTGCATTACCACTAGATTGATGTTCTGATGTGGATTGTCAGTTATGGAGTCAGTTCGCAATCGCGTAGTTAATTCGATATTGCGAAGTAGTTCGTCCTGAATGATCCATACAGTACGCCCACCCCATTGCCGTGCCAATGCCGTCTTCGCAAATAATTGTGTAACCATACGACCCCACACCTGACGCTTGTTAATGCCAGGACTGGTATGGTCGTTTAAAAGAATAGCATTACGGAAAGCGCTCCGCATATCCGTTGAGTTTTCGCTATCCGATCCGCTCGTGCTAGCTGTCATCACCTCCAAGATGTAAGGATGTGTGATATCGGGCAGGAAGATCGGTATTATAGCCGCATTGCGTTGTCCCTTTGGGTAGTAACCGCTTTTCTTCGCTGCTTCTACCAAGCCTTTCAGTTCGCTTTTAATCTGAATGTCGGTAAAGTTCTGGTTACGGAGCTCTTCTTCCAATGAAACTTTCACTAACGGGGCGGCGATGTAGTCGAAGTGGTAGTTGATGTCGGCGTCACCTACTCTCTGTTTTAAGTTAACTTCCGACCAAATTCCAATGTCCACTCCGCGAGGCAGACCTGCGCTTACCAACAGATCGCGCTCGTATACCTGCAACCGATAATTCACGGGCGGCAATCCTTCGCCGCCGGATCGCATTGCCAACAACCTACGCGGACACACGACCCAAATGTCCTTACCCGCCATGATGGAACATACGCCTGGTAAAACTTCCGTAATGTTGGGGTTGAAATACTGGGTGAGCGGCTCTGTTGGCGTCAACTTGATTACCGTTTGGTATCGGTTGCCACCACCGTCGCAGGTCGCACCCATAAAGGGGCATTGACGTGCCCGGCGGATGTTCTCCGCCACTTCGCTGCGATCATCTAGTGGGTAGCCAAACAAGTCGTAGATGGTTGGCATGAAATCGTTACTGGGATTCTTGGGTTTGACGGCATAAATCTTGGCACTCCAAGTGACCTAGCTGCTGTTTCTGCTGTAGTTTTTGCGCGTCTAAAGCTTGCCTTATCGCGTTGCCAATCGCATAGGCGACGGGTGGAGGTACAGAATTAGCAACTTGCCGATGCTGGTCTAGATGACGCACCTTACCAGAGCGACTGCGGATCGGCCCCTTCAAAAGGTAACTGTCGGGGTAGCCATGAATACGCATATACTCGCGGGGGGTGAGGTAGCGGTCTTCGGTTGGATGAAAAAATATTTCGCCACATCGTAGAGTGATGGACAGATCTTTCCTCGACAAACGGCGGAACTTTGTCGTGTCCTTCTTAGTCAATTTGCACCTCTGTTCAGCTGGCAGGTGCAGTTCCTTCGCCAGATGTGAGCCTTCGGGAACGCCGTGAATGCGCCTGCGATCCCCAATGGGTGTAATGTCAACATGGCTATCTTCCGGTTGGTAGTTACAGTACACTATTGGCTCACCAAGACCTAAGAGCGCCTCTCCGACAGTGACGTAGGGCGGTAATGGAAATATAGAAAGGGTGGGCTTCATGGGATCGCTGTGCGTAGCTGGAGGAAACTGGAAGTCCAAGTTGTTGGTCGTAGCAACGATGAATACTCTTTCGCGCATCTGCGCTACACCGTATTCCATCGCCCGCATCACCTTCATCTTCAGCTCATAACCAAGTTCTTGCAGCCGCGTTTGAAGCATTTCATAAACGCCACCAATTTTACCATCCCGATCCGGCGCATTCAGAAGTCCTTTGACTTGCTCGATTAAGATTACCTTGGGGTGTAACGCCTCCGCAAAGCGCACAAACTCAAACTGCAACATCCCACGCTCGTCTTCTAGGCAACCGCGCTTGCCGATCGCAGAAAAGGTCTGACAAGGGCTACCCCCACATAACAAATCAAGTCTTCCTGGCAACAAGAGAAGTTCGCGCATCAATTGCGTCGGGTTCACGTTACGGATGTCGTCTTCAATCACGCGGGTGGTCCGCCGATCGCGGCTTGTGGCAGTACGCAGAGTATTGCAGCAATGGGGATCCATCTCAATGCAGGCAAGGATGTCGAAGCCTGCCTGCATGAGACCTAAATCTAAGCCACCAGCACCCGAAAATAGTGATACTGCAGTTCGGAACTCATTCTGCTGGGGTAGCAAATCAACCATATACTTCTAAAATTTACGAGATATAAGGTGCGGTTGCGACGATCAATCTTTTGATTGACTTATCAATTTTTATTAGCGTCAGCCGCTTACTAATAAAATTTTTTTCCTTGCTCTATAATTATGACTACTACTAATGTTACTGCAAATGTTCCGTAATGTTTTTCACTTAGTCGTTTCGTCGTTTCATGATAGGGTAATTCCCCTTTAAGGCAATACTTCTGGGTTATGGATACGCCATTTAACTTTTCAATGGTGTATCCATAATGTATGAGCCTTTTGAGCTATCTATGGTGTTCTCACTGCCCCAGAGTAAACCAAACCCCGCTGCATATCCATCGTCACAATCGCACCGTCCCGGATCGCTTGCGTTGCCTTATTCACACCAACAATCACCGGCACACCCAGACGCAAGCCAATTACCGCCGCATGGCTAGTAAGACTTTCTTCTTCGGTAATAATTCCAGATGCCTTGCGAATTGCCTCAACAAAATCCGCGCTGGTGCGGCTCGCCACCAAAATATCTCCATAATTAAAATTACTGATATCCATGCCAGTCTGAGCTACTCGTGCACGACCACTCACAGAACCTTGTCCTAGTCCAATTCCCTGACCTAGTACCGCCGTCACTACCTCAACTTTAATCAAGTCCGTTGACCCAGAAATGCCTTGGAGTGTGCCTGCAGTCATCACCACCAAATCCCCCTCAGACAGTAGCTGATGCTCCTGAGCGACATTGATAGCTGCTTGAAACGTTTGACCTGTGGAAGGTAGTTCTAGCACCAACAGTGGTTTCACTCCCCACACAAGCTGCAGTTGCCTTGCCACGTTCACATGGGGCGTCACTGCCAAAATGCGTGTTTGGGGACGGAACTTAGAGACATTGCGAGCTGTTGCTCCGGTTTGCGTCAGGGTCATAATTGCCGCTGCTCCCAACTGCTCCGCAATTTGACCGACTGCTTGACTAATGGCATTGGGAATAGAACGTCTGGTATCTCTTACTTGACGTGCGTTTGTGTTTAACGACTCTTCCTGCTCAATGCGCTCGGCAATCCGCGCCATTGTCGCCACCGCTTCCACTGGGAACTTGCCGACGGCGGTTTCATTCGAGAGCATCACCGCATCTGTGCCATCCAAAATCGCATTTGCCACATCCGATACTTCGGCACGGGTCGGACGGGGGTTATTAACCATACTGTCCAACATCTGGGTGGCGGTAATGATTGGAATCCCCAAGCGGTTGGCAGTAACAATCAACCGCTTTTGGAGTATGGGGACATCCTCCGCTGGCAGTTCTACACCCAAGTCGCCTCTTGCCACCATAACGCCATCACACAAAGCCAGAACTGCTTCCATTTGTTCAATTGCTTCGTGCTTTTCAATTTTGGCAATGACAGGCACTTGCTTACCCGTGCTGGAAATCAGCTCTTTAATCTCGATCATATCTTGTGGGTTGCGGACAAAGGAAAGTGCTACCCAGTCCACACCTTGGTCTAGACCGAACATGAGATCTTCTCGGTCTTTGTCGGTCATCGCCTTAACTGACAGGTAAACGCCTGGAAAGTTAACGCCTTTGCTGTTAGAAAGCGGTCCACCCACTGTGACGCGACAATGCAAATCACCTTTTTCCCGGTTAATCTCCTCGACTAGCATTTCTACTCGCCCATCATCAAGGAGGATTCTTGATCCTAGGGGAACTTCATCTGCTAAATAATCGTAGGTGACACAGCTAATATCCTGTTGACCAATAATCGGACGATTGGTCAAAGTGAAGCGATCGCCTTTTGCCACAACCACAGATCCGGTTTCAAACTTCCCTAAGCGAATTTTTGGTCCTTGCAAGTCTTGGAGGATCGCCACTGGGCGATTCAATTCAAAGGCGGTTTGCCGAATTAGGCGAATACTGCGCTGATGGTCGGCATGAGTTCCGTGGGAGAAGTTTAGCCGTAGCGTTGTCGCACCAGCCTCAATAATCGCTTTGAGCATTTCGGGGCTGCTGGTGGCTGGACCAATTGTGGCGACAATTTTTGTCCGGCGTACAGAATCTATTAGTTGCATAGGGGCTGAACCTAGGGAGCTACTCAGGGAATCATCTTAAATTAAGGGGCATCCTTCTGTCTGTCGCTGCTGAGTCAATCATCTAAAAAACTCTCGATACGTTTGGAAACTCTGTGTCTTTAGACCAGAGAGGAAAAACGAATGCCCGTTTTAACGGGCTTCCCCAAATTGGGGTGGATAAGCAGAGGAGTAGTACAAATCCAAAGTTTCTTCTCTACTCAGAGTGATGTTCGCCAAGTCATGCGTTATCGGTCGGTACTTTCCAAGTAGCACTGCATTACCCCTCGTAAAGCTGGTTAACTACCTAGTTCTAGGGGAGCCAGCGCGCATTATGAGTGTTTCCCTCCGTAGGCGACTGGCGTTCGCGGGACTGGCGGCGCATCCCGGAGTAGGAATTTTAACACTTACCGATAACGTAGTACGCCTCGTACTTAGACGGGTCAGCTAACTGAAGCGGGAGGCACTAGGTCCCCGTCACTTCAGTGCGGGGTGCTGACTGAAGAAGTTCTTAAAGGCGATGCAACACATTCAAACTCAGGGAGTCATTCGTCAGAATTTCTTAATATTCTGACGAATGACTCTTTTGGAATCATAACTTTATTCAGATACTAATATGTCAAGGGGTTGATTAATTTTGCTACACAAAACTTTATTATTTATCAGTTAATATCGTATACTCGCAGTATTTGATATATTAAGGAGTTCGCAATGCTCTTGTCGGAGGCACAGAAGCCAATGACAGTCCCACCTAAGGAACTATTAGCCGCTCCTGGGGATTTCAGTCTGACGCTGCTGATGTTTTTAGCAGCTTTGGGAATATTGGTGTTGTCTAACTTTGGTTACTGGCTTTGGCAATGGCCACACTGGTTATGTTTTACCGTCAACACTCTTGCCTTGCATGTTGCCGGAACGGTGATTCACGATGCCTGTCACCAGTCTGCCCATCCTAATCGGGTGGTTAATGCGATGTTAGGACATGGCAGCGCCCTGATGCTAGTTTTTGCCTTTCCAGTGTTTACGCGGGTACATTTGCAGCATCATGCCCATGTCAACGACCCGGAAAACGACCCGGATCATTATGTTTCCACAGGCGGTCCACTGTGGTTGCTGCCAGTGCGCTTTTTGTACCACGAAGTATTTTTCTTTCAGCGGCAACTGTGGCGCAAAAATGAGCTATTGGAATGGTTTCTCAGCCGCTTGTTTGTTGTGGCAATTTTCTATATCTCAATTCAATACCACTTTTTGGGCTACATTCTCAATTTCTGGTTTATACCTTCTGCTGTAGTCGGGTTAGCACTGGGGATGTTTTTTGATTATTTACCTCATCGCCCTCACCAAGAGCGCGATCGCTGGAAAAATGCTCGCGTCTATGCCAACCCAATTCTCAATATCCTGATTATGGGACAGAATTACCACTTAATTCATCATTTGTGGCCTTCTATTCCTTGGTATAATTATCAACCTACATACTATCTCATGAAGCCTCTTTTAGATGAAAAAGGCTGCCATCAATCTTTAGGACTGCTACAAAAAAAAGACTTTTTTGAGTTTGTTTACGACGTTTTTTTAGGAATTAGGTTGCATCACACAAAAAACACTGAGAATTAGCAAGCAGAGGGAAAACTCATATCTGGCACCATCGCCTAATTGCGAAAATCAGAGCAACAAAAAGCTGAGGCGCGATCGTAGGGTGGGCACTGCCCACCAGCCCTCCCTATCGAATATGCCAGATGTCATAAAACAAACTAATGGCTAATCGAAGACTATGCAGCGTTCCCATTATTGGCGTCCTCAGTCAACTCCAATCAGGACGCAAGTTTGCGGCATGACGCAAATAGCAATGGTAAATTGGGACGTTCTCAGGGAGGTAGGCATGTACTAAAAACCGGATGCAGCGCTCTAAGCTACCTTGGACTTGCATTTGCTGCACATCCAACATTGCCACGTTGTCCCAGTGAGGACGTTTGCGTGCGATCGCAGCTGGAAAATTAGCATCCAGATCGCGTGTCACCGTGAAAGTCACACTAATAATGTCCATTGGATGCAGTTGATTCCGTTTTTCCAGTTGATCTAGTAGTTCCATCACAGCTTCTTGCATTTCCTCTACCGTATTTTCGGAAACGGTTGTTGCTCCGCGAATAGCCCGCATTCGCCACTCCACAAAAAATCCTCCTTAGATCGTAAAAGTTAGGAGTTAGGAGTTAGGAGTGAGGAATTACAACTTATAACTCATAGCTCATAACTCCTAACTCATAACTTACCATTAGGGTCGATATAACCATAGGGGCAGACCACTAGTGGACATTTCAAATTCGAGCCAATCAACCCCAGCCCCAAGTCCTGATGAAACCTGACGACTCCCCGGTAATAAACGGCTCAACAAAGGTTTACGTTCTTCTAAAATGTAAACGGGGGTTTTTTCCGGGTCAAGACCAACTAGTTCTGCTGCCCACCGACGGGCGTCTTCTTCTGTTCCCAGCCGATCTACAATACCTAACTCTACGGCTTGCTGTCCTGTAAAAATCCGACCATCGGCAAAACTCTTAACAGAGTCTACTGCCAAGGAACGAGCCTCAGCTACTGTTTGTACAAACTGCTGGTAGCTTATATCAATCAATTGCTGCAAAATATTTTCTTCTGGTTCAGTGAGTTCCCGGTCGAACGCTAAAATATCTTTGTAGGGACCAGATTTAATCACCTTGAAGGAAATACCGATTTTTTCTAGCAGGCGTTCCAAGTTGTTGCCCCGCAAAATCACACCAATACTACCCGTAATCGTACCAGGGTTAGCCATAATGTGTTCGGCTCCCATACCGATGTATACACCGCCAGAAGCCGAAATATTGCCAAAACTGGCAACAATTTTCACTTTTTCGCGTAACCGCTTGAGGGCGCTGTAGATTTCTTGGGAATCTCCCACCGTACCGCCCGGACTGTCGATACGTAGTAGCAATGCCGGAAACTTTTTCTCTTCTACTGTTTTCAGAGCTTCTAGCACTCGCTTGCGAGTAGCACTGGCGATCGCACCAGTAATTTCAATCCGAGCAATTTGTTTACGAAACCTAAGTTTAAAAGGCCAAATCATGAGCAGTCAAAAAACCTCGTAACAAACTTAATATAAAATACAATAGCGCTTAAAGCCCTCAGGGCAGGATGTTGAGGGTTAGGATTGGTAATGGCTAATGGAAGATTGGCAATTAGCAATTAGCAATTAGCAATTAGCAATTAGCAATT
>CAXTSI010000361.1:0-9679 GCA_964246695.1 uncultured bacterium
AGCAATTAGCAATTAGCAATTAGCAATTAGCAATTAGCAATTAGCAATTAGCAAAAAACCGCCCCTCTTAATGAGACGGGCGGTTTTTTGATGCTGATTTCTAAACAAGTGCTAGAATATTCAGACTGACGATAATCTTGAGATCAAGCTAGCATTAGATGGAAGAGCCGAGTCCGGCATAAGCTCCATAAAAGAAAATGCCTAAAACGGTTATCAAAACTAGCCCTACGACCGTAGCAACGATCCACAGGGGAATTCTTCCACTTCCTGACACAGTTTTTTATCCTCCCTTAATCAAAATAGATAACGATTTATAGCAATTGTTCCAGTTAGTTAAAGAAGTAACTGGAAAACAAAATCCCCAGAACGAAGATGAGTAGTAGTCCTAGGAAAAGCGAAGTCCGGTTTAGTTCAACCGGCTGCTTATTGGGATTCGGGCTTCTGTCCATGATTTTCTCCTAGCGTTGAATGAACTGCATTGAGGCGATCGCGCCCAAGAAGAATACAGTAGGCACAGCTAGAGAGTGAACTGCAAGCCATCTAACTGTAAAAATCGGATAAGAAATTGGTTGATTGATGTTATTGCCGCTAGTCATGATTTCAAACTATTTTTCGTTAATAAATTGATCAACTTGTTGTTTTGCTTCAAACCGTTTATCCAGAATTGGCAATTCCTGCCTTGTTTGTGTGTAATACTCGTTGGGGCGAGGTGTGCCAAACACATCATATGCCAAACCGGTGCTGACAAATAACCAACCCGCAATAAACAACGCTGGAATGGTGATGCTGTGAATTACCCAGTAACGAACACTGGTAACAATGTCCGCAAATGGCCGTTCTCCAGTAGTACCCGACATTTAGACCTCTCCCTTCAGAATGATTGTCAATGAATTTATTATCCTACAAACTTTAGAAAGAGTTACAAGTTGCAACCTCTTTCTCAGAAATACGGAACACTACTTAACATCAGGTTACATTAAGCTGCCTCTGGCTCTCGAAGCATCTGCAACCGGAGGTTGATATTTCAGCAAAACACCGTGATCGCCGAGAATAAATCCCAATTCTGGCGATAAGAAAACAATCTTGTAAAGATTAGCGGGAACTCCTTCAACATCACGGTCTTTTTCCCAAGTTTTGCCACCATCAACACTCCGTAGCAGATTAGAGCTACCACCACTGACCCAAATTTCATCGGGTGTGCGGTAAGCTAAATCAAGCAAACCCCAGCTGGTAGCACGTTCTGGATATAAAGCTTCCAGCCAATCATCAGGCTTGGCTGGATCGGTAAACCGTATTTGACCTCCCCGTGCTAACATCCACAACTGCCCATTTTCAGTAAATCCGATATTTTCGACTCGCCGGGAACTATTCCGGTTGTGGGGTACCCAAGCATTTTGCCCTGGCTGCCAAGTCGAGTAGAAGTTGCCCTTAGCGGAAACAGCAACATATTTGCCATCAGCAGAACGATCTATGTTGCGAACCACGCCGACGGCTTCTTCCACCCGCGCTTTCCAGTTTTGACCACCGTCTGTTGTCTTATATATTGCTCCCACATTGGTAGCCATCTCAGCTGTGTTTTGTCCTAGGGCTACGATGCCGATCGGATTACCGGGTAGCCTTTCACTCATGAGAATACGTGACCAAGAATGACCTTCATCCGTGCTATGTAAGAGCAGAGAGGGTTCTCCGACTATCCACCCTTCTTTACCTGCAAAACTTACTGAGTTAAAGCGATACTTGGAGTCATCCAATTGTAATTTGATCGGTTCCCAAGTTTCTCCACCGTCTTTAGTTTCCAAAAGAGCGGCACTGGTGCCTACTAAGTAGCCATGCTGGGGGTTACCAGTAAAGGCAATGTCCAACAGGTTCACATCTGTTGGCACTTTAATGACTGCCCAAGGGTTGTAGCTTATAGAGGGAACTTTACTACAACCTACGCACATTAGGACAGCCACAAACAAGGCAAATAGCCGTTGCCAAATTTTCATCACATCTGTATTTATTAGTTTTTTTGAACTCGTGTATAGTAAACGTCAGCAGACTGCGTCCGTCCTTCCTGTAGAAACGCTTGGGTATCGCGTCTCTACGCTGAAAAGCAGCGCGTTTCATTGTACGCCGTAGAAACTCATAAAAAACAAGAAAGCAAGAACCAAAGCACCAAAAATTAGAATATTCTTCTGTGCCGGCGTCATTTTGTTGACACCTAAACCATAACTGAGATTTTCTTGGAAGCCAGAAGCCTTGCCTAAAGGACCAATGTTCGTGAAAGCTTTTGCCTTAGCACTGCAAACTGGACAGGTCCAATTTAGCGGCAGTTCCAAGAAAGGTGTTCCTGGGGGAATGTCATGCTTATCGTCCCCTTGCTCGGGTTCGTAAGTATAACCGCAAACACGACACTCGTAGCGGTCTAAGTCAGTAGTTTCAACAGCTTGTTCGCTCATAGCTATTGGAGTCGCGCTCGGGGCGAATCTTAAATGTACGTTAAAAATTATGACATACCTGTTAGTTGTTTTTATAGCTAGCAAAAACGAATCAAATCATCTCCGGCTCTATTTTTCAGGGATCAAAAAAGTCAAATAGATATAATGTAAAAGAAGTTAACACTCTTCTTTCCACTCCTACCGGTAGATATTGATTGTGTTTGTCCTCAGCGGTTACGAGTACCTTCTAGGCTTCTTCTTAGTATGCAGCCTAGTGCCTGCCCTAGCTCTCTCAGCGTCCAAGCTACTGCGACCCAGCGGTCACAACCCAGAACGGCGCACCACTTATGAATCTGGCATGGAACCTATTGGTGGTGCCTGGATACAGTTCAACATCCGCTACTACATGTTTGCCCTGATCTTCGTCGTCTTTGATGTAGAAACGGTATTCTTGTATCCTTGGGCGGTTGCCTTCCACAGTCTTGGGCTGTTGGCGTTTATTGAAGCGCTAATTTTTATTGGAATTCTTGTAGTTGCCTTAGTCTACGCATGGCGTAAAGGAGCTTTGGAATGGTCTTAGATACTAACTTAGAGGAGCACAAACGCATCCTCAACCCAATTGAGCGTCCTACAGTTACCCAACAGTTGTCAGAAAACGTCATCCTCACCACAGTGGATGACCTCTACAACTGGGCGCGGCTTTCTAGCTTGTGGCCATTGCTGTTTGGTACTGCTTGCTGCTTTATTGAATTTGCAGCTTTGATTGGTTCCCGATTTGACTTTGACCGCTTTGGTTTGATTCCCCGTTCTAGCCCCCGCCAAGCTGACTTAATTATTACGGCGGGGACAATCACCATGAAGATGGCACCCCAACTCGTGCGTCTTTATGAACAAATGCCAGAACCGAAGTACGTAATTGCTATGGGCGCTTGCACGATTACTGGTGGTATGTTCAGCGTCGATTCTCCCACGGCGGTGCGTGGAGTCGATAAATTGATTCCCGTGGACGTGTACTTGCCTGGTTGTCCACCACGCCCAGAGGCGATTATCGATGCGATCATCAAGCTGCGGAAGAAGATAGCTAATGATTCGATACAAGAACGGGGTTTGATTACGCAAACCCACCGCTACTACAGCACCACTCACAGCATGAAGCCAGCAGAGCAAATCCTCACTGGTAAGTATATGCAGTCAGAAACTCGCGTCGCACCGCCAAAGGAATTGGCACAGGCGATCGGGATGCCAGTACCACCAGCTTTGCTGACACAGGCACAAAAGGAGGAAACACCCCGTGGCTGAAGAATCAAAACCAGTACCAACAGCAGAACAGTCTCTGGTAAAATCGGATAAAGTTTCCCAGTGGCTGACGGAAAATGACTTTGCCCATGAGTCTTTGGCAGCAGACCATAACGGTGTAGAGATCATTAAGGTGGAACCAGATTTTCTGCTCCCCCTTGCTACAGCACTGTATGCCTACGGGTTTAATTCTCTCCAGTGTCAATGTGGTATTGATTTGGGACCAGGACAGCAGTTGGTCAGTGTGTATCACTTGATTAAAATCAGTGATAATGCCGATCGCCCTGAAGAAGTACGCTTAAAGGTTTTCTTACCACGAGAAAACCCCAGAGTGCCTTCAGTGTACTGGATATGGAAGACAGCAGACTGGCAAGAGCGTGAGACTTACGACATGTTGGGCATTGTTTACGAAGGACACCCGAATTTGAAACGGCTGTTGATGCCGGAAGATTGGGTAGGTTGGCCCTTACGTAAGGATTACATCTCGCCTGATTTCTACGAGCTGCAGGACGCTTATTAGAGTACCTCACCCCTAGCCCCTCTCCCAAGCGCGGAGAGGGGTTATTTTTTTGGAGGAAGTTTTGCTTGCAAAGGCGCACTTGAGGTTAAGAAGGTAAAAGGCGATCGCTCTAATTTCTGCGTCAGCAAGGAATGCACCATTATATTAATAGTTAGCACGTCTTATGGAACTACCACATGTCGGAAGATTTATTAAAGTCATTTCAAGAAGCATATAGAAACTTGGAACTGTTGCCACTCTTAGAGCAAAAAGACTTAGATAAATTTAGAGTTGATTATGGTGATGAGGTAATTGAAGAATTAGAGCAATTAGTGGAAGATAGCCCTAATGGGGATGGCAAAATTATCTTCACAGGACATCGAGGCTGTGGCAAGTCCACGTTGTTAGCTGAGTTTACCAGGCGAGTGCATGACCGCTATTTTGTGGTTTTATTCTCTATATCAGACACAATAGAGATGTCTGATGTTAACCACATCAATATTTTGTTTGCCATTGCAGTCAATTTAATGTATCAGGCGGAAGCACTTCAAATCGAAATTTCACAATCCACTAAAAATGCTCTCTATAAGTGGTTTGCTACCCGCACTAAGACTGAAACAGCAACTTTAAAGGCCGAGGGTTCAACGGGCTTTGACCTGCTTAAGCTGATTACTGCTAAGTTAAAAGCTGATGCTGCCGTTCGGTATGAAATTAAGCAGGAATTTGAGCGAAAAATTACAGATTTAGTTGCCAGAATTAATGAAATTGCTGCTGTTATTCAAGTGACAACTAAAAAAGATGTTCTTGTGATGATTGATGATTTAGATAAATTAGAACTGGGAAGAGTAAACGATATTTATCGGGACAACATCAAAGCTCTTTGTCAACCTAACTTTAGAATTATTTACACTATACCAATTGCTGTTCTACGTGAT
The DNA here is from genome assembly GCA_964246695.1 of uncultured bacterium. Taxonomy (GTDB): domain Bacteria; phylum Cyanobacteriota; class Cyanobacteriia; order Cyanobacteriales; family Nostocaceae; genus Stigonema. The sequence goes on from CAXTSI010000361.1 coordinate 5,151, forward strand.
AAGTTTCTCCGACCACTGGTTGAGACGGAAACAAACGACCAAATTGTAGTGATGCCTGTCCTGAAACTTTTTGACAAGAGGCAGAGCCGCCAGCCTAACTCACAACCTCGTGCTGAAGCTACAGATGTCCTGTGTGAAATCTTAAAAAAGCGTATTTCTCCTAATTTAATAGAATCACAAATTGCTGATAAAATTGTTTTAAGTAGTGGTGGTGTGCTGCGAGAGTTAATTAGAATTGCTAATGAATGTTGCCGAATTTGTCTGCGACTAATTCGGCGATCTCCAGGGCAATCAGTGATTATTGATGAGGAAGTTTTAGACCGAGCAATTAATAGTATCCGCAATGACTTTGCGATTCCTTTGGGCAAAGTGGATTATGCTATTTTGCACACTACTTATCAGAACTTTATGCCTGATGATCCCAAGGAAGCAGAGTTTTTAGATTTACTACACGGACTGTATGTTTTGGAATATCGAAATCGTCAGAACTGGTACGATGTTCACCCTATTGTTGTAGAACTTTTGAGAGAGCAGGGGTTAATCAATGGAAAATAGCGCACCCCACACCCAACTCCGATCTAAAGGATTTGATATTACATCTCAAGAATTATTAGACCTTGATGAGGAAAATCAGGAAGCTTATGATGATTTGATTGTTTCTATAGAAGCCAAAGAAGAGACTTTAAATTTGCTGATTGCAGTTTGTGATGATGCTAAGGGACGCGATCGCATTATTACCAAGTATGAAGCCGAACTACTACCCCGCTTTCGTCCTTATCAGGTGACACTGGCGCGGGGGGAACCAAGTCTTAAAGCAGCTATTAACCAACTGGTGGAAAAAGAAGAATATCTCCGTCAGCATCATCCGGCGGTGATAACAGTGACGGGTGCAGAGCAACTTTATTTTCTCAGATTGGGGAAGGAACGCTCTGAACAAGAGATTTTTTTCGGTTACTTACAGTGGACACGGGAAGCGTTGCGCGATTTTCCCTATGCAATTGTCTTGTGGGTAACTAACCAAATTTTGGTTAACTTGATTAAAAAAGCCCCAGATTTTTGGAGTTGGCGCAACGGTGTCTTCCGATTTGTGTCTAAAAAGAGAATTGCCGTTTCCTCTAGAGAATTGGAACCCATCCGCTTTGCCTTCAACGATGGGGAATTATGGAATGTTAATGATGATAACCCCTATTTCTTACCTATAGAAGACTTAAAAGAGTTAATTCGGCAGACACAACAACAACGGGGGGTAAAAGACCCGAACTTGGCTACCTTATACTTTCGGATGGGAGATATTTATAGAAGAAGGCTAAATCAGGGTGAAGCTCAGGATTACAAAACAGAACAAGCACTTGCAATTGAGTATTATCAGAAGGCTGTCGAACTACAAAAAGAACTAGGTTTGGACATAGATTTAGCATATACCCTGAATAACCTAGCATTCCTCTACAATAACCAAGGACGCTACAGTGAAGCCGAACCCTTGTATCAGCAAGCACTGGCAATAAGAAGACGCCTGCTGGGAGAGGAGCATCCAGATGTTGCCACTAGCCTCAACGACTTGGCTTATCTCTACTATAACCAAGGGAGGTACGCGGAAGCCGAACCCTTGTTACAGCAAGCACTGGCAATAAGAAGACGCCTGCTGGGAGAGGAGCATCCAGATGTTGCCACTAGTCTCAACAACCTGGCTCTACTCTACAATAACCAAGGGAGATACGCGGAAGCAGAACTCTTGTACATGCAAGCGTTAGAGAGTCGTGACCAACTATTAGGGGCAAATCATCCCAACACTGTCACTGTGCGTAACAATCTTGAGAGACTTCGGAAAGCAATGCATTCGGATGGTTAGATATATAATTATAGACTTTACTTCGGTAACTTTTAAGCCAGTACCTGGAAACTCGACATCATAATCATTGAGCAAAAATTCTTCTGGCTTTATATTGGTGAGATTTTTGGATGAAATAAAGCATAGTGTAACATCATGGCTACCTGTAGAACTTACCCACAGGACAACAGCAGGACGTGACTTGGTTTGACTTAAATCAGTAAATGGAAATGGAGCTAGAACCACATCTCCTTTTTTCAAGGATATTAGACAGGTTCTCCATCTTCCAAGGTATAGATATCTGGTTCATCATCCAAGAAATCAAATGCACCACCTCTTTGCGCAAGCTGCATTAACTCTTGAGTTGACGGTTCAGAATCATCAACAAATAGTTCTTTCTCTAAAAGTTGACGTTCCTCTTGAGAAAGGGAGCGACGGATGTTAATCTTATCCCTTCTATCGTCGTTAATGTTGTGGTTAGTCATCGGGTACCTCCAAGTGCGATCGCGATCGCCAGTTTGGTTGGTTGGGAATTCGTCCCGTTTCCGACATCTTAATCAAGTTAGATGCGGTCACTCAAGACTACGAAGTTGATGGAGTGAAGCACTCACCATTGAGAGTTCTCATCCGTCAACTTGAAATTATGACAGCGCGTTACCGAATTGGGGATGGCACAGGTGTCACCTACGTTGGTCCGGCAAACAATTGCGCCCAGGATTCTAACCAAGCATTGTATGCAGCAATTAAAGCTATCCAAGTTGCCATCCAATCCCGTCCTACAGATCTCCCGTTTGCCATCAAATCCAACCCGCAGTTTAAAGATTGGTTACTTCGCCATCCCGAACTAGCCACCTACTTTAAACAGGTGGTAAATTTAGGCACATCTCTCAGGCATGAGCTATTGCCTTTTGGGGTAGCACGGGCTGACTGGCAAAACTCTGTTGAAGACTTGGGGAGTTCTCTAGAGGACAGTCCTCTCAAACAACTTTTCACAGCTTTATTGAGTTGGCGAACCATCCTGCCTCACAAGGCAAGCGATACGGTTACGCAGATATTTATCAACCAGGGGGCTTGTGTATGGATACTCAGTATCAGTCAGGTAGGCAACTCAGATCCTGATATTGCCGCGATCGCTCCCTTCACCTTTTAGGTGCTAATGAGTTGTTAATTGTTAGTTGTTGATTGTTAATTGTTAATTGTTGTTTGCCATGAACAATGAACAATTAACCATTCCTTATTCGCCGCTAATTAATTGCCATAGTCTGTTGGGACTCTTGACGTACACGCTGCCCTGTAATTACCATCTTGACTCCACCTCCTGGCGCAAGCGTTACACCCCGCCGCTGAGGTCGTTCTGGTCGAGAATCTACCAGCGCCAGTTGATAGCGTGACAGTATCGTTGCCAAGACTAACTTCATTTCAAACATTGCCAAAGCGTTACCAATACAGCCACGGGCACCACCGCCAAATGGCATAAATTCATAGGGAGAAAATTGGCGTTCTAAAAAGCGTTCTGGCTGAAATTGCTTGGGATTGGGGTATAAATCTTCACGGTGATGCATAAGATAAATGCAGCCATACATTATAGTCCCAGGCTCAAACTGATGTCCCAGTAGTTCAACTCTTTCTTGCACTACCCTGGCAAATGTCAACATTCCAACTGGGTAAATACGCAAAGTTTCATTACAAACAGCGCTCAGATAAGGCAGCCGCGCAATGCTCATCGGGTCGGGGGCTTCACCAAGGGTATCCAGTTCTTGGAGCAGTTTTTCCCGGATTTCCGGGTTTTGGTGCGTCCAATACAATGCCCAAGCCATTGCCGTTGCCGTGGTTTCATGTCCAGCAAACAGCAGGGTCATCAACTCATCGCGCAACTCCTGATCTGTCATCTGTTTACCCTGTTCATCCAATGCTTTCATCAGCAACGAGAGGATATCGATGCGATCCGAATCCGGATTTTCGCGGCGTTCAGCAATTTCCGCGTAGAGCAATTCATTAATTGAGGAACGTTGACGCACAAACCTTCCCCAAGGACTCCTTGGTCCTAAATCTTTTTGCAGGAACGGGAAAAACAGGAAGCTATTACTGAGGGGTGATCGAAAAACATCTAACATCAAAGCTAGTTGGCGCTTGAGTTGTTGGTAACGTTCTCCTTCATAGACGCCAAACACAACCTGTAAAATGACTTGTAGGGAAATATCCTGCATTTCATGTCGAGCCAAGAAGGGCTGATTGTGTGGTAACTGGCTAATGACTTTTTCAGTAAGATTGCAGATTAGCTGACCGTAGGCTCGCATCCGCTCTCCGTGAAAGGGAGGCATCAAAAGTTGACGTCGCTGTTTATGGCGATCGCCCTCCAGCATGATAACTGAATAGTCCCCTATTATGGGTAGCAAAATTTTGTTTTCCTCACTGAGGGCGGCAAACTTCTTTCTGTCGTTAGTTAAAATTTCCTGAACTGCTTGGGGATGCTGCACGAATACCAGAGTACCGTTAGAACCAGCTGCTTTAGAAGAGAAAAAGTCTGGATATTGTTGAGCCGCTTTTTCCATATATCCTACAGGGTCAGCAATCCACTGAAACTTTTGGATAAAAACGGGGGCTTTGAGAGAATTGGGTAATAGCATCTGATTTTTGACCATAAAATTGTTAGTTGTTAGTTGTTAGTTGTTGGTTGTTGGTTGTTGGTTGTTGGTTGTTG
>CAXTSI010000362.1:0-7298 GCA_964246695.1 uncultured bacterium
CCATTAGTCATTCTCAAGAAACCCGGTTTTTCACCCAGGTGCAAGATGTAAGTTGGCGGTTCATTAAATTAGGTATTCTTTAGGTGGTTCAGGAGTAAACAAATGCCGCCACAATTACCGCTACTGGAATCAAGATATTATCAACTTCTTTCGGGCTACATCCTTCGACAATTGTTGCGACAAAAGCTAGCAGCAAAATTCTGCTGATATTCACGAAGCTTGGTAAAACAAGCCAGACAAAAAAGAGGCTGGCAGCAAAAGCGAAAATAAACATCGAGAGGCTTCCTTCAAAGCTTTTGTCGCTGAAAATTTTGTACTTCAATCTGCCGTATTTAGAGCCGACTATTGGTGCAACGCCATCGCCCCAGCCGAGGGTTGCCATAGCGACAATTCCTGGGAAACTTTTGTAAAATAGTGTGCCGCAAATAGTTGCGACAATTACGAAATAAAGCGGACCTTTCAGAAGTTCGCGCCTGTCACCTGTGCGGGTCATGGTTTTAACTGCTTCGTCCTCTGGGTTGGCAAAAAGCCCTTTGTATATCAGGAGGGCGATCCACACCACAAAGATCGTCACATTCAAGTACTTTGACCAGTCTAAATCGCTGTAAAGTGGCAAAAACGCGATGACTGAACCAGCACCAATGTGCGTAATTTTGCGGCTAATATCCTGCGCTAGCCCAAACCTTGTAACGCACAAATTCAACAGCGCCACAAGACCGAAAACGTAAACAAATGTTAACACTGTTGCTACTAGATTTCCCACAAAGGGGCTGAATCCCAAGAAGGCAAATAACATATAGCAGTCCTATCAGATTTGTGAAATTATTTCGTAGGGTGGGCATTGCCCACCATTACCAGGTTTGGTGGGCAATGCCCACCCTACAACTACTCCCGAACCGGTGTAAGATTACCGATCTTCTTTCTCTTCTTTCTTCGTGTCCTTTGCGTCTAGCCTGCGGCTTCTGCTTTGCAGTACGCGGTTTATTAAATAGGTAATCTTCGGGCGGTTCGGGAGTATGATTCACGCTCTCCTCCACGGATGGCTATATACTCTCAGATGTCTCCGCCCTTGCGGAAGAACTGCTGCAAAATCTCGCTTGGTTTGCGGTCCCAAGTATCAAGATGCTCGTATATCAGAACATCTTGATTAAGTTTGTACGTGGAGTAGCCATTGAAAAAAACTTTAGCTTTCCAAGGAACACGCAAAATGCCTCGTACTGTCCACTTGGCTAAAATCGTTTCCTCATCTGACTGCTCTACGTCATGTAAATCAAAGTAAATTTTTGTAAAAAATAGCTGAGCGTGAAATCGCAAAGTCCAAAAAATAATCCGGTAGTTCACTTTTCCTTTGAACTTGTTAACCGGATCTTGAAAGTAGATATCCTGCGTATAAATATCATAAGAAATGTCTTTTTGAAAAAGAGTTGGTAGATCTTGTTTGAGAGTCTCAATGACTCGTATAAGCTGCGATTGATTTTCCACGCGATCGCCCCCTAAAAAATAATTATCAAAAATCCCAGCATCTGCTGCCAAGTTGAAGATGACATGAGTGTTGCTCATATCAAGTCCGATTGATTAGCTATAATATCCACCCCTCACCCCCAAACCCTCTCCCAAGCACGTGTTTGAGGCCTTACAGCACCATTAAACCGTAGGGGCGCGGTCTCCGCGCCCTGACAATGTGGCACCGATTCAATTGAAAACTGCTGTATATCATCACAACTACCGGGCATGATATCACACCGCCCCAAGCATGAAAATATGCTTTCTCCCTACTCCTGTGTGGGCGGGGATACCCCGCCCCTACGCCCCATAAGGACCACGTCGCAACGCTTGAGCTAAGGCGTTATTATCTTCTCGCAAACCTTCGTAGAAGAAGAACACTTCCCCTGAAATGCCACAAGTGCGGTTGTACTCAATTACCTGCAACAGGTACTCTGGAGTCATCCGATAAGAACCAACCTTCATCAGAATTCCCGGTGCTAACTTCGGCAGTGTCACATTTGTGAACTGTTGAGTTAGCAGTTGATCGAGCATAACTTTGTAGCTTTTGAAGTCGCGGCGATAAATGAGCGGGTGAATGATATCCACCAATCCTTGTTCAAGCCAAGCGGGTGAGTCTTGCAGATATTCTTTAAATGCCCAATCATAAATATTAGGAGCCATTGACACCAGCAGGTTAGGATTAACAGCTTTGACTTCTCGATTAAGACGCGCTAAGAAGTTAGTTAGAATATCAGCACGCCACTGCAACCATTGTCTATCCTTGGGGTTCTTTGGTGGATTCCTATTAAATGAAGCGCGATAGCGTTCCACTGTTCCTAGGTCATAACCACCTTCGGAGGGTAATGCCGGCAGGCGGTCATCACCTTGAATGCCATCAATATCGTAATTTTTTACAACTTCCAGTATTAAGTTTAACAGGAAACCCTGGACTTCGAGGTCAAGGGCGTTTAGCCATTCAAAGCCGTTTTTTTTGAGCAAATTACCTTGATAGTCACGGGCAGCCCATTCAGGTTTTTTTGCCAGCAGTGGTCCACCATTTAAATTGTAGGAGCTGGCGAATCCATATTCAAACCAGGGAACGATCTGAAGCCCTACACGCCGCGCCTCGGTAACCACTTCCGCTAAAGGATCGCGCCCTATGTATGTTGGGTTAATTTCTATCCCAAATGTCTGTCGCATGACTTGACTAGGATATAATGTCGTTGCCTTGTTCCAAACCACAGGAAACACAACATTAAATCCTGTCTCGGCAAGGAAGTCCATCGCTGACGCAATGCGTTGCCGGGAAAGGAGTACTTTACTATCTGTGGTGGTAAGCCAAACGCCGCGTATCTTTATTGTCTTCATTTGCTTGGCGTCAATGGTGCAATAAGCTGTTACAAAGTGCTTGCATAGTATCGATCGCGCCCCTGCTGCTTTGCTTGGTAAAGTGCCCGATCTGCTGCGGCAATTAAGGCTTGGGGCGAACTGTTGGGACTGGGAACAGTGCTGGCAATGCCTATACTGACTGTGACATAATTTCCGACATCAGAGGCAAGATGGTCTAGCTGAAGCTGGCGCACCTGATTTTGAATAGTTATTGCCACCTGCACCGCCTCTTGCTCACAAATGTTAGGCAAAATTACGGCAAATTCTTCACCGCCGTAACGCGCTACTAAATCTGCTGAGCTTTTAACGGCACGGTTGATTGCTTGAGCAATTTGCACTAAACACTCATCTCCAGCTGGATGACCGTAAGTATCGTTATAGCGTTTGAAATAATCAATATCACATAAAATTAATGATAGGGGTGTTTGCTCCTGCGTTAATTGATTCCACTGTTGCTGTATGTACTCATCGAAACGACGACGGTTGGCAACTTGGGTAAGCCCGTCTATCATGGCAAGGTACTCTAGTTGCTGATTTGCCTGTTTTAGTTTTTGGTAGAGTTCTGACTGCTGAATGGCAATCCCTAAAGGATGTGAAATTTGACAAAGTAAATCAACTTCTTCCGGTTGCCATTTACGGTAGTCATAACAAGCATGAACGATGAGTAGCCCCCATAATTTTGCCGTTTGAGATTTGAGGCTTGTTCTGTTCGTGTCTTCGTATTTCATAATGGGGATAACAACCTTGGACTTAACGCCAAATTGCTGCATAAATTCCCTCATGCAGTTGCTCGATCGCTCCGGATCGGTAATTACCACCGGCTCTTTTCGGTTGTAAAACTCATCACTATCGGGTGGAAAACATTCATCTGGGAAGCTGAGTCCAAGTGTTGCCGATAACCCAGAATCAACCGATTCTTGAATGACGACGGCCGAACCATCTGGATGGCGCTGAAAAATTAACACTCGGTCAACCTGAAGGATTTGGCGCACTTCAGTCACTACTGTGGTCAGAATTTCATTCAAATCCAGAGATTTATTAATTTGCTTGCCAATCTCAGTCAATAACCGTTCGCGCTGCAATTGCCTTTGCAACGCTTGCTCAGTTAGTTTGCGTAGACGCGAAGCGGCTTGCTGTACGGCATCGCTGATATCCACAATCAAGCCATCAAAAATTATTTCCCCATTTGCCTGTTGGGTGGGGCGGCTGAGGACCTGAATCCATTTCATTTCCCCAGAAGGAACGAGAATGCGTCCCTCCCATTTCAAGGGTGACAACGTAGATAGGGCAGTATCCAACGCGATTTGCATGGAACTGGCATCATCGGGGTGGATGGCAGTTTGTAGATCTTCACCCCCCTGCTGAAAGGACTCCAAATCCATTTCAAACAAATTTTGAAAACTGGGACTGACGTAGTTCCATTCAACTGAACCATCTAGCCGATGCAGCGTCCGATACATCACCCCTGGTAGGTTCGCTGCTAGCAGATGAAATCTGGCTTCGCTCTTTCGCAATGCCGTTTGCATGCGCTGACTTTCGGTAATGTCCCGAAAAACCATCACCCCGCCTTGTACCTTACCAAAAGCGTCGCGAATTGGGGTGGCGACATGATCGATTAAGCGTTCTGTGCCCAACTTTGTCCGCAACAGGCATTGGGGCAACTGAATAGGTATACCCTCTTGCATTGTCTGTAGCAGTGGATTTTCCATCGCCAGCCCCGTCTCACCGTGATACAGATTCAGCACCTGATTGACTGACTTGCCAATGGCTTGTGACGCCTGCCAACCTGTGATAGTTTCAGCGACAGGATTCATAAAGTTGATGCGACCTTCTTGGTTAGTTGCAATCATGCCATCGCCGATGCTATTCAGGGTGGATGCCAGCCATTGCTTTGTTGCAAGTAACTGTTTTTCTGCTTGACAGCGGTGCAAAGCTGTGATTATAGTAGTATGTAATTCTATACGTTTGAAGGGTTTGATCAGGTAGCCGTAAGGGTCAGTAGCAATTGCCCGCTCTATGGTGTGTTCGTTACTATAGGCAGTCAGGTAAACAACCGGAATATGAAACTTGCGGATTCTGGTGGCAGCTTCAATACCATCCATTTCACCAGGCAAACGTATGTCTATTAGCACCAAATCCGGTTTGAGTGTTTCGGCAAGATAAACAGCCTTTTTACCAGACGCCACGTTAGCGACAACAGTATACCCAAAGTTTTGCAAGGCAAGTTGAATATTCCAAGCTGCCACCCGCTCATCTTCAACTATTAAAATGTCAACCATAAATTGCTTATGTTAAATATCTTAACATAGAATTTCAGATTTTATCTAATTTTGGATGAAAAATGAAATTATAGTCATAATTGTGAACTCGGCGTTACTTAACGTAACGTTGAGAGAATTGAACTTTGAACCATGCGATCTCGCCCCTCTCTACATCAATTGTGCCAGCAAGTTGCTCAACAAGCATCATGACTAGCATCAGCCCCATTGAGGCGTTTTGCTTGATGTCAAGCTAATTGCCTTGTACTATTTGTAGTTAAATTTTGTTAAGATTGATTCGGAGCTAGCACTTCTGCCTTCCCCACCCATCACCTACCTTGGAGACACTTGATGCTGCGACTTGAACATATAAATAAAACTTATCCCACAGGCGAAGTCCTCAAGGATATCAACTGGGAAGTCAAACCAGGCGATCGCATTGGTTTGGTCGGTGTCAACGGTGCAGGAAAATCCACCCAACTGAAAATTATCACTGGGGAAATTGAACCGACCGCAGGCGAAATCATTCGTCCTAGCAGCTTACACATAGCCTACCTCAACCAAGAGTTTGAAGTAGACCCCACCCGTACCGTCAAAGAAGAATTGTGGCGTGCCTTTAACGAAGCAAACACAGTTAATGAAGCGTTGACACAGGTACACCGGGAAATGGAAACTGCCACGCCTGAGGAGTTAGATAAACTGATCAACAAAATGGATCGCCTCCAACGGCAGTTTGAAGCCTTGAATGGCTACAACTTAGAGGCGCAGATAGATAAAATTTTACCAGAAGTCGGATTTGAATTGGCAGATGCAGAGCGCCTCGTCAGTTCCTTTAGCGGCGGTTGGCAAATGCGGATGAGTTTAGGCAAAATCCTTCTGCAAAAACCAGACTTATTGCTGCTGGACGAACCGACAAACCACCTAGATCTAGAAACCATCGAGTGGCTGGAAAATTACCTCAAAGGGCTGATCACCCCGATGGTCATAGTTTCCCATGACCGTGAGTTTCTCGATCGGCTTTGCACTCAAATAGTCGAAACCGAACGCGGCGTTTCCGCCACCTACCTAGGCAACTACTCAGCATACCTACAACAAAAAGCCGAAAACCAATCAGCGCAATTGAGTGCATACGAACGTCAGCAAAAAGAACTAGAAAAACAGCAAACGTTTGTTGATCGATTTCGTGCTAGTGCTACCCGTAGTACTCAGGCAAAAAGCCGGGAAAAACAACTGGAAAAAGTTGAGCGCATTGAAGCACCCATATCTGGGGTAAGAACTTTACATTTCCGGTTTCCTCCTTCACCCCGAAGTGGGCGTGAGGTAGTGGTAATTAAAGATTTAACTCATACCTACGACGACAAAATACTGTTTTTGGGAACAAATCTCCTGATTGAAAGAGGCGATCGCATCGCTTTTATCGGTCCCAACGGTGCAGGTAAGTCTACCTTGTTACGCCTGATTATGGGGATTGAAAAACCCACAGAAGGCAGTGCCACATTAGGCGAACACAACGTTATTCCCGGTTACTTTGAGCAAAACCAGGCAGAAGCTTTGGATTTGAAAAAAACTGTCATGGAAACTATCCATGATGAAGTTCCCGACTGGAAAAATGAAGAAGTCCGCACCCTTTTAGGAAAGTTTTTATTTAGCGGCGACACCGTATTTAAACCAGTTACGGCATTGAGTGGCGGCGAAAAAGCACGTCTGGCGTTGGCAAAAATGCTGTTGCGTCCTGCTAATTTATTAATTTTAGATGAGCCGACAAACCATCTAGATATTCCAGCCAAAGAAATGCTGGAACTCGCCCTACAAAACTATGAAGGCGCCGCAATTGTGGTTTCCCACGACCGCTATTTCATCTCTCAAGTCGCCAATAAAATTGTCGAAATCCGCGATGGCGAATTCCGCGTCTATCTGGGTGATTATCATTACTATCTGGAAAAAATTGCTGAAGAAAAAGAACAAGCTTTAATAGCTGCGCAAGCTGCCGAAAAAGCAGCTAAGAAAGCCGCTAAAGCTGCCAAAACTACTGCAAAACGCAAATAGAAAATGGTTAGTGGTTAGTGGTTAGTGGTTAGTGGGCAATTAACAGCGATAGAAAATGGTTAGTGGTTAGTGGTTAGTGGTTAGTGGTTAGTGGGCAACCAACAACGATAGAGAATGGTT
>CAXTSI010000362.1:7398-9614 GCA_964246695.1 uncultured bacterium
TTAGTGGTTAGTGGTTAGTGGGCAACCAACAACGATAGAGAATGGTTAGTGGTTAGTGGGCAACAACTAACCACTAACAACCAACAACTAACAATTACCAATTGACTGTGATTAGCAACACAATTTAAAAATAAAGAAAGTTTAAGAAATCTTGAAAAAACCGAGGAAGTTGTAATAAAAGAAGTTAATAAGCAAAAATTCACTTGCGGCTGCCATTAGCAGTGGTATCATTCGAGTATTACAAAAAGTAAAGGGTAAATTTATTATGACCAAAGCACCTGTTGCTCCCGTGGTGCTAGTCATTTTAGACGGATGGGGCTACTGCGAGGAGAAACGTGGAAATGCGATCGCTGCTGCTAGAACTCCCGTAATGGAAAGCCTATGGGCAGCCTATCCGCATACCCTCATCCGTACATCAGGAAAAGCTGTGGGTTTGCCAGAGGGTCAAATGGGCAACTCAGAAGTTGGTCATCTAAACATTGGCGCTGGGCGAGTTGTACCACAAGAATTGGTACGCATATCAGATGCCGTAGAAGATGGTTCCATCCTTAGCAACCCAGCACTTGTGAAAATTTGCCAGGAAGTGCAGAGTCGCAATGGCAAGTTGCATCTGATCGGGCTTTGTTCTGAGGGTGGGGTACACTCGCACATCAGCCATCTATTCGGATTACTTGACCTAGCAAAGTCTCAAGGTTTATCATCGGTGTGTATACACGCGATCGCCGATGGTCGTGACACGTCCCCAAAAGAGGGCGTGACAGCAATTGGGCTGATTCAAGATTACATAGACCGCATAGGAGTAGGGCGCATAGTCACTCTCAGCGGTCGCTACTACGCGATGGATCGCGATCGCCGCTGGGATCGGGTTGAACGTGCCTACGACGTGATGACACAAGATGGTCCTGGTAATGGTTCTTCTGCAGTGTCCGTTCTACAAGCATCTTATGCAGAGGGTGTAACAGACGAGTTCGTGCTTCCAGTCAGAATTGCACCGGGCGCAGTAGAACCAGGAGATGGGGTAATATTTTTCAACTTCCGCCCCGATCGCGCCCGACAACTCACCCAAGCTTTCTTAGTTTCAGAATTTAATGGTTTTGAAAGACAGCAAATCAAGCCGCTGTCGTTTGTCACCTTTACTCAGTACGATCCAGAGTTACCAGTTGGGGTTGCCTTTGAACCTCAAAACCTGAGTAACATTCTGGGGGAAGTGATTGCTAACCACGATCTAAAACAGTTGCGGACTGCGGAAACAGAAAAATACGCCCACGTTACCTACTTCTTCAACGGTGGTTTGGAAGAACCTTTTGCTGGAGAAGATCGGGAACTGGTAAATAGTCCCATGGTAGCGACTTACGACTGCGCACCGGCGATGTCAGCGAATGCATTAACAGATCTAGCGATCGCCGCTATTGAAAAGCGCATCTACTCTCTAGTTGTGATCAACTATGCCAACCCAGACATGGTAGGACATACTGGTAACATAGAAGCTACGATTAATGCAGTAGAAACCGTCGATCGCTGTTTGGCGAACCTACTTGCTAGCATTAGCAAAGCTGGGGGTACAACCATGATTACTGCCGATCACGGCAATGCCGAGTTGATGCTAGATAGTGACGGCAATCCTTGGACAGCCCACACCACCAATCCAGTCCCCTTCATCTTAGTGGAAGGAGAAGGGGTGAAAATCCCCGGACATGGCACAAACGTGGCTTTGCGAAGTGATGGCAAGCTAGCTGACATTGCTCCCACCATTCTGGAGATTTTACAACTGCCAATTCCTCCGGAAATGACAGGGAAATCACTCCTAGAACCTGCTTTGTATGAAGTGCAATTAAGTCGTACTCCCGCACCAGTTGGGCTGTAACAGAGTATTGTTGATTGTTGATTGTTGATTGTTTTAGTAATAACAAACAACAATCAACAATTAACAATCAACTCTTAACTCTTAAAACAATTACTACCATGACAATTACTAACGTCGTAGAAGCTATCTGGGTTTTTTCAGCTGTTGGTTTAATTATCTTAGTTTTACTACATAGCCCTAAAGGTGATGGCATTGGCGCCATTGGCGGACAAGCCCAATTATTTAGCAGCACCAAAAGTGCTGAAAACACATTAAACCGAGTTACTTGGGCACTCACAGTCATTTTTCTGGGTTTAACTGTGGTTTTGAGTGCCAATTGGCTGCCTAAGTAGGGAGTAAGGGGAGTAGGGGG
>CAXTSI010000363.1:0-9612 GCA_964246695.1 uncultured bacterium
GGGTAAGGGCGGGGTAAGGGCGCGGTTTCCGCGCCCCTACGGTTCTCGGGTATAGCAACTCTTAATGATTTGTGAAATAAATTTATTTTTTGTTATGTACAAATGATTCATGATAAAGGACGACCATTAAGCTAATTTGAGGAAATTGCCTTTGAATCTGTGTAGTAAACATTTATGAAGTGAGGTTAACCATGATCTTTACCGAAACCAATCTTAAAGACGCAATCATTATTGACCTAGAAGAAAAGTCAGATAACCGTGGTTTCTTCGCTCGCACTTTCTGCGCTAGAGAATTTGAAGCACGCGGGTTAAAGCCAACAGTTGCCCAATGCAACGTGTCTTTCAACTACAAAAAAGGGACAGTGCGGGGAATGCACTATCAAGTTTCTCCGGCAGCAGAAACAAAATTAATCCGCTGTACTCAAGGGGCTATATACGATGTGATTATTGATATGCGTCCTGAGTCTCCGACGTTCCTGTCGCATTTTGGTGTGGAACTAACCGCAGAAAACCACCGCGCCCTGTACATTCCGGAAATGTTTGCCCACGGCTATCAAACACTTACCGACGAAGCTGAGGTCGTGTATCAGGTAGGTGAATTTTACACACCGGGCTATGAACGGGGTCTACGCTATGACGACCCATTTTTTAACATTCAATGGCCTGTAGAAGTGACTGTAATATCCGAGAAAGACCTCAATTGGCCATTGATGAGAATGATGACTGTCGGCGGTACATCTTCCTGAGAAATATAGAAATGAGGAAAATTAGCCAGAAAGTTTCTGATTTCTACCTAATTTTCATTCAACAGTTAATTCAAGGTGCGGATATATGAATCCTAAATAAGAGTGTGAAAAATCTTAAGTACTGTAGGGTGGGCAATGCCCACCAAATATGGTGCAATACGCTTGGTGTTAGGGCTAATCGGTAGGAATTTCTGGTGTGTAGAGACGTTGCAATGCAACGTCTCTACAAAAGTTATCGGTAGGTACACAACTACTGAACCGTATTGGGATATGGTGGGCAATGCCCACCTATCCCGCGTCTTGGTGAAGCATAAAAATGAGATTTTTCTTCTCTTCTAGACGCTGCGCCTTCGCGATCTTCGTGCCTTCGCGGTTAAAAAATATTTTTTAACCACGAAGACGCGAAGGTCACGAAGGTCAAATGTCGAAAATAGGCTAGGACTTACGCACGCTCACAAATTGACCATCATATGAATAGCCAGCTTGTTAAAATAAAAGCCTTGCACTGCCTCGTTCTTGGGCTGCTGCCTTGTAACGAGTGATAATACACAATTGTTTTTTTCTGTCAATGCGTAAGTCCTATAGGCGTCTATTTTCCAGTGTTTTAAGCCACCTTGACAGGGCTAGCAATGCCCACCCTACGTGTATTTCAAAAATCAAATAGGACTGCTATATATGGCGAAAAATTTGATTTCTCGGATCGGTGCTTTTCTCTCTTTTTTGTCAAATAAGGTCAAAGCTCGCATCTATTATCTCAGTAAGTTAAAGGTTGTTTCTCTAAAGCCGCAACAACCGGACAAAGGAAATGTACTTCTTTCTTATCGGATTGAACCATTCTTGTTAAAACAAGCTGGTAAGCCTATCCCTAACGACCAAAGTTGGAACTGGGAATGTCTGCTAATCGCGCAAACATTTCTAGACCTGGGTTATAGCGTTGATGTCATTCAGTTCCACAATGAAAAATTCGTTCCTGAAAAAAACTACGACTTTTTCATTGACATACGCGATCGCATGGAAGCGCTTTCACCATTACTTAATCAAGATTGTGTGAAAATCTTCCACATTGACATTGCTAATATGGTGTTCCGTAATTTCGCTGAATACAAAAGACTTCTAGACCTACAACAGCGAAAAGGCGTTACTTTACGTCCCCAAAGGTATGAAAATCCGAATTTGGGCATCGAATATGCCGATTACGGTACGATTTTGGGAAACGATTTTACCGTTGACACCTTTAAGTACGCCAACAAACCTATCTATCGTACCCCGATTTCTTCTTCAGAGGTTTATCCCTCACCTGAAGATAAGGACTTTGAAGCTGTAAGAAAGCGTTTCATCTGGTTTGGCGGCAGTGCTCTACTTCTGAAAGGCTTAGATTTAGTTTTAGATGCCTTTGCGGAAATGCCAGAATACCATTTAACGGTTTGTGGACCAGTAAGTAACGACAAACCATTCGAGAAAATTTTCTATCAAGAACTGTACGAAACATCCAATATTCATACTTTTGGATGGGTGAATGTGAGCAGTCCGGAGTTTCAAGAGATTACGAAAAATAGCTTAGGACTTGTTTATCCTTCTGCTTGTGAGGGACAGGCTGGAGCAGTCATAACCTGTCTGCAAGCCGGATTGATTCCGATTGTCAGTTATGAATCTGGCGTAGATGTTCACGATTTTGGCGAGATTTTAAAGACCTCTTTTATTGAAGAAATTCAGGCGACAGTGAGAAGAATTGCCAATTTGCCTGTCGCCGAGCTTAAACTGATGGGGTGCAAAGCATGGGAATATGCCCGGGCAAATCATACTAAAGAGAAATTTGCGGAATCATACCGCAACGCGGTGGATCAAATTATAGAGAACGAACGTCATAAAAAACAGACCAACTCTATAATACATAGCAAATAACTGGTTAGTATCAATTTAATCCAACAGACCAATAATTTCTACAGGAGTTGTCATGATTATTATCGATCGCGCTTTACAAGCCCGTGAGTCAGCAGGTAACCCCATTAAAGTCGGGATGATTGGTGCTGGATTTATGGGTCGAGGAATTGCCAACCAAATTGCTAATTCAGTTCCGGGAATGAAGTTAGTTGCTATCTCCAACCGCAATGTTGACGCAGCAAAGCTTGCTTATTCGGAAGCGGGGATTGAGAATTCTACAGTCGTTTCGACGGTTCAGGATCTGGAATCCGCGATCGCACGCGGTCAGTATGCAGTCACAGAAGATGCCATGTTACTGTGCCGCGCCTCTGGTATTGATGCTTTAATTGAAGTGACAGGCGCGGTAGAGTTTGGTGCTGCTGTAGTGATGGAGGCGATCGCCCATCGCAAGCATGTGATTATGATGAATGCCGAACTCGACGGCACTGTCGGTCCGATCCTCAAAGTTTACGCCCAAGAAGCAGGCGTTATCCTTTCTGCTTGTGACGGCGATCAGCCTGGGGTGCAAATGAACCTCTACCGCTTCGTGAAAAGCATCGGCTTAACTCCCTTATTGTGTGGTAACATTAAAGGTTTACAAGACCCGTATCGCAATCCCACCACTCAGGAAGCATTTGCTAAACGTTGGGGTCAAAAGCCTCACATGGTGACTAGCTTTGCAGATGGCACGAAAATTTCTTTCGAGCAAGCGATCGTTGCCAACGCCACTGGGATGAAAGTTGCCAAGCGGGGAATGCTGGGATACAACTTCAGTGGTCATGTCGATGAGATGACCAACATGTATGATGTCGAACAACTTAAAGAATTGGGCGGCATCGTCGATTACGTTGTTGGCGCAAAACCAGGTCCAGGGGTATTTGTATTTGCAACTCACGACGATCCTAAGCAACGCCACTACCTCAACTTGTACAAGTTAGGTGAAGGTCCCCTCTACAGCTTTTACACTCCTTATCACCTCTGTCACTTTGAGGTTCCGATGTCTGTGGCTCGCGCCGTCCTTTTTCAAGATGAAGTTTTAAGTCCCAAGCAAGGTCCCCTCGTTGATGTGGTCACTACTGCCAAAATCGACCTCAGGTCCGGAGAAACTCTTGATGGCATCGGTTATTACATGACCTACGGACAATGTGAGAATTCCCCGGAAGTCTATGAGCAAAACCTCTTACCCATTGGTTTAGCTGAGGGATGCCGACTGAAGCGAGATATTCCTAAAGATCAAGTCCTCACTTACGACGACGTGGAATTGCCTGCTGGTAGACTTTGCGACAAACTACGAACTGAGCAAAATGCTTACTTTGCCCAAGGAAAAACCCTTGCAGCAGTTGGGTAGCATTTTGTCAGTAGAGACGCGAGCCGATCGCGTCTCTACAACTCCTGTCTTAATGCTGGTTTTTATGCTAATTGTAAATGTTGATGCCTTTCGCAATTCAAAACATAATTATAGTAAGCGTCATTTACTAAAGTTGTTGGTAAGCATGGACTAAGCATATTTTATAGAAAATTAATACAATTTTTAAGGAAAATTTATGAAAATTGCTTTAGTACATGATTATTTAACTCAGAAAGGAGGAGCAGAGCGCGTATTTGAATTACTTTGTCAGCGCTACCCTGAAGCAGACATTTTCACTTCCTTGTACGATCCTCAAAAAACTATTGACTTAGGCGATCGTCTCGTTAACACGACTTTCTTGCAAAACATTCCGGGCGCAGTAAAGTATTTCAGGTTGATGGCGCCGCTTTATTTTCCGGCTTTTCGGGCTTTGGATCTACAAGATTACGACTTGATTATCAGCAGCAGCACTAGCTTTGCGAAAGCAGTGCGAAAAAAACCAGATGCACACCACATTTGCTTCTGTCATAATATTACCCGTTTCTTGTGGGATACAGAAACATATTTACGTGAGTACGGAGACTATCGATATTTTGCTCCTTTAATCGAACAAATATTCCAAGTCATGAGAAAGGTAGACCTCACCTACTCACAGGAACCTGACGTTTACATTGCTAATTCTAGCGTTGTTGCTCGTCGCATTAAAAACACTTACGGCAAAAAAGCAATTGTGATTAACTATCCAATTGATACCAGTAAGTTTATTTTTTCCGAGCAAAAAGATGATTACTATCTTGCCTCCGCTCGCATGATCAGTTACAAGCGTCTTGATATAATAGTCGAAGCTTTTAATTGGCTAGGGTGGCGGTTATTAATATCAGGTGATGGTCCAGAGTTAGAAAGATTAAAGTCTAAAGCCTTGGACAATGTTGAGTTCTTGGGACACGTGACTGATGGACAACGCACTCAGTTATTTTCTCAAGCCAAGTCTATCATAGTCGCAGCTCTAGAAGATTATGGCTTAGTTCCAGTAGAGGCTAATGCTAGTGGAACACCAGTTATAGCTTATGGAGCTGGAGGGGTATTAGATACTCAGATCCCTGGTAAAACAGGAGTCTTTTTTAAAAGGCAAGCACCCGAATCTTTGCTAGCTGCACTACTAGAAGCCAGTGAAATCTATTGGGATTACACAAGCATCCGCAATCATGCAGTGACAAATTTTTCGGAAAGTGCCTTCTTTACTAAAGTTGAGCAAGTTATTGACCAAGCCTGTAAAGTACATTAATTATTCATTTAATTTGTTAGTTGAAGGATAGTAAACGTGATTCAAAGCAGTCTGAGTACCAATGTAAATCAAGTTGTTGAGGAAGAACCGGGATACGGACAACTGTTTGCGGTTTTGCTCCGCAGATTTCCTTGGTTTTTAGTAGTATTTATGGCTTCTATTGCCGTTGCAGGTGTCGTCACTAAAAAGACACCGCCCACTTACAAAAGCTCAATGCAGCTGCTAATAGAACCTAACTATCAAGGTAAAAAAGCAGGAACTACTTCAGATAGTCAGTTTACCGATCCTACTATTGAGATAGATACTGCGACCCAACTCAACCTGATGCAGAGTACTGGAATCCTGAAAAAAGCAGTTAATAAACTAAAGATTGAGTATCCAGACATAACAGTAGGCGATCTTAAACGCTCTTTGGTCTTAACTCAAATAAAGGGAAAAGATGATGCAGTCGCTACAAAAATATTCAAAGTAGACTATACCGATAAAGATCCAAATAAGACTCAGCAAGTTTTGGCAACAGTTCGGCAAGTTTATTTGGAATACAACAAAGAACAGCAACAAAACCGTTTAAAGAAGGGACTTCTAGTTATCGGGGAACAGTTAAAAAAGGTACGTAATGAGGTGACTACGGCTGAGGCATACCTACAAAGGTTTCGCAGTTCAAATAATCTCATCGATCCAGAGACTGAGGCTAGAAATACAGAGACATCTGTAAACGCTATTCAGCAGGAGCGCCGCGCCACTCGTTCTGCGTTTGAGGAAGCTCAGGCTCGCTATAAAACTTTACAACAACAGCTGAAAAGTACTCCCCAAAATGCCCTTGTCGAAGCCCGTCTCAGTCAGTCTAATCGCTACCAAGGATTACTTAACGAAATCCAAAAAACAGAACTGCTTTTAGCACAAGCCCGCTTAACCTTTACAGATGAAACTCCTGGCGTGCAGAAGCTGATAGAACAACTTGCGCGTCAGAAGCAATTATTGCAGCAAGAGCAAAAACGGACTTTGGGAGGTGCATCTGTTCCAGCCAACATCCAGCCAGAGTCTCTATTAGAACAAGGACAGAAAAGTCAAATTGACCTCAACCTTGCAGGTCAGCTGGTTGATACGCAAACTGTGATAGTTTCTTTAAGTGCTCGCGATCAAGTTCTGGCAAAGAAAGAACAAGAGTTGAGTAACCAGCTCAAACGATTCCCACTTCTGTTAGCCGAGTATGGTCGCCTACAACCACAGATCCAACTAGGTCGAGAAAGGTTGCAGCAGCTTTTGAAAGCAGAGCAAGATCTGACTCAGGAAATAGCTAAGGGAGGATATGAGTGGCAAGTTGTGGAAGAACCCCAACTAGGCTCGTTTGTGGGTCCTGACATTAAGCAAAACTTGATGTTAGGTGCAGTCGTTGGTTTGATGTTGGGAGGTATTGCTGCCTTTGTTCGGGAAGCGACTGATGATTCGGTTCATACCACTGCTGAGTTAGAGAAGCAGGTTTCCTTACCACTGTTGGGAACGACTCCCAAGTTACCACCTGCCAAACCCAGATCGTCAGCGATTCAGTTACCTTTTGGCAAGCCGGAAATTTCTGCTCCCTGGAGAATTCAGGTAATGCCATCTTCACCACGTTGGGAATCGTTGGATCTGATTTATAAAAATATTGAACTTTTCAATTCTGTTTCTACGCTCAAATCTCTGATGATCACCTCGGCGTTGCCAGATGAGAGTAAGTCATCTTTGGCATTGGGTCTGGCAATGAGTGCTGGGCGGTTACACAAAAGAGTACTTCTCATCGATGCTAACTTACGCAATCCCAGTCTGCACAAACAGCTGAACCTTCCCAACGAACAGGGGCTTTCAACTCTACTGGCAAGTGATACCACTCTTCCCAACCAGTTTAGTGTTCAATCCTCAGGTTCCTCCTACATCGATATTTTGACCGCTGGACCACAGCCTGCTGACCCAGCTAATCTGTTGAGTTCCCCGCGTATGCAGGAGTTAATCTCAAAATTTGAGGATAACTATGATTTGGTACTCATAGATGCTCCTCCAGTTCTTGGCTTGGTAGATGCTATGCTTACAGGATCTTACTGTCGTAGTGTGGTACTGGTGGCAAGTATTGGTAGAGTTACTAGAACTCAGCTAGCGCAGACCACAGCTATGCTCAGCAAGTTAAACTTAATTGGGGTTGTAGCAAATGGGGTATCAAACTCCAACACTACTTATGTACCCTATTCAAAGCAACAGCGATTTGCACTGCAACAAGCTGTGGAAAAATAGTCCAAGCAATGGGATTACACAAACTTACATGTCCGGCTAATTACCTATCATGTAGAAACCTTACAGTACGTTTTCTACATGAGTTTACATGTTTTTATTATGGTTGATTTGCCGGACAGAATACAGCAGTTTTCAGTTGCAAAACCTAACCCCCTACCCCTTCCCTACGAGGGAAGGGGAGAAAATTAAAGCCTCTCTCCTTGTAGGAGAGAGGTTTGGAGAGAGGTTTACTCATTTAAAAATCGCTAGGGCAATGCCCACCAAACCTGGTAATGGTGGGCATTGCCCACCCTACTAATAATTTTACAAATCAAATAGGACTACTATATATTTACAGCAATTAGGGTAAACAGACCACATTGTAGGGACACGGCACTGCCGTGTCCCTACGGCAATCTACTGGGTAATAAACAGAAAATAGCTGTAAATACACTCTTAAAAAAACTCCTAACTAATGACTACTGATTGTATTGTTTGAATCTCAAGAATTCTTCCTATTGCGGCTATTATAAGTCGAGTACAAAGGTTATGTATTTGAGAAACTTGTGCGCGTTTATTTAATTTTATTAATTTTTGTAATTAAGCTTTTTTATGGCAAAATTATAATTATTCTGTACTCTCTTCCATCTGCGTAGTTATACTGTTTAGTAATTCATAGAAACTTAATAATTATTGGAAAATCAGCTAATTTTTTAAAGAGTGAATAAAGAGTTCATTTAATCAACTGTATTTTCTACAGTTTCCTTGATTTTCCTTTATGCTAGATATTAATCCCTTATCAAGAATCTCAGACAATGTATTCTTTATAAATTCTTTAAAAAACTGGCATCGTCGAATATTGTGCATCTTTGAAAAGCATAATTTCTCAAGATGTGCAAAATATTGTAGGGATAATTATACAACAATTTTTTCACTCAAGCACATTGATTTTTTTCCAATAAAAAATTAAATGTGGCTCAGGATCTTTAGCGCTGATAGCTTTTGATATCAGAGCGTTGGCGTTTACCACTATATGGGTTCAAATATGACAACCTCAATAATCCCAACATTCAATACTCACTATACTGTGAACGACCAACACCAAAATAAACCCGGACCATATTGCACACTTCAATGGCGACGAGGTCAGTTGTTGGTCAAGCCTCCTGGAAACTTGAAACAGCCAGATCTGGCTGCACTGGATGGAGAGCAATCTTTAGTAGAGTGTTTAAAACATTCTCCTATAAATTTGGTTCGCATAGATCCAAATCTGGGTGAGGCAAAGCTTTTGTTATGGGCTTCAGCGTGCAAACAAGCTAATAAGCCAATATTCCTACACATACCCTCAGCCGATAAACTGCCGAAACCAAGTACACTGTTATGGTGGTTGAAGCGCTTCACTCACTGGATCGCTGCCTTGGTGTTTCTGCTGTTTATGAGTCCAGTCATCCTGGGATTGGTTTTGCTGATCCGCGTTGACTCCCCAGGTTCAGTTTTTTCCCGTCAGTGGCATATTGGAGAACGGGGTAAACTCTTTCAGGCGATCAAGTTTCGGACAACTGCGTCCGTTGAGAAAACATTTGGGGAGCAGGCGATCGCCCCTCATTGCAGTTTGTCTGAGACAGAAGACGATCGCATCACACCACTTGGAGTTTGGCTGCGTAAGTCTGGACTGGAAAATCTGCCCCAATTATTGAATGTGCTACGGGGTGAAATGAGTTTAGTTGGACGCCGTTGCTTCACTTTGAGAGAAGCAGTGCGGCTGAGTCGAGAAGGACAAGGAAAGCTAAATAGATTACCAGGAATTACGGGGTCATGGAAGATCGAAGCAAATCCGAACCTGTTGCATTTGGATAGCCAAACACTGTAAAACAACTATAGCATTCCGTGGAGGAGAGCCTGAAATTCTTGTAAAGACTGCTAATAGCTAATAGCTAATGGTAAAAAAGCAATTAGCCATAAAGCTTGCTGCAGGAGCCACTGCGCGGGAAACAAGCTGCTCTTTCCTGAACTCACAATTAGCAATTAGCAATTAGCAATTAGCAATTAGCAATTAGCAATTAGCAATT
>CAXTSI010000364.1:0-9592 GCA_964246695.1 uncultured bacterium
CTCCCCAAATCTAAAACCATGCTTAATTACCCCACCTAATTCCCGTCAGGTGGGGTATTTTATGCTTGAGGGTGTGTGTCACAATTGTTAACAGTTTCGACAAGTTAGTTAAAAATTCTAAAAGTAGGCGTCAGTGATGGAAGTAATCTATCAGTATGTCTGGCTGATTCCGGTGTTACCTCTTTTTGGAGCAATGCTGGTCGGTCTAGGGTTAATCTCGTTCAATCAGGAGACAAACCGCCTGCGGCAGACGAATGCGGCATTCATTATCTCTTTGATGGGAGTCGCCATGGGGCTGTCGTTTGCCTTGCTGTGGAGCCAAATTCAAGGACACGCTTCTTATACCCGTACCATAGAATGGGCAGCAGCAGGCAATTTTCACCTGAACATGGGCTACAGTATTGACCACCTGGCAGCAGTAATGCTGGTGATTGTGACGACGGTAGCCTTCCTTGTCATGGTTTATACCGATGGCTACATGGCTCACGACCCAGGCTATGTCCGCTTTTACGCCTATCTGAGCTTGTTTGGCTCCTCAATGTTGGGTCTGGTGATCAGCCCCAACCTTGTGCAGATTTATATCTTCTGGGAACTGGTAGGAATGTGTTCGTACTTGCTGGTCGGCTTCTGGTACGATCGCAAGTCAGCAGCAGATGCAGCGCAAAAAGCATTTGTCACCAACCGTGTAGGCGACTTTGGTCTGCTGTTGGGCATTCTCGGACTTTTCTGGGCAACGGGCAGCTTTGAGTTTGATGTCATCGGTCATCGCCTCACAGAACTGGTGCAGACAGGTTCGGTAAGCAATGTTCTCGCAGTTGTGTTTGCGATTTTAGTATTTTTGGGTCCGGTTGCCAAATCAGCCCAATTCCCCCTGCAAGTCTGGTTACCAGATGCAATGGAAGGTCCCACCCCCATCTCAGCCCTGATTCACGCGGCTACGATGGTGGCAGCAGGTGTCTTCCTGATTGCTCGCATGTACCCAGTATTTGAACACATTCCAGCAGCAATGAACGTGATTGCTTTTACTGGGGCATTCACCGCCTTTTTGGGTGCAAGCATTGCCATTACACAAAACGACATCAAAAAGGGCTTAGCTTACTCTACTATTTCCCAACTCGGTTACATGGTGATGGCAATGGGAGTAGGCGCTTACAGCGCCGGACTTTTCCACCTGATGACCCACGCCTACTTTAAGGCGATGCTGTTCCTCGGTTCCGGTTCGGTGATTCATGGTATGGAAGCAGTCGTCGGTCACGACCCCGCTTTGGCGCAGGATATGCGGTTGATGGGAGGACTGCGAAAATATATGCCATTTACAGCGATTACCTTTTTGATTGGTTGCTTGGCAATTTCTGGTATTCCACCTTTTGCTGGTTTCTGGTCAAAAGATGAAATTTTAGGCTTGACCTTTGAAGCTAACCCATTCTTATGGGGAGTCGGCTGGTTAACTGCTGGAATTACCGCTTTTTATATGTTTCGGATGTACTTCACCACCTTTGAAGGTAAATTCCGAGGCAATAAAACTGAAATGTGGCAGCGACTCAAGTCACCATCCGGGATGGCTATTGTAGCAGGTTTTGAACCAGCTCGCGCTTTTGGTCCTGGTGCGATGACAAAGGGAGAACTGGAAGCAACCGCAGAACACCACCATGACGACCACGGTCACACTCACAGTGAATATCCCCACGAGTCACCGTGGACAATGACTCTGCCATTGCTGGTTTTGGCAATTCCTTCCATGTTGATTGGTTTGCTGGGAACTCCCTACGCCAACTACTTTGAGGAGTTCATCTTCTCACCCAATGAAACTTTTGAGGAAGTGGTGGAGAAAGCCACTCTTTTCAACCCGAACGAATTTTACATTATGGCGGGGGCTTCGGTTGGGATTTCCTTGATTGGCATTACCTTGGCTTCGCTGATGTATTTGTGGGGCAAGATTAACCCAGTCGCGATCGCAGCTAAAATCAAACCGCTTTACGAGTTATCCCTCAACAAGTGGTACTTTGATGACATTTACCATCGCGTCTTTGTCATCGGCTTGCGTCGTTTAGCAAGACAAGTCATGGAGGTTGATTTCCGCGTTGTCGATGGTGCTGTTAACCTCACAGGCTTTTTCACTCTGATCAGTGGCGAAGGTCTGAAATACATCGAAAACGGTCGCGCTCAATTTTACGCCTTGATTATATTTGGCGCTGTGTTGGGCTTAGTGATTGTCTTTGGTGTAACTTGAACTAGTTAATTGCTAATTGCTAATGGCTAATAGCTTTTAACAATTAGCAATGAACAATTAGCAATTAGCAATGAACAATTAGCAATTAGCAACTAACAACTAACAACTAACAACTAACATGGCTAATTTTCCCTGGCTAACGACGATTATTTTGTTACCCATAGCAGCGTCACTGCTGGTTCCGGTATTGCCAGATAAAGACGGCAAAACAGTGCGCTGGTACGCCCTAATTGTCGGGCTGATTGATTTTGCACTGATTGTTTGGGCTTTTTATAGCCAGTACGACTTCTCCAATCCCAATTTACAACTTGTGGAGAGTTACCCCTGGCTTCCACAGATTGATTTGAATTGGTCGGTAGGGGCAGATGGCTTGTCTATGCCCCTAATTATTTTGACTGGATTCATTACCACGCTGGCGATGTTAGCAGCTTGGCCTGTAACATTCAAGCCCAGGCTCTTTTACTTTTTGATGCTGGCGATGTATGGTGGTCAAATCGCCGTGTTCGCAGTCCAGGATATGCTGTTGTTTTTCCTGGTGTGGGAACTGGAACTGGTGCCAGTATACTTTCTGCTTTCGATTTGGGGAGGCAAAAAGCGGCTATACGCAGCAACCAAGTTTATTTTATACACTGCTGGTGGTTCACTGTTTATTTTGCTGGCTGGCTTGGCGATGGCGTTTTATGGCGATACAGTTACTTTTGATATGCGATCGCTCGCCCTTAAAGACTACGCCTTCAATCTCCAACTTTTGCTTTACGCTGGCTTCCTGATTGCCTACGCTGTTAAGTTACCGATCTTTCCACTGCATACTTGGCTACCAGATGCCCACGGTGAAGCAACAGCACCTGTACATATGTTGCTGGCAGGTATTCTCTTGAAAATGGGCGGTTACGCGCTGATTCGGATGAATGCCCAAATGCTTCCCGATGCCCACGCTTATTTTGCGCCGGTGTTGGTAATTTTGGGGGTGGTTAATATCATCTACGCTGCCCTCACATCCTTTGCCCAGCGCAGCCTGAAGCGGAAAATCGCCTACTCTTCAATTTCCCACATGGGCTTTGTGACGATTGGTATTGCTTCCTTCACCGATTTGGGCTTGAATGGGGCAATGGTGCAAATGGTTTCCCACGGTTTGATCGGGGCGAGTTTGTTCTTCCTTGTGGGAGCCACTTATGACCGGACACACACCTTAATGTTGGATGAAATGGGCGGTGTCGGTCAGAAAATGGGTAAGATGTTTGCTATGTGGACCACCTGTTCCATGGCGTCTTTAGCTTTACCAGGTATGAGTGGTTTCGTGGCAGAGTTGATGGTGTTTGTGGGTTTTGCTACTAGCGATGCCTATAACCCCACATTTAAACTGATTGTGGTCTTCTTGATGGCAGTTGGTGTGATTCTCACTCCAATTTATTTGCTGTCAATGTTACGGGAAATTTTCTACGGTGAAGAAAACAAGGAATTAGTTGCTCATCAGAAACTGATAGATGCAGAACCTCGTGAAATTTTTATCATCGCTTGTTTGTTAGTGCCAATTATTGGAATTGGTTTATATCCCAAGATGTTGACTCAGGTGTTCGACGCTACAACTGTACAATTGACGGCGCGGTTGCGTGATTCAGTGCCCACATTGGCACAGCAAAAAGCGCCTGTGGTGTCGTTGAGTGCGCCGGAAATTGGGAATTAGATAGTTAATCTCAAGTCAATATTGCTGTAGAGGCAGGTTTTGTACCTGCCTTTTTTAACGATTTCAATCGTTAAACGGATAGAAGATGGCAGTACACCCAAATTCACGCTCAAAGAAGTGCGATCGCTGATCTTGTAGGGTGCGTGAACGAAGTGTAACGCACCCATCTCCCTGGTAACCCTCAAAATAAAGCCTAAATGCTGTAGGATGAGGAACAGATAAAATTTTGCTTGTATTGTGAGTGCAACTGTCTATATTGAAACCAGTATTTTCGGGCATTTGACCGCTCGACCAACCGACAATCTGATTGTTGCTGCTAATGTCAAGATTACCCAAGACTGGTGGGACGAACATAGTAGCTCATTTACGCTTTACGCATCAGAAATCGTTGAAGACGAGGCAGCCAAGGGAGATCCAGCTATTGCTGCTCAACGTTTGAATTTGTTACAATCCTTAATGCTTCTTGAGATTACGGAAGAAGCGTTTGAACTCTCTCAAGCGTTTCTCAGCCAAAGCAATCTACCCCCAAAAGCATCTAACGATGCTTTACACATGGCACTAGCAACCGTCTATAGCTTAGACTATCTGCTAACATGGAACTGCAAGCACATGGCAAACGCTCAAATTCAGCGCAAGCTGACTCAGATTAGTTCCGATCTCGGATATTTGTTACCAGTCATTTGCACTCCCTATGAGCTTATTGGATATAACCTAGAGGTCTAAATTATGTACAAGAATGAAATTCTTGATGAGATTCATAAATATAGAGAAGAATATGCTCGATCGTTTCAATATGATTTACGAGCGATTTTTAATGACTTGAGACAAAAGCAAGTAGCCCACAAATCTAGACTTGTAAGGCTTCCAATCAATCGCTGGTCTAATGTGGAATAACAAGATAAATGGGTTCTTGGAGGATCGTCAGCAGGTGGATGCCAACCGCCTTGCACCCAAAACCAACGAGCATCTTTAATAGCTCCCTCACCATGACTTTCATCATTTAAATCAAGGCGAATACACATAGCACGACCTATGGGCGTTATGCCAACAATCTTCAAACCCTCTACTGTCCAGATAAAGTGGTCTTCGGGTCACAATCGGCGTTGGATGATTTGCAGCAAAGCTTTTTCTTGTGGTTCAGCAGGAATAGATTCCCTTACCTCACTAGCTTCATTGCTCAAAGCTTCCAAGAACTCAACAGCTTTGGTGAGGCTTTCTCCTGGCAATTGCTCAACTAGCGCGTAGACGCTTCGCGTCTTGTCGTCAGACATCGCCCTTTTACGAATTTCTGTTGGTGCAGTCATGAAACACTTGGATTAACTCACGCCTAGCTTGATTGTACCTAAATAGTGTGTTTGTCGGGGCGATTGCATTTGCTTTCCTCTATTCTTGTAAGGGCGGGGGTACCCCGCCCCTACGAATGAACGCGGCAGAACTTGCGATCGTTATCATGAGAGGGATATTGCCAAGAATAGGAAAAATGACTAACTCCCTTCAGTTGCGGCGCAAATTGCTGAAGTGCCTGCATTTGCAATTCTAGAGATGGACGATTATCTGTGGACTCTCCCCACTGACCTGCTATGGCTGGAACTATCTGAGTATCTGGTTTTGCCGTGTCCAACACCTGCCGCACTTGTGCTACAATACAACTTACATTACCGCATTTTCCATAAGCCATGGGATTCCACTGTAACGAAGTTGGGAATCTATCCCAAGGTTGTAAGCGGGAATCATATCCTTGACCTACCGTTTGGTTGCCACCAGGGAAAAATACTACTCCGGCGGGGATTCCTAGCTGCTGTGCTGGATAAGCAGCTAAGGCTACAAAATCTAAGATACCTTGCATTGCGTGGGCGACTGCAAGTTGCCACAACTCAAATTGTAGTTGCGGTTGTCTTATGGCAGGAGGAAGAATTGACTTTTGCTGTGCGGGTAAAATTCGACCCTGCCACAGCGGTTCTCCTTCTTGAGGATACATTTGATCGACTTGAGCTATATCTCCTGCTGTCACGTATCCCTTACTTAAAAAGCGCCGGATGAATTCCAGTCCTTTATAATTTAGCGAGCGTCGAAATAAAGCTTGTTGAGTAGCTTCACTATACAGCCATAAATCTGTAACTTTTGTGACTAGGGAATCACTGCCAGCCTGTCGCGGATAACGTATATAGTCAAATAATACTCCGTCCGGACGACGGCGCAAGACTTCCTGTAACATTTGGTAGTAGTCACGTTTTGCTTGCAAGTTATAAGGGTCAATAAATAGTTGACTGCCATTATCTACAACATATAAGCTTGTCTGACCCTTGCCATTGCGAGCGATCGCCGCTTCCCTGTCTGGACGCAGGGCGTAGGTGTAGCCAAAATTTGTGGTAAACAACCAGGCGTAGACCTTCAGACCGCGTTCCCGCCCTTTTTGAATTGCTGTCGCCAGCAGATCAACATTTTCTGCACCGGGTGTGCGAATCACAGAAGGCCAAACCGTGGGGTTACTCTTCGCGGGCAACAGCACCTGCCCGTCCGAGAACGCTTCCAAATAAACTTGGTTGTAGCCTCTGTTGACAATTCGATCCATAATTTGATCAATTATCCCCGGCTGTGCATCACAGGGATACAAGCGCAACCAGATTGCTTGTACTTGTGGCCAAGTACGATTGCGGCATTCCTGCACAGTTTGTGCGTGTTGTCGCTGCAATTGTTGGTAGCTGGCAACCGCTTCTTGATTGCCTCTGAGTGCTGACAAACGTAAGTTTTCCTTTTCTTGCGCCGCCGCAGGTGATAACTGGCAATAATCGGTTACTTGCGCCGCTGCTGGTTGACTCCTCAAGTAGGGAAGAAGCAGACTGGTGGTGAAAATGACAGAGAACAAGCGTCGCCAAAAGAGCATTGGTTTTGCAACATTTAAGAGACAGTTTGACATACGTACAAGTAGAAGCATAAAAAAATCATCTACCCCAACTCACACGACTTAGGGAGATGTGTATTAAATTCATAGTTGAGTAATAGGGGTTTGCAGCCTACACTTAAAGACTCCCAAACCCCTGTTTCTGTTGCCGAATTTTGTTATTCAGATACTTCAGGTGATATAAATTTCCTTTAAGCAATTCAAAATTTCAAATTCAAAATCAAACCATACCAAGTATTTTTACTGTCTAGTATATGTTATTTAAATGCTCGTAGCGTACTTAATTCAGTAAGTCGTCAAGAGTCAAAAGTATTGACTCTTGACTTGAAAAAGCAGATAGTTAAGCGCCACGCTTTAGAGATGCCTCTACCTGCTCGAATTCCTGCTGTAGACGAGTCTTGAGCTTTTGTGGTACAGGACGATTTGGGTAAGAACTGTAGTGTCCAGCTAAAGAGTTGAGGGCTGTTCGCATAGTGGTGAAGGAATTTAGACCAGAAACAGAGCTATCCCGTTGGTAGCGTGCGGCAAAGTCATTAATTTTTTGACGTGCTTGCGATCGAGTTACACCTTTGTCTTGTGAATCTTCTGGCAGATCAAGAGCAGTTCTCAAGGTATTAACTACACTTAAGGTGTCTTGTCGATAATCCCCTGTTAAACCATCCGGACTGTTAGAACAGCCGATTACGCCGATGACTAAAACTAAAACCAGGGCAAGTAGACGTGACCAATAACGCTTCATAAACATATAAGTGAAACGATACGTAAATCAACGTCTATCGTATCCTGGATCGGTATCGTAGGGATCACTGAAGTAGTTAGTGGTTAGTTGTTAGTGGTTAGTTGTTAGTGGGACAACTACCAACTACCAACTACCAACTACCAACTAACAACTTGATAAAGAGTATCCCTTTGTTGATAGGGTCTTCCCAGGTCAGTAATAGCAGCTTGCAAGGTTTCTACTTCCATGCATGTACCACCTAAAGCACCTGCCATTGTCGTGATGTGTTCCTCCATCAGTGTGCCGCCAATGTCGTTGCAGCCCCAAACTAAGGCTTCTTTTGCACCTAAAAGCCCTAGTTTTACCCAACTGGGCTGATGGTTAGGAATCCAATTTCCTAAGTAAATCCGCGCCACAGCGGTTATTAGCAGTGCATCTGCTAAAACGGGCTGATCTCGTCCCACACGGTGGCGTAAGGGTTTGGGTGCTTCTTGACCTACGAAAGGTAATAAAATAAACTCAGTAATCCGACCGGGATATTCTCGATTGATGGCAGTTTGTTGAAGCGATCGCAATTTTTCCAAATGCTTGATCTGTTGTTCTGGCGTCTCAATATGTCCCGACAGCATTGTGCTAGTGGTGTGCAAACCTAATTTATGAGCTGTACTTACAATTGAGAGCCAAGTTGCCGTGTCAGTTTTCTCTGGACAAAGGATACGTCGCACTTCATCGTCCAATACTTCAGCTGCTGTTCCTGGCATTGAACCTACGCCAGCATGACACAAGGCATCAATAACATGACTCAACTCAAGTCCATCTTCTCTTGCTATAAACTGCACTTCTTGAGGAGAAAAAGCGTGTAGATGCAGTTGGGGAAAATCCTGCTTGATGGTTTCTACTAGCTTCAGGTAAT
The DNA here is from genome assembly GCA_964246695.1 of uncultured bacterium. GTDB lineage: Bacteria > Cyanobacteriota > Cyanobacteriia > Cyanobacteriales > Nostocaceae > Stigonema. Next base: position 8,448 of record CAXTSI010000364.1, read on the forward strand.
AAGGCAAAGATTTGCCGTTTATTTTTGCTTGTAGATTCAATCCCCCTTGCATACAGATTTCCGTTGCACCCCGCTGCACGGCATCTTTTACCTTTGCCAAAATTTGCACCCAATCTAACCAGTAAGCACCTGTATCTCCTTCATCTCGGCGGAAGGCGCAGAAACTACAATGCTGCTCACAAATATTGGTAAAATTAATATTACGATTAATTACGTAGGTAACAAAATCGCCCACTTGCTGTTGACGCAGTTTGTCAGCTGTGGCGCGAATGGCAGCGATCGCACTCTTGTCAGTCTGTTTTAATAATAACACTCCCTCTTGGGGAGACAAATCATACCCCAAAAGGGCACGGTCAAGAATAGCATCAACAGTTACAGTAGCCACAAGTATTATAGATAGTGGTTAGTGGTTAGTTGTTATTTGTTAGTAGATAGTAGAACAATCCACAATTAACAACTATTATAGATAGGTATTGTAGGGTGCGTACTTGACGCAGCAGTACGGCACCATTCTTAAGGTTTTGGTGCTGTACTCTCCCGCTAACACATTCTACGTATCTGTTCAAAAATCAAATAGTAGTCTTATAGTGGTTAGTAGATAGAAGAACAATGCACTATTAATAACTATATTATTAAGTAGATTGAAAGAAAAAACCGAACCATGTCCGCCGCGAGCGAAACAACGTGTAGCGAAGCGATCGCAAAGATTTTTAATGTCTTTACATTCTGTTATATAGTTACATTTATTTATGCCGACCTACTTACACCATGCATCAATACTGGTAAACAAAGCAATACTTAAGTATTTGTTCTAACGACTGGATCGCGTAACTCGAACTTTCTTAGTTATTAGACATCATCTAACCAAGCTTGCAAATCAGCCAAAGTTGTAAAATCCAACAGTGCTTCGCTCAAATCTTCGAGAACAGGCAATGGTAAACTAGAAATTCGCGCTACTATTTCATCAGAGAGTTTCTGTCCAATCCGCTTACTCATCAGTCGAATAACGAGGTTAGCCGCCTCTTCGTGTCGTCCTTCTTTTAGTCCTTCTTTTATTCCTTCTTTTATTCCTTCTTTTATTCCTTCTTCTTTAATTTCCCGGTACACTCGCGTTTGCTGTAATGTGATTCCTAGCATCGACTCTA
>CAXTSI010000365.1:0-9538 GCA_964246695.1 uncultured bacterium
CAACAACCAACAACTAACAACTAACAACTAACAACTAACAACCAACAACCAACAAATTGAGGAAGTATTTGTGGGACAGAAAATTAATCCAGTAGGTTTTCGCTTGGGAATTACCCAAGAGCATCAATCGCGTTGGTTTGCCGTTCCTGAACGCTATCCAGAACTTCTACAAGAGGACTACAAACTCCGTCAATATATAGAACAAAAGCTGGGTAGATACGCTCAAAATAATGCGGGCATTTCGGAAGTACGGATTGACCGCAAAGCCGACCAAATTGATTTAGAGGTACGTACAGCTCGACCAGGGGTAGTAGTAGGTCGAGGTGGGCAAGGCATAGAATCATTGCGTACCGGACTTCAGGAACTGTTGGGCAGTCATCGCCAAATTCGCATTAACGTAGTTGAAGTACAACGAGTTGATGCCGATGCCTACCTGATTTCGGAATATATTGCTCAACAGTTGGAACGCCGCGTTTCCTTTCGACGAGTAGTGCGACAAGCTATTCAGCGTGCCCAACGCGCTGGTGTGCAAGGCATCAAAGTCCAAGTCAGTGGTCGGCTCAACGGCGCAGAAATTGCCCGCACAGAGTGGACTCGTGAAGGTCGAGTACCTCTACACACATTACGGGCTGACATTGATTACGCTTACTGTACAGCCAAAACCGTTTTCGGCATTCTCGGCATCAAGGTATGGGTGTTTAAGGGAGAAATCATTCCCGGACAGGAAGAAACTCCACTCCCCCCAGCATCTCGCGAACGCGAACGCGAACGCGAACGCGAACCTCGTCGTCGTCAACAACAACGCCGTCGTCAGCAATTTGAAGACCGATCAAATGAAGGATAGTTAGTGGTTAGTGGTTAGTGGTTAGTGGTTAGTGGTTAGTAGTTAGTGGTTAGTGGTTAGTGGTTAGTGGTTAGTAGAAAATTCGACTAACAACTATCAACTAACAACTATCAACTAACAACTAACAACTAACAACTATCAACTAACAACTATCAACTATCAACCAACAACTAACAAATCATGCTAAGTCCTAGAAGAACTAAATTCCGTAAACAACAGCGCGGACGGATGGAGGGTATGGCTACACGTGGTAGCACCCTAAACTTTGGTGATTTCGCTCTTCAAGCTTTAGAACCTGCTTGGATTACCTCCCGTCAAATAGAAGCTTCTCGTCGAGCAATGACCCGTTATATTCGTCGGGGTGGAAAAATCTGGATTCGCATTTTCCCAGATAAACCTGTAACTATGCGTCCGGCAGAAACCCGGATGGGTTCCGGTAAGGGTTCGCCTGAGTTTTGGGTAGCCGTAGTTAAACCAGGACGGATTTTGTTTGAAATCGGTGGTGTTACCGAAGCAACCGCCCGGGAAGCTATGCGCTTAGCTGCGTATAAGCTGCCGATCAAAACCAAATTTATTATGCGAGCGATTGAGGAGCCGCAGTAAGTTATGCCTCTTCCTAAAATTTCCGAAGCAAGAGAATTAAGTGACCAACAACTGGATGAGCAAATTCTTGCCGTCAAAAAGCAACTATTCCAGCTGCGGTTGCAAAAAGCAACTAGACAACTAGACAAACCCCACCAGTTTAGACACGCCCGACATCGCCTAGCCCAATTGCTAACGGTAGAGGGTGAGCGCAAAAGGGCAGCAGCAACTCAACCCGCAAAAGAACAAGAGTAGGAGATTATGGCAGTCAAAGAACGAGTGGGCTTGGTAGTGAGCGACAAAATGCAGAAAACGGTAGTCGTCGCTGTAGAAAACCGCGCTCCCCATCCCAAGTACGGCAAGATTGTAGTACAAACCCGACGCTATAAAGCTCACGATGAAGAAAATAAGTGCAAAGTGGGCGATCGCGTTCGCATTCAGGAAACTAGACCCCTAAGTAAAACCAAGCGCTGGCAAATCACAGAAATCCTCAATGTCAAAAATATCTAAGAGTTAGTGGTTAGTGGTTAGTGGTTAGTGGTTAGTGGTTACGACCAACAACCAACAATCAACAACCAACAACTAACAACTAACAACTAACAACCAACAGGAGATAAACAGTGATTCAAACCCAAACTTACCTTAATGTCGCTGATAATAGCGGTGCCCGTAAACTTATGTGCATCCGTGTAATAGGCGCAGGTAACCGTCGTTATGGCTTCGTAGGCGATAAGATTATCGCCGTTGTCAAAGATGCTATTCCCAACATGGCTGTAAAAAAGTCTGATGTTGTCGAAGCAGTTATTGTCCGTACCCGCCATCACATAACTCGAGACAGTGGTATGAGTATCCGCTTTGACGATAACGCCGCAGTTATCATTAACAAAGATGGCAACCCTAGAGGAACGCGGGTATTTGGTCCAGTTGCACGGGAACTACGAGACAAAAACTTTACCAAAATTGTTTCTCTGGCTCCGGAGGTGCTGTAATGGCAAATAAAAAAGCTGAAAAAATATTCTACAAAATGCACGTGAAAACTGGGGACACCGTGCAGGTGATTGCTGGGAAAGACAAAGGCAAAGTTGGTGAAATTGTTAAGGCGTTTCCCCAACTTAGTAAAGTCATTGTCAAAGGTGTAAATATTAAAACTAAGCACGTAAAACCCCAGCAAGAAGGTGAATCCGGGCGGATCGTCAACCAAGAATACCCAATTCACAGTTCTAACGTGATGCTTTATTCCACAAAGCAAAACGTCGCCAGCCGCGTCTGTTTCACCTTCACAGATGAAGGTAAGAAAGTGCGGATGCTCAAGAAAACAGGCGAAATCCTTGATAAGTAGTTAGTAGTTAGTGGTTAGTGGTTAGTGGTTAGTGGTTAGTAGTTAGTGGTTAGTAAAACAAACGACAAATAACAATTAACAATTAACAACTAACAAATAACAACTAACAATTAACAAAAACTTTCCCTGACCAAGTCCAGGGATAATCAAAACAAAAACTATGGCACCTACAAGACTTAAAAAGACATACCAAGAGACTATAGTTCCTAAACTGATGGATCAGTTTCAATACACTAACATTCATCAAGTACCAAAGTTGGTGAAAGTTAGCGTTAACCGAGGTTTAGGGGAAGCAGATCAGAATGCTAAATCGATGGAAGCGTCTATAAGTGAAATTGCACTAATTACGGGTCAAAAACCCGTGGTTACACGTGCGAAACAGGCGATAGCAGGCTTCAAAATTCGTCAAGGTATGCCTGTCGGCATCATGGTCACCTTAAGAGGCGAAAGAATGTATGCCTTTGTCGATCGTTTAATCAACCTAGCATTGCCTAGAATTAGAGACTTTCGCGGTATTAGTCCCAAAAGCTTTGACGGTCGCGGCAATTACACCTTAGGTGTGAGAGAGCAACTGATTTTTCCGGAAGTTGAGTACGACAGCATTGATCAAATCCGTGGGATGGATATTTCTATCATTACCACAGCTAAGAATGATGAAGAGGGTCGCGCTTTACTTAAAGAAATGGGAATGCCTTTTCGGGATCAATAAGTTCATCTAAAGAGGACAAGATGGCGGCAAATGACACAATAGCAGATATGCTGACGCGTATCCGAAATGCTAACTTGGCACGGCATCAAACTACACAAGTGCCAGCCACAAAATTGACCCGTAGTATCGCAAAAGTGCTGCGGGAGGAAGGCTTTATCGGTGAATTTGAAGAAGCAGGAGAAGGCGTAAAGCGTAATCTGGTGATTGCCCTAAAATACAAAGGCAAAAATCGCCAGCCTCTGATCAACACCTTGAAGCGCGTGAGTAAACCAGGGTTGCGTGTTTACTCCAATAAAAAAGAATTACCAAGGGTACTCGGCGGGATCGGCATTGCGATTATTTCTACATCCAGTGGGATCATGACCGACCGAGAAGCACGTCGTCAGAATTTAGGTGGTGAGGTACTTTGCTATATCTGGTAGTAGTTAGTGGTTAGTAGTTAGTTGTAACAACTAACAACCAACAACTAACAACCAACAACTAACAACTAACAACTAACAATTAACAATGGAGTTTTATGTCTCGAATTGGTAAACGCCCAATTACGATTCCCGCAAAAGTTCAAGTGACTCTTGATGGCACAAAGGTTGTAGTCAAAGGTCCTAAAGGGGAACTTTTTCGCGATTTGCCTACTAATGTAACAGTCCTTCGTGAAGGAGAAATATTACAGGTAAATCGTCGGGATGAGTCCCGCACCTCAAGACAACTGCACGGTCTGTGCCGTACCTTAGTTGCCAACATGGTCGAGGGAGTTTCCGCAGGCTTTCAGCGCCGTTTGGAAATTCAAGGAGTTGGCTACAGGGCACAAGTTCAAGGTCGTAACCTGGTTTTGAACATGGGTTACAGCCATCAGGTACAGATTGTGCCACCAGAGGGAATTCAGTTTGCAGTTGAAAATAACACTAATGTCATTGTTAGTGGCTATGACAAAGAAATAGTAGGCAACACAGCCGCCAAAATTCGGGCTGTTCGACCACCAGAACCTTATAAAGGTAAAGGCATCCGCTATGCCGGTGAAGTGGTAAGACGTAAAGCTGGTAAGACTGGTAAGAGTGGTAAGAAGTAAAAATGAAGCTTACTCGTAAAGAATCAAAGCAGCGTCGCCACCGACGCATCCGTGGTAGAGTTAGTGGTTCTGCTGAACGTCCACGGTTAGCAGTATTTCGGTCAAATGAGCATATTTATGCTCAGGTAATTGATGATACTAAGCAACATACTTTGGCGGCAGCCTCAACTGTAGAACCAGACGTGAAATCCAAATTATCCTCAGGAGCCAACTGCAATGCTTCGGTAGAAGTTGGCAAGTTGATCGCAGCGCGATCGCAAGAATTAGGAATCACCAAAGTGGTTTTTGATCGCGGTGGTAACCTTTATCACGGTCGCGTCAAAGCGCTAGCGGAAGCAGCACGTGAGGCGGGTTTAGATTTTTAAAATTGAAGAGTGACTAATAGCTAATAGCAATTAACAATTAACAATTAGCAATTAGCAATTAGCAATTAACAATTCTGAGGAATTAATTATGGCAACTAATCGTCGGAAAACTAGCCGCACGAAGAAAGAAGAAACTAACTGGCAAGAGCGGGTCATCCAGATCCGTCGGGTGAGCAAGGTTGTTAAAGGAGGTAAAAAACTCAGCTTCCGTGCGATCGTCGTTGTTGGTAATGAACGCGGTCAAGTAGGCGTGGGAGTAGGTAAAGCCTCCGATGTCATTGGTGCTGTCAAAAAAGGCGTAGCCGACGGCAAAAAACATCTCATTGATATTCCCATCACCAAATCTAACTCTATTCCCCATCCAATTAATGGTACTGGGGGTGGCGCTAAAGTGATGATGCGCCCAGCAGCACCAGGTACTGGGGTAATTGCAGGCGGTGCCGTTCGCACTGTACTGGAGTTGGCAGGGGTTCGTAATATCTTAGCTAAGCAACTCGGATCAAACAATCCTCTCAACAATGCCAGAGCCGCAGTCAACGCTTTATCTACCCTCCGTACCTTTGGAGAAGTCGCCGAAGACCGAGGCATTCCCATTGAAAATCTTTACATTTAGTCATTTGTTAGTGGTTAGTAGTTAGTAGTTAGTGGTTAGTGGTTAGTGGTTAGTGGTTAGTGGTTAGTGGTTCTTCTTCACAATCAACAATCAACAACTAACAATCAACAACTAACAAATGAATGTAAATAATAATTACAAATTGTTACCAAATGTTGCGATTATGAGACTGAACGATGTTGGTCCTCAAAAAGGCTCAAAAAAACGCGGGCGCCGTATAGGTCGGGGTATTGCTGCCGGTCAAGGTGCAAGTGCTGGTAAAGGTATGCGTGGTCAAAAAGCGCGGAGTGGTAGCAGTACGCGACCTGGATTTGAAGGGGGTCAACAGCCGTTGTACCGCCGCATACCTAAGTTGAAGGGCTTTCCGCAAGTTAATCGTAAAGAGTACACTACGATTAATGTAGAAAAGCTCGCCTCCCTGACAGCCAATACACAAGTAACACTGACCTCGTTAAAACAAGCAGGTATTATCACTGCAGTTCGGGGACCTTTGAAAATATTGGGGGATGGGGACTTGAGCGTTCCGCTGCAAGTGCAAGCGGCGGCATTCACAGGTACAGCTCGTAGCAAAATTGAGGCAGCTGGTGGGAGTTGTGAAGTTTTATGAAGGATGAAGAATGAAGGATGAAAAATTCACACTTCATACTTCATGCTTCACAATTCATAATTCATAATTCATAATTCAAGGTAGCCCTCTATGATCAGTCGAGATAAAGGTCCAACGGCTCAAGAAACTTTTATGCAAATGGCACAGGCGGCTGGACTGCGAGGTCGGTTGCTTGTTACTCTCGGTATTTTAATGTTGATTCGTATGGGCATACATATACCCATACCAGGAATTGATCGACAGCTGTTTTCTGCACAACTCCAAGGCGGTAATAACCAATTATTGGGCTTTTTGGATATATTTTCTGGAGGTGGACTTTCGGCTTTGGGAGTTTTTGCCTTAGGCATTTTGCCTTACATTAACGCCTCGATTATCATCCAATTGCTGACTGCTGCTATCCCAACTTTAGAAAATTTACAAAAAAATGAAGGTGAAGCAGGAAGGCGGAAAATTTCCCAGATTAGCCGCTATGTATCTTTGGTTTGGGCAATTATTCAAAGTGTCTTTATAGCAGCAATTTGGCTCAAACCCTTTGCCTACAGTTATGGTCCTTTCTTCGTGGCGCAAACAGCGATCGCTTTGGTAGCTGGTTCCATGTTTGTCATGTGGGCATCAGAACTGATTACAGAGCGTGGAGTTGGGAATGGAGCATCTTTGTTGATTTTTGTCAACATTGTGGCAACTCTCCCGAAAGCTTTGGGCGACACTATCTCCTTTGTAGAAACCGATAATCGCGAAGCAGGTCAAGTTGTTGTGCTACTGCTACTTTTCCTCGCCACGATTGTTGGTATTGTGTTTGTTCAGGAAGGAATGCGCCGCATCCCAATTATTTCCGCTCGTCGTCAAGTAGGTCGGCGAGTTTTGGCAGAACAGCGCAGCTTTCTACCTTTGCGGCTCAATCAGGGGGGTGTAATGCCAATTATTTTTGCAGCTGCGATCCTGAGTTTGCCACTTTTGTTGCAGCAGTTCATCAATAATCCAGAATATTCCCGAATTATTAACACTTATCTGACTCCAAAGGGATCTGGGGCTTGGGTGTATGCCCTCGTTTACCTAGTTTCAATTGTTTTCTTCAGCTATTTCTATTCTTCGTTAATTGTCAACCCAGTTGATGTAGCTCAGAACTTGAAGAAAATGGGTTCGTCGATTCCAGGTATTCGTCCGGGTAAGGCAACAAGCGAGTATATTGAGCGCGTTTTGAATCGACTCACTTTTCTGGGTGCGATCTTTTTAGGTTTGATTGCTATTATCCCAACCGCCGTCGAATCCTTCTTGAAAGTGCCAACCTTTAAGGGACTGGGTGCTACTTCTTTGTTAATTCTGGTTGGTGTGGCAATTGATACGTCAAAACAAATCCAGACCTACGTTATCTCTCAGCGCTATGAAGGAATGGTAAAACAATAGTGACGCGATTAATCTTCTTGGGACCGCCAGGAGCAGGTAAAGGAACTCAAGCTAAAGCATTAGCTCACCACTGGAATATTCCCCATATTTCCACAGGTGATATATTGCGCCAAGCAATGAAAGAGCAAACCCCTTTAGGTATCCTTGCTCAAAGTTATGTAGATAAGGGTGAGTTAGTTCCCGACGATCTCGTGCAAGATCTTGTGCAGGAGCGTCTTAATCAATTTGATACCAAGTCAGGTTGGATTCTTGATGGCTTTCCCCGCACTGTTAATCAAGCAGTGTTCTTAGAGAAATTGCTGCAAAAACTAGATCAGCATGGTGAACAGGTGGTCAACCTGGAAGTGCCAGATGATGTTGTGGTAGCGCGTTTACTCGAAAGAGGGCGAAAAGATGACACTGAAGAGGTGATTCGGACCCGTCTAGATGTCTACCGAACTGAAACTGCACCCTTGATTGACTATTACCGCGATCGCCATCAACTGCTGATGGTGAATGGCAATCAGTCCCTAGAAGAAGTCACGATCGTACTAGAGGCGGCGATCGCAACCAGCCGATGTTAGTTGTTAGTAGGGGCGAACGGCAGGAGCGCCCCTACAATTGTTAGTTGTCAAACAGTACCACTAACTACAAACATCTCCTCAAGCAAGATGTTTGTCAATTTTGATAAGATATATTAATAAACTGTTGATATATTCAACCAAATGTGTTTTTTGCAGAAGACGATCGTTGACTGCAAATGAATGGGAGGCTGTTGAGTTGAGGAAAAAACAAATTGTCTAAGCAAGATTTGATTGAAATGGAAGGCACGGTCACCGAATCATTGCCGAATGCGATGTTTCGCGTTGACCTAGATAATGGCTTTAACGTCTTGGCTCACATTTCCGGCAAGATTCGCCGTAACTATATCAAGATATTACCTGGCGATCGCGTCAAAGTCGAGTTAACCCCTTACGACCTGACTAAGGGTAGAATCACTTATCGACTGCGTAAAAAGTAGGTAATAGTAATTTTTCCGGGAGGTAAATAAATTATTGACCAAACCACCTGAGGTGTCAACTCAAACGTAACTTGCGGGTTAATCAGGAAAATGACTTTAATGCCTTTGTTTACATACGATCGTATTAAACCAGACAATAGCTCTTATGTCTTAGCTTACATCTATTTTGGTTTTGCGGCAGACATAGCATTTTAATGATTAAACAAGGTATTACTTCAAAAGGCAGGAGTGAGTATGGATTGGGTAAAAAGTAAGCTTATGTAGAGAATTTTACCATAAAACCATCTTTTTGGTTGATTCTGAAATATTTAACTGTTGAATTTCTCATAACGTGCTATAATCTGCTATTTGGAGTCAGTTGGGAAATGAAAGTCAGAGCTTCAGTCAAAAAAATTTGTGAAAAGTGTAACGTGATCAAACGCCGTGGTCGAGTGATGGTGATTTGCGTCAATCCCAAGCACAAGCAACGTCAAGGATAGTGCAGATACTGCGCTGTTGATAACAGGTACAAAACACAATAAAGTTACACCAATAACTCAAAACATAGGGAGACATTCATCGTGGCACGTATTGCCGGAGTAGACCTTCCACGCGACAAACGCGTTGAAATTGGTCTGACTTATATTTACGGAATTGGGTTATCGCGCTCAAAAGAGATTTTAGCCGCAACGGGTGTGAATCCAGACACCCGCGTTAAAGATCTGAGCGATCCTGACGTAACAGCCCTACGGGCAGAAGTAGAAGATAACTATCAAATTGAAGGCGACTTGAGGCGCTTGGAGGCACTAAACATCAAGCGCTTAATTGAAATTGGCACCTATAGAGGGCGTCGCCATCGCATGGGCTTACCAGTAAGAGGACAAAGGACTCGCACTAACGCCAGAACTCGCCGTGGAAGAAGGCAGACAGTGGCTGGTAAGAAGAAAGCACCAGGTAAATAATTTTTTTTGTTGATAGTTGATAGTTGATAGTTGATAGTTGGTAGTTGATAGTTGATAGTTGATAGTTG
>CAXTSI010000366.1:0-9536 GCA_964246695.1 uncultured bacterium
ATTATCAACAAGCTTTGGCAATCGACATCGAATATGGCGATCGCTATTCAAGTGCGAGAAAATACCACCAGTTGGGAAGGGTAGCCCAAGAATTGGGAGAATTTGAGGAGGCGAGGCGCTATTATCAACAAGCTTTGGAAATCAAAATCGAATTTGGCGATCGCTATTCAAGTGCCAGAACATACTACGCTTTAGGACTGCTTGCAGAAGCACAGGAAAAGTACACAGAAGCGAGGTCTAATTTACAGAAGGCATTGGAAATATATGTTGAGTATAACGATGAATATTGGGCGACGATTGTACGGAAGGCTTTAGAGAGATTACCAAAGTGATACGATTTTGGATTTTGGACCGCACCCTCGACGCAGATGAACGCAGATAATTATCTGTTTTATCCGCGTTAATCAGCGGTTGCAATTTTGGATTTTGGATTGATTTCTTAATTCAGCTATTTATCCTTTCCCTGATTTCCTGCACCAAGTAAAGTTCCTGTGATGGACTACTATAGCAATCCGATTTGATTAAAAAAAAAATCTCAGTAGTCTGGTAGGGTGTGTTAGGACACACCCTACGTGTATTTCACAAATCAAATATGAGTCCTATAGATCAATACGGTTCAGTTAAGGCGTTGATCCCCCCAACCCACGCCCTTCGGGTTCGCAGTCCCCTAGGTCGGGCTAACCCTCCTTCAGGGCTGTCTCACCAGTCGCCTAGGTCGGGCTAACCCTCCTTCAGCGCTGGCTCCCCTTAAAAAGGGGGGCTAGTTGAAGATATAGTAGAACGTTTGAAGGAGAAACCTGTGTATAAAGCTAATGGAGTGCTTAAAATCTGTTCTACCAATTGAGGAAAATTACGTCTTCGGTCGAGATAATTACTAACAATACTGGTATCAAGTAAGTACACTTAGTCCAAAAATATACAAGTTATTTATTGTCTAAAGTTTTGTTAACTTCTTGCTTTTCTATCTCTCTCAAATTTTGAATTTCTAAAAGGGTATTTTCCCAAAATTCCCCTTCAAATTTGCCAGCAAGCTTTGCCAAGGGATGCTCGGAAATCTGAGGTTTTTTATCTTTCTTTTTCGGTAACTTATTAGTCGTCATGGGATAGCGCGATCATTTTGATATTTATTTTATCACATGGGATACTGAGGAGATTCAAAGTATATCGGAATAGATCTTTCTAAGTCAAAATTTAATTAAAGCACTCTCACAATAAAAACAATGCAGATCACCCAGTGTCTCCACACAGCCATTCTTGTAACTGATTTAGAACAAGCTGAGCATTTTTATGGCAAAGTATTAGGATGGTCCAAAATTGACCGCTCTCTAAAATACCCTGGTGCATGGTATCAAGTCGGTGCATATCAAATTCACTTGATAGTAGCGCCAACAACACCAAAACCCCAACATGAAAAATGGGGACGCAACCCTCACATTGCCTTCTCAGTTACTGACTTAGACGCAGCCAAACAGCAACTACTAAATCATAACTGTCCCATCCAAGCCAGCGCCTCCGGTCGCGCCGCCCTCTTCACCCAAGACCCAGATGGTAACATTATCGAACTCAGCCAAGCATAGAGATGGGGCATTAGTTACAAATGACTAATGACCATTTTTTGAATTAAAAATTAAAAATTAAAAATTAAAAAATTCAGAAATAATTTTGAATTATTTAATTAAGGATACAGCAGCCCATGTTTTTAAACATGGAAAACAAAAAAGCGGAGCAACATTATTCAACAATCGCGCATTTATGCTTGGCGATTAATAATTTTTAATTTTTAATTTTTAATTTTTAATTCCCCGAAGGGGTTGACTATATTAATGAAAATCTTCGCCTACACCTACAGCGATCCCCTACTAGAACCTGCACCCGATCCAACTACATGGGGATGGGAGGTGGATCAAATTTATCAAGATTTGGGAAAGCGATCGCAACTACAACAACTATTCAACGATTGTAAAACCGAACCACCAGATTATCTGATCATCCGCCGCTTGTCAGAATTAGGGGATACTCTAGAGCAAGTAAGCGACGCGATCGCACAATTCCAAGCAATAGGAATAATACTGATTGCGATCGAGCAACCTGACAATTCCCTTAAAAATACAAGCGGACACGCTGACTTGCTAAAATTACTACACGAAATCCAGTCCCAGCAACGCAGTCGCCGCATCCGCCAAGGACATGCCCGTAACCGTCTCGACGCTGCACCCCCACCAGGGAAAGCACCTTACGGCTACCGTCGAGGCAAAGGAAAATATACTATTGACCGTAGTGCTTCCCCAGTAGTCAAAGATTTTTTTGAACACTTCTTACTTTATGGTTCCTTACGGGGAGCAGTTCGTAAGATCGCCAAAAAATACGGCAAAAAAATCTCTGTCACCACCGGTCGCCGTTGGCTGACTAATCCAGTATATCGCGGTGATACAGCTTATCAAAATGGTGAAATTATCTCTAATACCCATGCTCCCATAATTTCTCGCGAAGAAGCTGCACAGGTTTCAAGACTTTTGCGCCGCAACAGTCGTTTACCGACTCGGAGTGCGAGTGCGCCGCGTTCTCTGGCTGGATTGGTTGTCTGCGGTGAGTGTCAATCACACATGACAGTCACCCGTGTCACTACACGCAATCAAGACAAAGAGTATCTTTATTTACGTCCTATTAGCTGCCCCAAAAATCCCAAGTGCCGTGCTATTCCCTACCAAGAGGTATTAGAACATACAATTGCAGCGGTTTGCCGCGACTTACCCCTTGCAGTAGCAGGGATGAATTTTCCCCAGTTAGATGCAGTGAAGAATAGTTTGAGTGAAGATCTCGCCCACTCGCAACAAATACTCGATCAATTACCCGCGCTACAGGAAACTGGGGTTTTAGATGCAGAAACAGCAAAGTTAAGGGCATACAAACTGCGCACAGAAATATCTGCTCTTCAGACAAAGCTAGCGACTCTCCCGCCAGTGAATTTACGTTCTGTTGCCCAAGCAGTATCTATTCCACAATTTTGGTTAGACTTATCTGAATCAGAGCGACGATTTTACTTTCGCGAATTCATTCGGCTTCTTGAGATTATTCGTCAAGATAAAGAGTGGGAATTACGTGTTGTTTTTATTTTTTAGGGGAAATTGCTAATTGCTAATTGTGAGTCCAGTCCTGTTCGCGTAAGCGTTGCGATCTTCGACGAAGGAGCGCTACTCGTCTCCCCTTGGGAGAAGGCGGGTTTCCCGCGCCCAGGGAACTGGCGCTCCCGTTGGGCTAATTGTTCATTGCTAATTGTTAAAAGCCAGTCTGACCTTAGCCATTAGCCATTAGCCATTAGCCATTAGCCATTAGCCATTAGCCATTAGCCATTAGCAATTAGCAATTAGCCATTAGCCATTAGCAATTAGCCATTACCCATTACCCATAAATATGCAAGAAGAAAGGTTTACTTGGGGTCGTCTAGAAAAACAGTATCGCACGGTTGAGAAACGAATTGATTGGATCTGGGTTGTAGTATTGCTGTTGGCAGCAGTGTTACTATTTACGATCAATCTTGGCGGATTGCCACTGCGAGACTGGGATGAAGGTACTGTAGCACAGGTTGCTCGTGAAATTTGGCGTGCTCCAGTTGGTTCAATGCGTTGGCTTTACCCAATACTGGAGGGTGAACCATATCATAACAAGCCGCCGATGATGCACTTGCTGATTGCTTGGGCTTACTCTTTGGGGGGTGTGAATGAGTGGACGACACGCTTACCTGGAGCAATGTTAACAGCCACTTCAGTACCTTTGCTATATTGTATTGCGCGAGAAATATTTCGCCAACGTTTGGCAGCAATTTATAGTGCCTTGATTTATCTAACAATGCTACCTGTGGTGCGTCATGGAAGGTTAGCAATGTTAGATGGGGCAGTGGTATGTTTTTTTATGGTGATGATGTTGTGCCTGTTGCGATCGCGACGGAATTTGCGTTATTGCCTAGGTGTTGGTATTGGCTTTGGGTTGATTTGCCTGACTAAAAGCATATTGGCAATATTGCTGGGTGCGATCGCGCTTGTCTTTCTCTTTTGGGATACACCACGACTGCTGACCAGTTGGTATATGTGGTTAGCAATCCTGATTGGCAGTGCGCCTGTGGCTTTTTGGTATGGTGCCCAATGGTTGCACTACGGTCAAACTTTCACCTCAGTAGGCGTGGTGGATCAATCCCTCAGCCGTGTTTGGAAATCTGTTGAGGATCATTCTGGACCACTTTGGTACTATTTACTAGAAATTCTCAAGTACACATGGCCTTGGCTACTTTTTTTGCCACAAAGTTTACGCAAAACATGGGAAAATCGCAACCTAAGCTGGGCAAAACTCGTGCTGGTTTGGAGTGTTGTTTATCTCGTTGCTATTTCCCTGATGGAAACCAAACTTCCCTGGTACGTATTCCCGATTTACCCTAGCTTAGCTTTAGCTTGTGGTAGCAAGCTTTCAGAAATCGAGATGCCAATACTTTCATCTGTTCGCCGCTTTTGGGTAGCTGCTTTAGCTGTCATGGCTGTGGGGGCTACTGCTGCAACGATTTATTTTAGTTGGGGTACAGAAGCTAAATCAGACTTACAGCTAATTTTTGTAGCAGTAGCTGCAACAATGGCAATGTCTGCTATTTTGGTAGACCGAGGCGACAAGGAATTCCTGAATATTCTCTGCTGGGGAAGTTATATTTCCCTGCTGCTGTTAATGAAATCTCACTACTGGGTTTGGGAATTAGGGGAAGCCTATCCAGTTAAGCCTGTCGCCGCCATGATCCAACGGGCGAACCCAGCAGTAACAAAAATTTACACATCTTTTTCTTATCGGCGTCCGTCTTTAAATTTTTATAGCGATCGCATTGTTATTCCTGCTTCTATTGATGAACTGAAAAATCATTGGGAGTCCGAAGGGCAAATATACGAACTGCTTGACAAAGCTGCTTTCAACACTCTCCAACTAAAGTCGGTAAAGCTGGTTGACCAAACTGACCATTGGATACTGATTACAAAAAATACCAATGTTAGGAGTTAGTGGTTAGTGGTTAGTGGTTAGTGGTTAGTGGTTAGTGGTTAGTGGTTAGTGGTAATTTTTGACAACCAACAACCAACAACTAACAACTAACAACTAACAACTAACAACTAACAACTAACAACCAACAACCAATCACTTTTCCTCTGTTTTTGGAAGTGTGTGGGGATCGTAACTTGTAGCATGCTGGGTTACAGTCAACAAACTCAAGAGAATGGCACTTCCCAAAACTAGGGCTACTAGAGGACGCTTGAAGAGTACAAAATCCCGTATAATTCTAGCTAAAGGTCTACTTTGACGACGTAACGCCGATGAGAGCATTATCTGCTTCAAGGTAAACGGATCGCGGACGTAATGACCGCTTTGACAAACTACTAATCGTTCCTGGCAATACGAACAGGTAAACAATCCAATGCACGTCTTTACTGGCTTTGGCTTAGTATTTTTTTGGCAAATTGGGCAAGTAACATAATGATTATCAAAGGTGTGCGTATTCATTTACCTCGTCCGCCTAGTCCACTTACTCGCTCGATCACAATAACTATATATAATTCCCTAAAACACACATGCGTAGATTACCCAATATTGTCTGACATAATCCACGAATCACAAATACAGTTTTTGTGTTCCCGCGACAGAGGTGGCTGACAGAACGTCTGCCCCCACATGCGACAAGAACAGTTTAATGCCTGCATCATGAGTATAGCTAGATTTAGGTGAAGATGACCCCTCGCTACTCTCAAAGACTATCCCGGTGGTTAAAACCCCCGTATATAACTATTAACCATTAATTTTCTACCATTTAACCATTGTCCCTACAAATATTTTGCAGTATGAAGCCTTTTTTTACCAAAGCTTTGTAAATCAAATAGATACAGTATAAAAATTGCATCCAACTTTCCTGGTTGTCGGGTTGCTAAACGATCGCTCACAATGAAATATAAGACATAAAAATTTAAATTTTTTATTAGATTTACTACTCTCAATGACTATTCTACCTCTCCCTGAAGTGAGCAAGGTAATGGAACAACCTGTGTTCTATCATGCTTCTGCTCGTTTAACTCACCTGATTAACCGTTTTCAACCATCGCCAGAAAGTGTTGTGCTGCTTTTAGCCATGCTGATCGGCGGTAGTAGTGGTATGGGTATCGTCACGTTTCACTATTTAATCGATCTGATTCACCATTTGATGCTGGAAAATCTGATGGGCGCGATCGGTGTCTGGGGCGCTTGGACTTTAGCCTGTGTCCCCACCCTGGGCGGATTAATTGTCGGATTGATGCAATGGCGCACCCAAGACTTTGGTCCTGGACTTTCATATCTGATCGCCGCCTCTCAAAAAGGAGAGATCAAGCGACAACTAAGACCCGTAACAAAGATGCTGGCAGCATCAGTGACCTTGGGGAGTGGTGCTTCTCTAGGACCAGAGGGACCGAGTGTAGAAATTGGCGCAAATTTTGGACTGTTGCTGTCTCAGGCACTACAAGTATCTCAAGAGCGACAGCGCTTGCTGTTGGGTGCTGGTGCGGCTGCGGGTTTGGCGGCGGGATTTAATGCCCCGATCGCAGGTGTGTTTTTTGCCCTAGAACTAGTACTCGGAGCCACATCCTTTGCCACCTCCGGCGTCAGTGTGGTGCTATTGGCTGCAGTGGTGGCGGCGTTAGTTGCTCAGATTGGTTTGGGATCGCAGCCTGCTTTTACCTTACCTGCTTACCAAGCACGCAGTCCCCTAGAATTACCCCTGTATCTCGGTTTGGGCTTGGGGGCAAGTTTGGTTTCTCTTGCTTATACCGAGTTGGTCAGTCTGGCGAAAGCCTGCTTTGATGGGGAAGTACCGCTTTTGCAATGGATAAAGCGCATACCTAAGCCGATTCATCCAATTATTGGCGGTGTCATGGTTGGTGTAGTAGCTTTACGCTTGCCGCAAATTATGGGCATCGGGTATGAAACAGTGGAAGCGATGCTTCAGGATGTGGAATTTTCGCTACGCCTATTAGTTGAGCTGCTGCTGGTGAAGCTGGTGATGACGGCAATTAGTTCTGGCAGTGGTTTTGTTGGTGGTTTATTTGCGCCTGCAATGTTTTTGGGTGCTTCTTTTGGAGGCGCTTACGCTAAGATATTGGCGCATGTATTTCCGGCAATTAGTGATTACATGGCAGCTCCCCCAGCTTATGCAATGGTGGGAATGGCTGCTGTGCTAGCCGCAAGTGTCAGAGCACCGTTAACAGCAATTTTGTTGCTATTTGAATTAACGCGAGACTATCGCATTGTTTTGCCGTTAATGGCAGCAGTGGGTTTGAGTGTTTGGCTAGTGGAGCTGATTAAGCCAACCTCTAATGCTAACTCACATCTTCAGCAAATCGGTCTTTCTGAGTTGAAAGACGACCAAGCAGATATTTTGCTGCAAATTTTGGTAGAAGATGCTATGAACTCTTGTCCAAAAAAGCTGTCAGCAACTATGAAAATTTTGGAGGCGGCTTTGGACATGACAAGCGATCGCTGTCATAGTGCTTTAGTAATTGATGAAGCAGGGCAGTTAGTTGGGATCGTTTCTCTGGAAGATATCAACCGCGCCCTTTCCCTTTGGCAAGAGTTCCCCAATTTACCTACCGAAATTCAGGGTAATTTATGCAATCAAACACTTATGGATATATGTACTACTGACATTCTCTACGCCTATGGGGATGAACCCTTATCTGAGGCTTTAGATCGCATGGGTGGTAGAGGTTTGCATCAGTTACCGGTGGTAACACGAGACAACCACGAGCATATTTTGGGTTTACTAGAACGAGAGCAAATTGCCTTAACCTGTGATGTGGCGGTAACTCGCAAGGCACTTCGCCACTATTTACCAATCTCTTTAAAAACAGATGTAGCCGTTAGTCGTTAGTCATAAGTGAGGAGTGAGGAGTGAAAAGTTAAAACTCATAACTCCTCACTCCTCAACGCCAGTTGCCTGCACTTGCACCCGGATAGGCACACTGGCTCCTCCTCACTTGTAAATGGCTATTTAGGCGGTGGCTTCCAGATCTTCGGACTCTTCTCTATCCTCTGAGTCTACTTGCCTCAGACGAATGTGCTTTTTGCCTAAAGTGATGACAAACTCATCTCCTGGTTTGAGATTCATCTGTTTCGTATAAGCTGATCCGATCAGCAAGTTACCGTTCGACTGCACACTAATTCTATAACTAGCACTGCGTCCGCCACGACCATTCGCACTGGGAGCACTATCTAACTGAATGCCCTCAGCATCAATTAGGGCATTCAAGAATTTCATCATGTTAACGCGCTCTATACCATTTTTGGTAACGGTATAGTAGCCGCATTGCTTAGCTTTTTCTTCCTTGCTTAGGTTCTCTAGCTCTTTAACTTTTTTGAGCAGTTCTTCACCGAGTAGGGGTTCAATTTTTTTCAGTTTAGCCATCAACTTAGATTGAAAACGAATGATTGAAGTGGTTGAATCGATTTTATTTTAACTGAGGTTGAGCTAATAAGATCATAATCCTTTAATTTTTATCTGGGCTACCGCCAAGTATCGTCGAGTCCTATTTGATTCATGAACAAGAGGTACAAAGGAGATAAGGGGAGTCTGCGCCGTGCGGAGGTGGAGGAGTTTGAGGCGACTGGCGTGGACATTCATCGACAAGGGAGAGATGTTTACAACTCATTTAGGATTGCTATCTTACAGGAATCAGCATAATTTTTGCGGTTTTCCCAATATTGCCAACACAATATATATTTTAAAGACAACCGGTAGTGGTGATAAGTATAGTTTGTGAATGACAAAAAAAGGGAACTCTTAACAGGGAATAAAAAAATGCGCGTTGTGGGATACAGAGCTTACTCTAAAAAAAGATGTTTTTCGTTCTGGCGCTTCGGCTCATATAAACGGCGTCCTTTTCAAGGGTCCCACGGATTAATCCGTGGGTTGCGCTCTTTAGAGTTCCCTGTTCCCTGTTAAGAGTTCCCTCTTAACAATGACCAATGACAAAAATGAAATTAACTACTAAAGCACACTATAGTGTTAAAGCGCTGCTTGATTTAAGCTTACAGCGTTCTTCTGGTCCTGTATCTACCAAAGCGATCGCCCTCCGCCAAAATATTCCTGCTCCTTACCTAGAAAAACTACTAATAGAAATGCGTCGTGCTGGGTTAGTGACATCAATTCGCGGTAGCATTGGCGGATACCAATTAGCGCGAGATCCGATAAAAATATCTTTAGGAGAAATTTTAGATGCAGTTGGTGAAACTATTGAACCCTTGCCCCATCATCAAGCTTCAAGAGCACAAGCTGAAGATTGGGTAACGTTTAGCCTTTGGCAGAGGCTGCATCAAAAGCTAAAAGAAGCTTTGTACAGTATTACTCTGGCAGACCTTTATTACGACGCTCGCAGTTGGCAAGCTTCTCTTGGGGAAGAAGCTAATTTTATTGTTTAGTTGTTAGTGGTTAGTTGTTAGTGGTTAGTTGTTAGTGGTTAGTGGTTAGTTGTTAGTTGTTAGTTGTTAGT
>CAXTSI010000367.1:0-9529 GCA_964246695.1 uncultured bacterium
ACTTTGAGGTTATCAGGTTGGGGTATCCCTTTGGAACCCGAATTCTTGCAAATACGTCTACAAATCTGGGGCGTTTTCATCTATTATTGACACTCCCACACTTAGAGGCATATAGGATTCTTGGTTTACGGACCGCACTTTCCATGATGCATTTACCTAGACCACTCAAAAGAGCGCATCTCACAAGAGCGCGTTTTACTTCATTATTTACCTATTAATTAAAGTTAGCTGTGCCCTTGAAATATGCTCTAGTGCATGAGTGGTTTACACCCAAAGCTATCGGCGGTTCAGAACTCGTTGTTCGGGAAATACTGAATCACATTGATGCCGACTTGTATGCCCTCATCGACTTTGAATCTAACAATCCTCAAAGTTATTTATACAAGCGTCAGATTGGTACGACGTTTCTCCAGCACTTTCCTTATGCCCGTAATGGTATACAAAGATACTTACCTTTGTTGCCATTGGCAATTGAACAACTTGATTTACGGCGGTATGACGTGATTCTATCTTCATCTCACGCCGTTGCCAAAGGAGTCCTTACCACTCCCGATCAGTTGCATATTTGCTACTGTCACAGCCCGATGCGGTATACCTGGGAATTGACTTTTGATTATCTACAGCAAAGTCAGGTGGGAAGAGGTGCGGTTGGGTGGGTAACGCGGTATGTACTGCATAATTTGCGCTCCTGGGATGTATTGACAGCAAATCGTGTAGATTATTTTATCGCCAACTCACAGTATACAGCTCGTCGTATTTGGCGCTGCTATCGACGAGAAGCGACTGTCATTTACCCACCAGTTAATACTGAAGGTTTTCCCTTTTTTTCTCAGAAAGAGGATTTTTACTTGACCGTTTCCCGGTTAGTGAGTTACAAGCAAGTATCTTTGATTGTCAGGGCATTTAATGAACTACAACGACCTTTAGTAGTAATTGGCACAGGACCAGAAATGAATAAAATCCGCAAAATAGCCAAATCAAATATCAAGATCATGGGTTGGCAACCCGATGATGTCGTAAAAAAATACATGGCTAATGCCAAAGGTTTTGTGTATGCAGCTATAGAAGATTTTGGCATTGCCTTAGTGGAGGCGCAAGCCTGCGGCACTCCAGTAATTGCCTATGGTGCAGGCGGTGCTTTGGAAACGGTACGAGATATTCGCGTATCACCAGAGAATACAGGGACAGGTATATTCTTTCACGAACAGACTCAAACAGCTTTGGTAGAAGCGGTAAAAACTTTTGAAGCGTATCAAGGAAAGTTTTCACTCGAATATACGCGATCGCATGCTGCCAAGTTTAATGCGCAAATCTTTACACAACGTTATCTAGAATTTTTAAATACGTGTAACCAAAAAAAGACCCTCTCACAATTGATGCTCTAGTATTGAGCTGCTTGTTTTGCAGGCTTTTGGGAAATTGTCCCAGAAGCACCTCCGAAAGGCTTTAAGATTGGGACTATGTGTGGTGTGGATTGTGAAGGAGTATGATGACTGCCCAGAGTTCACTCCTCTCCGGCAAGCGATCGCGTACTTTCTTAAAACGTGGTCAACAAAAAAAGACGCCTAGAGTTAAACTCCCCGGTTTGTCTTTGCAGGATTTAAACGGAGAGTTTGCCAAGCGACTTTTCGACGTTATGTTTTCACTGTTGGTACTGGTCTTGTTTTCCCCGGTCTATTTAATTTTGGCCTTGCTGATTGCTTTCAGCTCAGAAGGTCCGATTTTTTATGTCCAGGAACGGGTCGGTAAAAATTACAAACCCTTTAATTGTATTAAATTCCGAACAATGGTCAGCAATGCTGACGAAGTTCTCATGCAAATCATGGCAAAATCACCTCATCTGCGACAAGAATTTGAGGCTAATTTTAAGCTAAAAAAAGACCCGCGCATTACAAAAATTGGTTGGTTTTTGCGAATTACTAGCTTGGATGAATTTCCACAGTTTTGGAATGTTTTACTCGGGGACATGAGTGTTGTTGGTCCACGACCTTTAGTAGCGGAAGAACTGCCAAAGTATGGTTGCCATATTGAGCAGATCTTAACTATCCGACCTGGAATTACAGGCTTGTGGCAAGTATCTGGACGCAATGATATTCCATATCCCCGACGAGTTCAAATCGACCTGTATTACGTTAAATTCAACAATTTTTGGCTAGACTTATGGATAATTGTGAAAACGATTGGTGTTGTCATTGTACCCAAAAATAACGGAGCTTACTGAATAGTCAATAGTCATTTGTCCTTTGTCATTTGTGTGTTCTTGATCGGCGATCGCCGACCACTTCCCAATGACTCATGACTAATGACTAATGAACGCCAGTTGCGTGACTGTCGGCTGCGCACGCTCGGCAGTCGCCCGTAGCTCAGGAAGCCCTCCACCAGAACACTGGCTCCCAATGACTAATGATGAGTCGTAGCAGCTTGATTCAGCATTAACAAGAAACAAAAATATATGAAGTTTAAGTAAAGTTTTCTAAAAAATATTATAGTATGCAATATAAATCCTTAGTTAATGGTGGGGCGGCCGATCGTCAACATCCTTTCAATGCAGCAAGTGCCAGGAGCCACTGCGGAGGAAAATGCCTCATGCGCGCTGGCTGATTAATGTAGGACAATTGGCAGAGCAACAAGCGTAATTGGTCAGTTTCCCATTGGGCAATGCAGCAATTATCTGCTAGGTTGTACCTGGTCATCTGTATCTTTATGAACAAAAACGACAAGGGATAATTGAGCATGACTCAAAAAAAGCGAGCGTTAATTACTGGTATTACCGGTCAAGATGGTTCATATCTAAGTGAGTTTTTGCTAGATCAAGGTTATGAGGTTCATGGCATTATTCGTCGGACTTCTACCTTCAACACAGACCGCATCGATCACATTTACGAAGATCCTCACAAAGAAGGGGTACGGTTGTTTCTCCACTATGGGGACTTGACAGACGGTACTACACTGCGTCGCATTTTAGAAGAAGTCCAGCCAGTAGAAATTTACAATCTGGGTGCTCAATCCCACGTACGAGTAAGTTTTGATTCTCCAGAATACACAGTCGATTCAGTAGGAATGGGAACCCTGCGTTTATTGGAAGCAATCCGTGACTACCAGCAGCGCACTAAAATTCAGGTACGCTTCTACCAAGCAGGTTCTTCGGAAATGTATGGCTTGGTACAAGAGGTACCACAAAAGGAGATAACACCGTTCTATCCCCGCAGTCCTTATGCATGCGCTAAGGTTTACGCTCACTGGCAAACGGTGAATTACCGCGAATCTTACAATTTGTTTGCGTGTAATGGTATACTTTTTAACCATGAATCACCGCGACGAGGGGAAACCTTTGTGACCCGTAAAATTACAATGGCAGTTGCTCGCATTGTTGGTGGTAAACAGAAAAAACTTTACATGGGTAATTTAGATGCCAAGCGAGATTGGGGCTACGCCAAAGATTACGTTAAGGCAATGTGGTTGATGCTACAGCAAGACCAGCCAGACGATTATGTGATTGCTACGGGTGAAACCCATGCAGTGCGGGAGTTTTTAGAACTGGCGTTTAGTTATGTGAATCTCGATTGGCAAGATTATGTAGAGTTTGATGAGCGCTATCTCCGTCCATCTGAGGTAGACTTGTTAATTGGCGACTCTACTAAGGCACGGCAA
This sequence comes from uncultured bacterium, assembly GCA_964246695.1. Classification (GTDB taxonomy): domain Bacteria; phylum Cyanobacteriota; class Cyanobacteriia; order Cyanobacteriales; family Nostocaceae; genus Stigonema. The sequence continues at coordinate 3,652 of CAXTSI010000367.1, forward strand.
AAGTTGGGCTGGAAACTATCGGTAACATTTAAGGAACTGGTAGCCCTGATGGTAGAAGCAGACCTGCAAGCGCAGGGTTTGACTTCACCAAATGCTTCATTGGCACAAGTAATTAAAGATAATGCTATGATTCGCCAAGAACTGCGCATGCTCCACTTCTAAGTTACAATCACCAGGATGAAAATATGAACACCTTAGAACTAAAGAACAAAAGGATTCTCGTAACTGGTGGAGCGGGTTTTTTGGGACGTCAGGTAATAAACCAGCTGTGTCAGGCAGGTGCAGAACGGGAGAAAATTACAGTGCCGCGATCGCGGGATCTAGATTTACGTGTCTTAGAAAATTGCCAGCGTGCAGTTGACCAGCAAGACATTGTTATCCATCTAGCAGCTCATGTCGGCGGTATTGGTCTCAACCGCGAAAAACCTGCAGAATTATTTTACGACAACTTGATGATGGGAACCCAGTTGATTCATTCAGCCCAGAAAGTTGGAGTAGAAAAATTCGTTTGTGTTGGCACTATCTGCGCCTATCCCAAGTTTACCCCAGTTCCATTCAAAGAAGATGACCTATGGAGTGGTTATCCAGAAGAAACTAACGCCCCCTATGGAATAGCAAAAAAAGCCCTTCTCGTACAATTGCAAGCTTATCGCCAACAGTACGGCTTCAATGGCATTTACCTGCTACCAGTAAATTTATACGGTCCTGAAGATAATTTTGACACCAAAAGTTCCCACGTGATCCCAGCTTTGATTCGCAAAGTTCAAGAAGCGCAAAGCAAAGGAGAAAAGAAACTCTCAGTTTGGGGTGATGGTAGTCCGACTCGTGAGTTTCTATATTCCCTTGACGCAGCGCGGGGCATTGTCATGGCTACTCAATTCTACAACGACCCTGAACCCGTGAACTTGGGAACAGGCTCTGAAATTTCCATCCGCGATTTGATTAATCTCATCTGCGAACTGATGGAGTTTAAGGGCGAAATTGTTTGGGAAACTGACAAGCCCAATGGTCAACCTCGTCGTTGTTTGGATACGGAACGGGCTATTCATGCTTTTGGTTTCACCGCTCAAGTAGACTTCAAGCAAGGGCTAAAGAATACCATTGAGTGGTGGCGTCAAAACGCCGCATAATTGTAGGTAGGGCAGAAGCCCTACTTCTCAACAGAGAAATGCAAAAAACAGCCGTTCGCCAAAGCTTTCTGAAAAAACGTCAATCACTGACACTAACACAGTGGAGACACTTAAGCGATCGCATCTGCACAAATCTTTCAACCTCTCCCCTGTTTAAAGAAGCAAAAACAATACTCGCTTATTTCAGCTTTCGCCTTGAACCTGATATCAGTCCCTTATTTACAGATATTCCTACTCAGGGCGAGGATGCCCACCCCATAAAAATATGGGGTTTTCCTCGCTGCGTTGAGAAATCCCTTCATTGGCATATCTGGACACCTAACGACGCGGTAAAAACCGGGGTTTATGGCATTAGAGAACCATTACCCGAAGCGCAAATCATAACTCCAAAAGAAGTAGATTTAATTCTCGTTCCCAGTGTTGCTTGCGACTATCAAGGATATCGCTTGGGTTACGGTGGGGGATATTACGATCGCCTGCTAAGTTCCCCTGAATGGTCAAAAAAGCCTACCATCGGCATCGTCTTTGAATTTACCTATGTGCTCTCGCTACCTATTGAACCGTGGGATATACAGTTACATGCTGTATGTACAGAAACAGAGATGAAGATCATCCGTCAGCATTTGTAGAGACGCGATATATCGCGTCTCTACAACTCAGGGGGAACTCTTGAATTCCTCTTAGGGATTTCCAAGTAAAAAAATATCTAACTATTTCTTGTGGGATGGGCATCCTTGCGTCCTAGGAACTGGGCGGGCAATCTTTTCCACCCCACAATACCCACAATATTAGATAATTTATTTGTTGAAGTTCCCTTCTTTAAAAAGTGCAAAGCGCGAATTGGGCTTTCTGCTACTGAAACTGTAAAATTAATGTAATTGCTACATTAAATTTAAGAGTAAGTCAATTGTTAACGCCATCCTTTCCGATGAGAGGGGAAACCGGAAAACAATCAAGAGGAAAGCCCAATGGCTAAAAATCAGTCCAAACAGCGATCGCCACAGCATGTCTCCAGCACAAAGTCAACAGATTTGCGCTCCTTTGACATGCAACTGCAAGAATTGCTGAAGCAGAAAAAATATCGTCAGGCATTAGAAGAAATCAAAAAAATTCAGCGATCGCAACCAGATATCGAATTCACTCCCAAAGAATCGGAGATTTGGTTATTACGGGGTCAGCAGGAATTCCAAAAGCAAGATTTCAAACAGGCAGAAAAATCTTTCAGACGCGCTCTGGAAATGGGTTTGGTTGGAGAAGTTCACTACTGGCAAGCTAGGTGTCTGCTAGAATTGAATCAATTGGATGCAGCTTTAAGAGTTCTCCGTGATGCTTTTGAGTCCGATACCCTGACCAAAGACTACAGCATCTGTTATCTTAAACTCCTGTTACTTAAAGGAGATACTGCCACAGTTGAGCAGTTAATCAACTTTGAATCCAAACGGTTTAGCGCCGCCCAACTCCACTGGGTGCAGGGAGTTCTTTCCCTGAAGAATGGAGAATCGCCAGCAGCTTTGGCATCTTTTCAGAAAATTAAGCGTCCCATGACGCCAGGAGATGTACCGATCGCCTGGATTGTTTACACCCAGCAGGCGATGGGCAATTGGGATGCTGCCGCTAGTATTTTGGAGTTGCAATTATCCAGAGCAACCTATGGCAGACCAAAGTACTTGGAACATCCAATTTTAGAGCGATTAGCTTTTTTCCAGCAGGCAAAGACAAAACTTCTACCCCAGGAACAAGAAAATCTACAACCAAGAGATAAAATTACCCAAGAGGCAATGACGGCGCTGGCTGTATTGCTTCATATTGACGAGGACAATCACCATGATGCCGCACATGTGCTGCTGCAAATGGAGCGACGTTCCACTCGCTTTCCAGAATTAGAAAGTCTTCGTGTACCGCTGTTGAAGATCGCAGGTCAACAGGCACTTACCCAAGGAGAAATAGAATGTGTGGAACTATTTTGGCAACCGTTGTTGACAGAACAGCCTTTTAACCCGCAACTAGCAGTCAACCTGTTAGAAGTATTGAAAGTTAATGATTCTTTACAAGAACGCCAACGTCTGTTGACCCGGTTGTTGAAGTGGTTAGAACTTGAAGGCAAACAAAATTCCCAAGAATGGCCAGCAGATCGATTAAAATTAACCCTAGCTCATCTGCACTGCCGGATGGCAGATGCTTACATGGCACTGGATCGCGATCGCGCAGCTTTGGGATCTGTGCAACAGGCAGAACGCATCTGTCCCACATCTTGTGAGGTCATTGGGCGGAAGGGACTAATTGCTGCCGTACAGGAAAATTATCAAGAAGCAATAGCACTGCTCACTCAGGCACTAGAAGGTGGGTGTCGGTACGAAGAAGTTTACGGTGTTTTACTGAATTGTTTGGACGAACTAGAAGACAAGCAAGCACTCAATGAAGCGCGTCGCCGTTTTGGTAAGTACTTTGACGATATCACTGTTGATACTGAAGTGAAAGTGTTACCTTGGGTGGAAGCTCTTTCTACACTAAGTTATGCTTTCTTTAGCCGTTTGGTTCAGACAGGGGATAAAAAAGATCCGGCTGTGCGTGCATGTAGCATTTTTGTCAATGCAGTACAGAGTGCTCCCAACTCTGGCGGTCGAGTGTTATTAAATCAGGTAGCAGCAGCCCAAGAATGGGAGACTCTTCTCCAAGAATTATCTCTTAATGAGCAAATTCCTGTATTGCAGGCGATCGCTATTTCTATCCACCTATTTGCCAAACGCGAAAAAGGCATCGCAGCTTTAACAAATCAGTATATTCAAAAGCTGTTCCAGCTATCAGCAGAACATCCAGAAGCTAGAGTCGCTCATCTTGTTGTTTTAGCCGTCAAAGAAAGTAATCCCCAAAAACTGGATGTGCCTCTACGTACCTACCTCGATACCATGCCCCAACCAGGAAATGCTCTGGCAAACATTCAGTTGCAAGTGCGCCGCTTTGGCTGGATTAGAACCCTAATACCTACCCTTGATGAAGCACTGCGTCGGGAACCCCAAAACCCCCTACTTCTATTAGCTAGAGCCACTACCTATCCTATCAATCACCCGAACTACGAGCAACTGAAGCAACAGGGATTTGAATTAGCCCGTCGCCTGCAAGATGCCAAAGCATTACAAGCCTTTCGGGAAGAACAAGCGTTTCTCTCTGAGAAAGAACAACAGAGCATAATGCCAGACCCAGAGACATTCGATAATCTAAACTTGTCAGATATTGACGACTTACTAGAAGGGATGATCCGGAAATTTTTTGGCAGCAAAATGCCCAAAGCTGAATTGGAGCGAATGCTTCCGGAAATCAAACAGATGATGCTCAGCAGTATGCCCAACTTCTTAGATGATGATGATGATGATGATGATGATGAGCCAGACTTAGACTCTATCTTTGGCAACTTCCGACCACCTTCCAGAAAGCAAAAAGGTAGAACAAGAGGAGGATTTCAGGAATTATTTTAATTTTTAATTTTTAATTTTTAATTATTTATGACGAACCACTACGAATGCTTGGGAATTTCTCCAAGCGCTACTTCCGCCGAAATCAAAGCAGCGTATCATGCCAAACTGCGGGAATTTCCCGCCCATAATTATCCAGAGGAGTTTAAGGCAATCCGAGCAGCTTACGAGGCACTTCGCAAAGGAGAAACAACTCAACATGAGGATTTCTTTAAAATGCGTCCCCTGCAAGCAGAACTTGACCCAAATGTGTTGAAAAAGGTGCGAGAAAAAGCGATTTCTCAACTAGAAGTTAGTCTGGATGATTTAATTCGCGCCACATTTTAATTGTTAGTTGTTAGTCGTTAGTTGTTAGTCGTTAGTAGGAAAAAGTAACAACCCAACGGTAGCGCAGATCCTGCATTCGGGTTTCCCTGCTGAGCGAGCTGTCTCACTACCAACTAACAACTACCAACTACCAACTAACAACTATCAACTAACAACTAACAACTAACTCTTAAAAAATGACTATTGACAAAGAAGCTTTATTTGCCAAATTTCTAGATTATTTGCAGTCAGAACAAACACCACCTGAGTATTTGGGTGAACCACCTGAAATTGCTAATTCCTTTGACCCCTATCAAATGGTGGCAGAATGGATTGCCTTGCGCCATGAAATTAAGCAACAGGGCAAATTATTGCGTTCTGCCCAAGATGCTCTCCAGCAAGCATTGGAAGTAACTCGCAAACAGGAAGAACAACTGCAAACACGTCTAGAGGAGAGCCAAAAACAGGCATTGGATCGGGAGGAGTCACAGCAGGAGAAACTGCTACGAGATTTGCTCTTAATCCAAGATGCTTTAGATCGCGCTTGTGCTTACTGGCTTGAGGAGCTAGAAGCATTATCTGCCACCTCCACCTTAAAATCACAAGAGCAAAAAAGCTTTTGGGGAAAGCTACGACAGTGGTTTGCTACCAAGAATGCTCAACCAGCACCTGAAACATCTTCATCTTTAAGTGAAATTTTAACCAGCAATCAACAGGGAGTCGAGTTAATCAGGCGATCGCTCAAAGATTTACTGCGACATCGGCGTGTTGTCCCCATTGAGGCTCTCTTACAACCCTTTAACCCTCAGACAATGTATGCTGTAGGACGCCAAAAAAACGCAAATGTAACGGATAATACTGTAATCCAGGAAGTAGTACGGGGTTATTTATGGGGCGATCGCGTACTTAGAGAAGCACAAGTGATTGTAGCAAGCCCCTCATCGGGAGTAGGGGGAGTAGGGGGAGTAGGGG
>CAXTSI010000368.1:0-9524 GCA_964246695.1 uncultured bacterium
AACAACTAACAACTAACAACTAACAACAAACAACTAACAACTAACAACTAACAACCAACAACTAACAACCAACAACTAACTAATAAAACATGAACTGTCGTAGCACATATGCTATTACAGTCACAGCGCATACTACAGCTAGTTGACCTGGTAGTGCAAACCAAGAGTATCTGATAATTGCTTCCATAAAGGGCAGATTTTCTGTGCCTTTCCACTGAAAAATATAGCTAATAATCAAATAAGTAATACCGCAAATGTGAACAGTTAACAATCCACAAAAACTACTAAACGCTAAACTTTCCAGTCTAGGTCTAGCTTTAAAGGCAAAAAAGCCACAAATCCATGCACCAGGAATGAAGCCTAGTAAGTAGCCAAATTGGGACAGCTTGACATAACCGATACCGCCACCATCAGCAAACACGGGTAACAAGGTTAAACCCATAACTAAGTAGGCAATTTGCGAGAGCGCACCAGCATTTTTGCCGCCTAAACAACCAACAAGCAGCACCCCGCCAATTTGATAGGTGACACCTAGAGAAAAAGTATGAATTCCCAGATGACTCCAACTCCAAGGTATGGTGGTGACATAGGCTTCTAGGAAAGTACCACCCATCGTTAGCAATAAGCCAATCATAGACCATAGTAATTGATTGGATGCTGCTAACATTTACAAGACGCTCCCGGAAAAGATTCTGAACTATCTAATTCTATTTTTTTATTTTTAACCAATAACGCTACTAAACTGCGATTGTTTTATCATCAGTTTTTGCCGATTCATATAATACATATGTACTGAATGTATAATTTATGAGCCAAATCCAACTGATTAGCAAGATTTTTTTGCGAACAGATAAAATATTTTAAGGATATTTTAAGGGAAAAAAAGATTCTTGTCCAACAATGTTAACCTTCTCTTTACTATCAAGGTGTATAGTATAGACGCGAATCTGAAAATTTACTAAAACTTCACATCTATGCTTCTGCGTTCCCGTGTAACTAATCCTGCTCACATAACAAGAGCAATTTCAGTACTAGCACTATCACTCAGCTTAGCTGCTTGTGGTGGTGGACAAGAAGGTCAAAATAATGCCACAAGCACTACCGAGGCATCTCCTGGTGCTGCTACCAATACGACTACTACTACTTCTGGTCAAGGAAAATTGGACCTAGGTGGCAACGTATCGTTAACTGGTGCTGGTGCCTCTTTCCCCGCACCACTTTACCAGACTTGGTTTCAGGCTCTGAAGCAGAAATATCCCAATCTCCAAGTTAACTACCAGTCAGTTGGCAGCGGTGCTGGAGTTCAGCAATTCACCGCAGGCACTGTAGACTTTGGTGCCAGCGATGTTGCCATGACCGATATTGAAATCCAGAAGGTGCAACGGGGAGTCATTTTGCTGCCCATGACCGCTGGTAGCATTGTGCTGTCTTACAATCTCCCCAGTGTTCAACAGCCGATCAAGTTACCACGGGACGTGTATACAAACATCTTCCTTGGCAAGATTAAGTCTTGGAACGACCCCAAAATTACTGCCGCTAACCCTGGCGTTAACCTTCCTAACCAGCCAATTACAGTTGTGCATCGTTCTGACGGTAGTGGCACCACGGCTGTGTTTACGCAACACCTCAGTGCTATTAGTCCAGAATGGAATAGCGGTCCCAAGAGTGGCAAAACTATAAACTGGCCCGTGGGAGTTGGTGCTAAAGGTAATGAAGGTGTTACCGCTCAAATTACTCAAACTCAAGGTGCCATTGGTTATGTAGAGTACGGCTACGCCAAACAAAACAATCTCAAGTTTGCTGCTTTGCAAAATAAAGCAGGTAGCTTTGTAGAAGCTAACGACGGGTCGGCAGCAAAAACCCTCGAATCAGTTACTTTGCCAGATAATCTCCGCGCCTTCATTACAGATCCAGAAGGCAAAGATTCTTATCCAATCGTCACCTACACTTGGCTTTTGGTTTACAAGCAATATCCTGATAAGGCAAAAGCCAAAGCAGTCGAAGCCATGATTGAGTACGGCTTAACTGACGGTCAGAAAGCAAGTACACAACTAGGGTATGTTCCTCTACCCCAAAACGTGGTTCAGAAAGTCGCTGCGGCAGCTCAGCACATCAGCCCAGATTATAAAATTAACGTAGCTACTAAGTAATTGTTAGTTGTTAGTTGTTAGTTGTTAGTTGTTAGTTGTTAGTTGTTAGTTGTTAGTTGTTGGTTGTTAGTTGTTGGTTGTTAGTTGTTCTTACAGTGACAAATGGCAAATGACAAATGGCAAATGGCAAATGGCAAATGGCAAATGACAAATTTTGTTCGCTCCCACTTTTTCGACCGTTGATGGGTAAATGGATTTATGCGTACACAAGCCCAGGATCGTCAACCAATTGTTAGACCTCTCACTCAAACAGAAAAGTCAGTGGATCGTGGCTTTATTTTGCTGACTAAAATTTTGGCGCTCTCCGTCGCTGGCATTTTATTATGGATAGCGATTCAGGTTGCTATTCAGGCAACGCCAGCCATCCTCAAGTTTGGTCCTAGCTTTTTAGCTCATAGCACTTGGGATCCGGTAAATAACTCCTACGGAGTACTACCACAAATTTACGGAACTTTAGTGAGTGCTTTGATTGGTCTGGTGATAGCTGTACCGATTGGTGTCGGCACCGCTTTGTTACTCAGCGAAAAGTTGCTACCATCACCTATTGAAGTGGTAGTGGTTTTCTTAGTAGAACTGCTAGCAGCCATTCCTAGCGTTGTGTATGGAGTATGGGGGATTTTTGTTTTGATTCCCCTGATCGCACCTGTGGGAAAATTGCTCAATACTTACTTGGGCTTTTTGCCATTTTTTAGCACCCCTCCAGCAGGACCAGGGTTGTTTCCAGCAGGAGTCATCTTAGCAATTATGACTTTGCCAATCATCACAGCCATCTCCCGCGATGCTTTGATTTCTGTACCACGCAGTTTACGCGAAGCAGCTTTCGGATTGGGAGCAACTCGGTGGGAAACGATTTTTAAAGTTCTCATCCCAGCTGCCTTTTCTGGCATCGTGAGTGCTATAATGCTTGGTCTTGGTCGGGCGATGGGAGAAACAATGGCTGTCACGATGATCATTGGTAACTCCAACAACATCAGCGCCTCGATATTTGCACCATCAAATACTATTGCTTCTCTATTGGCAAGTCAATTCTCGGAAGCAAGCGGTCTGCAAGTCAGTTCTTTGATGTTCGCCGCTTTAGTTCTATTCATTCTAACTCTGATAGTTAATATTTTGGCAGAGCTAATCGTTCTGCGAATGAAGCGACTGTAAAATTTTGGTGTTTCAATTATGACGAATGCTTTTCCAGACCAACACGCTCATGGATTTGCTCCAGGCAGTCTGAATCGCTCCTCTACGTCATCTCGGACACTGTTTAGTACGGCGATGACAGTTTTGGCATTTGTCTGCGGTTGCTGCGCTCTTTTGCCTTTATTGGGAGTGCTTTCTTACGTCCTCATTCAAGGCTTCAGCAGTCTTAGACCGAACCTGTTTACCGAATTGCCACCGCCGCCGTTGGTTCCAGGAGGAGGCTTTGCCAATGCCATTGTCGGCACACTGATTATGGTAGGACTGGGTGCGCTCATTAGCGTTCCCATAGGAGTGTTGGCAGCAATTTATTTGACAGAATATAGCTCTGGTAAAATCAGGCGTGTGATTCGCTTTGCGACTAATGTTCTCAGCGGAGTTCCCTCAATCATTGCTGGAGTTTTTGCTTACGGCATTATAGTCGCGACAACACATAATTACTCAGCTGTAGCTGGAGGAGCGGCTCTGTCAATTTTGATGTTACCAATTATTGTGCGCACAACTGACGAATCTTTGCAGTTAGTCTCACAAGATTTGCGACAAGCCGCTGTGGGGTTAGGCGCGACTAACTTTCAAACAGTCTCACAGGTAGTTTTGCCAGCAGCTCTACCAGCAATTGTCACTGGGGCAACTTTAGCGATCGCCCGTGCGGCTGGAGAAACTGCACCTCTACTGTTTACTGCTTTATTCTCCCAGAACTGGACTAATACCTTATTCGCACCCACCGCTTCTCTTGCTGTTTTAGTTTACAACTTCGCAACTTCTCCTTTTAAAAATCAACAGTCGCTAGCTTGGGCGGCGTCTTTGATTTTGGTGTTGCTCGTTCTGCTAACCAGTATCATTGCTCGTTGGGCAACTAGTCGCAAACTTAAATAAGCAAGCAGTGAAAGAGTTTAACCTCACTTAGATTAAAACCTTTACAATGTATGGCTACTAACATTAGGGATGCTAATCAAACCGAAGCTGCGTTACGTACAGAGGGTCTAAACGTTTACTACGGCGATTTTTTGGCAGTACGCGATATTTGGCTGGATATCCCCAAAAATCGGGTAACAGCCTTTATTGGTCCGTCTGGCTGCGGTAAAAGTACGCTACTACGGTGTTACAACCGCCTCAACGACCTGATTGAATCGTTCCGGGCTGAAGGTAAAGTTTATTACAATGGGGAAAACCTGTATGCACCCGAAATTGACCCGGTAGAAGTGCGTCGTAGGATTGGGATGGTGTTTCAAAGACCGAACCCTTTTCCCAAGTCAATTTATGAAAATGTGGCTTTTGGACCGAGAATCAACGGCTACAAAGGTAACATGGATGAATTGGTAGAGCGATCGCTTAAGCAAGCTGCTATCTGGGATGAAGTGAAAGACAAACTGCGGCAGAGTGGCTTATCTCTGTCTGGTGGACAACAGCAGCGTCTGTGTATTGCCCGTGCGATCGCCACTCAGCCTGACGTGATTTTAATGGACGAACCAGCCTCCGCCCTAGACCCAATTTCCAGCCTCAGGGTTGAAGACTTGCTGCACGAACTTAAAGAGCAGTACACAATAGTAATCGTCACTCACAATATGCAACAAGCATCGCGGGTGTCGGATATGACTGCCTTTTTTAACGTCCAGACCTCAGACAAAGGAGGTCGCACCGGCTACTTGGTTGAGTACGATCACACAGAAAATATTTTCCAAAATCCCCAGCAACAAGCCACCAAGGAATACGTCAGCGGTAAGTTTGGTTAAAGATTGTATATTACTCACTCATATCAAATAATTTTGTCGGGTGTGTTACGGCTTCCCTGTAACGCACCTTATTTGTAAATTAGGTGCTGTCCTTCTGATAGTGCTCGACACCGCTCCAGTTTTCAGCTTCCGTCGTTATTTCAGACTGACGAAGCACTAGCAGGGTGGGTCCGGAGCGCAGTAGACGTATTTTTACGGGCACACAGCACCCAGGTTTCTCACAAGCCCGAGCCAAAATGAGCCAGAGGCATTGAACAGAAGAGCGTTCTGACGAAGCGGCAAAATGACAGACTGTTTTTTTGAATATTTCTCTAGAAGCCTTGCTGCACAAACTCTACGGGCCATTTTAGAAAAGCGTGGTGAGAAATCCGGGATACCCTTACGCTAGCTTGGGCTGACCGCGCCCTTGGCCGCATTGTAGACACTCATGTTCCAGTCCCCGCCGAGGCCAGACACCGACGATACGTTGACGATGTTGCCCTTGGTTTCGAGCAGACCGGGCAGCGCTGCGCGGGTGCAGAAGAACACCCCGTCCAAGTCGATCGCCATGACTTTTCGCCAGTCTTCAACCGAGATTTCGAGGAACGGACCCATATGTCCCACACCGGCATTATTAACCAGCACGTCCAGCCTGCCGAAGCGCTCCAGGGTAGCAGTTACCATCGCTTCTGCTGCGAACTGATCGGAAACATCGGCGGTATGGATCAGGGTGCGAGCCTGGTCTAGCTCCCGCGCCACGTCCTCCAGTTTCGCTGCCGTGCGCCCCACCAACACCACTGCAGCACCGTCGCGCGAGAAGCGACCCGCTGTCGCTTCGCCAATGCCTGATCCGGCACCTGTTACGATCACCACCTTGCCTGTAAACTTTGTCACAGTGACACCCTCCGTCCCAATTACTAAAGTACTTGTTTAATCCTAAATCCTTGCCTGCAAACTTTGTCACAGTGACAGCGATCGCGCCCGGATTAACCAGCTTTAGAGCCTTCCGCCGTCAACAGCGAGTGTGCTGCCGGTGATATAGGAAGCGTCATCAGAGACTAGAAATGTTACAGCTGCGGCGATTTCTTCCGGCTGAGCCATGCGCTGCAGTGATGTCTTGCTCTTGAGCAAAGCCTCGGGCGATACGTTCTGTAGAGCTGGGTGTGTGTAAAGCTTCCCATTCTCTTGCGCCATGTTCGTCGCTATGGCGACTTTTCCTTCTAGCTTTTTCATGGATAACTCCTTTGTTTGGCGATATATCGGTAATAGTCAGCGGGAGAATTCAAACGGACTTTCGACACAACCGCATTATTATCCCAACAACTCTGTAAGTATGAGTACAGACATTACTGCTCAGGCACAGTATCAAACGACGGACGCGCTTTCAGATGGTTTTGCCCAGTCGTGGTTGTGCAAATAGGATTCAAAGTCGCTTGGTGCAGGAAAATCGCGTTTTAACGCCGCTAAATCTGCTGCATAGCCGACGTTCTCAAACCAGCGATACATGATGGTCACTTCCGCTCCGGCTTGCTGCTCAAACGCTTCAAACGAAATTTGTTGGTAGTTGACGGTTTTTCCCAAAACGCGGCTAAACGCGGCAGCGATTTCCGTCATTGTCATGTCCACACTGGCGACTTCCTCTTCGCGGCTCAAGAAATCTTCGGGACGCTCGAACACTTCGGCGACCATTTTCCCGTAATCTTCTTCGGAAAGCTGCTGCAACTTCGTATCGGGACTGAGTGGCTGTGGAAGCGTTCCGTTTTCAACCATTGGGCGCATCATGTTGTAATTGTAAAAGAAGAAAACCGGACGCATGATTGTGTATGGCAAACCGATTGCTCGGATGTATTCTTCGACTTGAAACTTGCTGTCGAAATGCGGAATGCCAGTGCTGCGTTCGGCGCTACCCACCGAACTGTAGACGAAATGCTGAACTCCTGCCGCTTTCGCCGCGTCTGCGACAGTCTTACCCTGACGGACTTCGGCTGACAATCCGTCGTTGAAGCTCTGCACTGAAAAAACGCCAGCGACACCTTGCAGAGCGCGATCAAGGGAAGCGCGATCGTTGAGATCTCCTTCTACGAGTTCTGCGCCTGCTTGTTGGAGTGCTTGGGCGGCGGGCTTGTTTGGGTCACGCACGAAGGCGCGAACCCTAAAATTTCCGCGCAGCAAAAGATGATGCGCCACTGCGCCGCCCTGATTGCCCGTGGCTCCGGTGACTAAGATAAGCCGTTCTGTGTTTATTTGCTGTGTCATGCCTGTTTTCTCAATCCTGTTTGTGTATTTGAAATTTCATATTGTCTAAACGATAGCTTGTACAGAAAAAGAGAAAAAGTAGTTAAAATTCAAAACAGTTATGCAAAAAATTCAAAAGTGCGTTTGCGTGAATGGACAAGCTGAAAAGCCTGATGATTTTTATGCGCTCCGCTCAATGTTGCAGCTTTTCGGAGGCAGCACGACAGTTAGGAATGGCTCCTTCAGCCGTGAGTCGAGCCGTATTGCGCTTAGAAGATGAACTGGGGGTGCGCTTGCTCCAGCGGACGACTCGCAGTTTGACGCTGACCGAAGCCGGCAACCGATTTTATCAACGCTCTTCTCAAATCCTCAACGATTTAGAAGAAGCCGAACTCGAAGTCAAACAATCGCAATCAATGCCAATTGGAACATTGCGGCTTGATCTCAGCTTTACGTTTGGCAAAATGCATATCGCTCCAGCTCTGCTACGATTTGCCGCACAATATCCTGAGCTAAATCTGAATGTTTCTTTTAACGATCGCTTGATCGATCTGATTGAGGAAGGCATTGATGCGACTGTGCGAATTGGAATGAACAGCGATAGCGGTTTAATCATGCACCACCTGGCAACTGCACACTACATCACTTGTGCCTCGCCGCAGTATCTCGCCCAGTATGGTACGCCCACAACGCCCACAGAACTATTGCAGCATCGCTGTGTCAACTTTATCTTTCCACAGACCCGACGAGAACCTAACTGGAAGTTTGAACAAGACGGAAAATCGATTGACCTTTCCGTTGACAGTTATCTGCGATTCGATAATTCAGAAGTCATTTTAGAGGCGGTCATTCAAGGCGCCGGTGTGGTTCAATTTCCCAAATTTATTGCAGCTAAAGCGATCGCGCGTGGAGACCTCCAACCGATTCTCCAGTTCTACGCGCCCCAAGTTGCACTGCAGATCGCAGTGTTGTATCCGCAAAAACGCTATCTCTCGGCTAAAGTTCGTGTTTTTGTTAAGTTTATGACAGAGTTGACGGCTGCTTTAAAACGAGTTGATGTTGTAGATTGAACCCACATTCCGCACTTCAAAATGCTCCCCATTAATGAACGAGGTACGAGCGTCACTAAGAATTACGAGTAGGGAGATAGCGACTTGACAGCACCTCAGTCGGGTAGACCACAATAGAACCGTAGGGGCGCGGAAACCGCTTCTGGTCAATGTGGTCGATTCAATTGAAAACTCCTATAAGCCGTTAAAATGAGAACGAAGGTTTGAGCCTATTGAACAGGGAAAATTATGACCCCTACTGAGAGCGTCAAGCAAGAGTTGCTGAGGGAGATTGAAAAATTGCCCACTGATAAACTGAAGGAAGTCTTACAATTCGTCGGTTTTTTGCGTGACTCCGAAAATCAGCATTCTTACCGTGATTCAGAGGAGCCAGAAAAAAAAGATACATCCGTTAGTAATGCCGATCCCCTGTCGGAATTTATTGGTGCGGTTTACCACGGTTCTCTAGCTCAGAATCTTGATACAGCCTGCTTCCTAGCTTGGAAAAGAAGTTGATGAATTCTGTCAGTACTAGCTCGCTGGTTATAATTCAATACGCTTGGTGTTAAAGCTTTGATCCCCCCTAACCCCCCTTAAAAAGGGGGGAAATAGCAGAACTTTTTAAGGGGAGCCAGCGCGCATTATGAGTGTTTCCCGACAGAGACGACTGGCGTGGGATGTTCAGATCTTCAGGGAGTGACGCTTCTAACTGAACCGTATTGGGTTATAATTCGCAAAGACTGGCTATCCATCGAGCGATGAATGGTTTGAGCTGTTTGATGTAATTGATCGCTTGGATAGAGCAGAGCAATCCAGTAGCCAGTGTCCGCAAAAACAATTCTCATTCATGCTCCGACGGCATACCATAAAGATATTGTTTGTATCTTATTGAGGCATCGGTTGGCACTTTTGCACAATCTTCTTCGGGAACTTGTGCAGCCAGATCCATAGCAACGTCCGCTAGCGAGCGAGCGGTTGTGTCATAGGGTTCTGCCAGTTTCTGCTTGACTTGCTGAATTTGGGCATCCCAACTGCTCTGCTTTTGTTGAAGTGTTTTTTGCACAATTTGAGCCACGAGAGATTCGCTTAGCAGCCACGGTGAGGCTGGAAATCGAGTCATTGGGCTGAAGTTCAGGCGATGTCAATCGCTTCGCTCAAATTAAAAATTAAAAATTAAAAATTAAAAATTAAGA
>CAXTSI010000369.1:0-9497 GCA_964246695.1 uncultured bacterium
GGGGAGTGGGGAATGGGGAGTGGGGGGAAACATGATCTAAGACAAATTCCTACATACTATCTCCAAGTATTTAATCGGTTGTCATCGTGTCACCTTTTACTACTTATTCCCCATTCCCTATGCCCTATGCCCCATGCCCGTAATTCGCTATTCTTAAGGCAGTTACCTAGTTACTGTGTGAACGTTGAGTGAGATTATAAACAAATCCAGTTTGGGAGCATGGAGTCAGCGATTGCTGGCTGCAATTTTCTTAGGTGGACAAGTACTAGTTCATCTACTTAAGGGCAAAATCCATCGGCGTAACATTTTAGAGCAAATGGCAGCAGTTGGACCAGACTCTCTGTTTATTGCCCTGGTAACGGCTATTTTTGTCGGTGCGGTATTTACCATTCAGGTAGCGCGGGAGTTTATTAACTTTGGGGCGGGAAATGTTGTCGGCGGAGTGCTAGCGATCGCACTCACACGGGAACTCGCGCCCGTTCTCACCGCAGTAGTTTTGGCGGGGCGAGTCGGTTCGGCATTTGCAGCGGAAATTGGCACAATGCGGGTAACAGAACAAATAGACGCCCTTTTGATGTTAAAAACCGATCCAATTGATTACCTAGTTATCCCCCGCGTAGTTGCTTGCTGCTTGATGCTGCCAATTTTAACCCTCCTGTCTTTAGTGACAGGCATGATCGGGGGATTAATAATTGCAACTCAGGTGTACAACCTTTCCGACACAGCGTTTCTAGATTCAGCCCGTAATTTTCTCCGTTTGTGGGATATTCTGAGCGCCATGATTAAAGCATCTTGCTTTGGAGTTTTTATCGCCGTTATTGGCTGCAATTGGGGCTTGACGACAACCGGAGGCGCAAAAGGAGTGGGACAATCAACGACAACTGCGGTTGTTACCGCTTTATTGATTATATTTGTGAGCAATTTCTTTCTTTCTTGGTTAATGTTTCAGGGAACTGGCAATGCAATATCCTTCCCTGGTTTATAGTCATTTGTCCTTTGACTTTTGACTCATGTTGTGAGTCGCTTTCCGCAGGTGTTATTATGACTGGCTAGTTTATTAGTCAAAAGTCTAATAACCAATGCCCCATGCCCCATACCCAATGACTATCCCAAAAGTTGAGCTAAATCCGTGTTTTCTCACTCCTAAACGCCTACAGCCACAATATCCCCTGTTTGTATATTTGCCAGGAATGGATGGAACTGGTCAACTATTGCGATCGCAAACTGCTGGATTAGAAGCTGGCTTTGATGTCCGGTGTTTGGCGATCCCACGCGAAGACTTTAACAGTTGGGATGTGCTAACCAATAATGTCTTGAACTTGATCCATGCGGAATTGGAAAAACGCGAACATCGGTCAGTTTACCTGTGCGGAGAGTCGTTTGGGGGCTGTCTGGCTCAGAAAATAGCTGTTGCTGCACCTACTCTATTTAAACGCATCATTCTGATTAATCCAGCCTCTAGCTTTCATCTTCGCCCTTGGTTGAATTGGGCATCACAATTAACTTACCTAGCACCATCATCCCTTTATGACATTAGCGCACTCGCTTTGTTGCCATTTTTAGCAGCTTTACAACGCATTTCCAGAAGCGATCGCCAAGAACTTTTAAAAACTATGCGTTCGGTACCACCAGCAACCGTTCTCTGGCGGTTGTCTTTAGTGAAGGAGTTTAATGTTAATGAACAGCAGTTACGTCGTCTCACTCAACCAGTTTTGGTAATGGCTAGTGCGTGCGATCGGCTT
Source organism: uncultured bacterium (assembly GCA_964246695.1). GTDB lineage: Bacteria > Cyanobacteriota > Cyanobacteriia > Cyanobacteriales > Nostocaceae > Stigonema. The sequence continues at coordinate 1,743 of CAXTSI010000369.1, forward strand.
TTGCCCTCATTAGCTGAAGCTAGACGTTTAGTCAATATTTTACCCAATCCTAAAATGGTGGTACTACCTTATAGTGGACACGCCTGTTTACTGGAAACAGACATTAATCTCTACGAAGTTATGAAAGATCACAATTTTTTAGACAGTAGCTTTGAAACAGCTAAGGAAATAGAGGTGAAGGGATAGAGTGAGGGGCAATCATATTTTCATTCGCTAAAGTAAAAACATGATAGGCGATCGTCGAGAGCCAGTACCATGATCACTACTACTCAACCCAGACTGACCTTTGAACAGTATCTCAACTATGATGACGCTACAGATAACCGTTATGAATTGGTACGCGGGCAACTTCAGCTAATGAATCCGCCGACATTGCTACATATTAAGATTGCCAAGTTCCTAGAACGCCAGTTTGATAGGGAAATTGAACGGTTAGGCTATTTTTGGGAAGCATTTAGGGAAGTTGGACAACAAACTGAGGATGATAGTTCACGACTGCCGGATGTGTTGGTTGTGCCACTAGAATTGGCAGAAACTTTGATGAATCAGTCAGCAGTTTTGCAATTTCCTAGCTTATTAGTCGTGGAAATAGTTAGTCCTAGTTCAAAAACAGACGACTACAAAGAAAAATTAGCAGAATATCAAGCATTAGGTATTCCTGAATACTGGATTGTCAACGCTGAATCCAAGAAAGATCAGCGCGTGACAGTCCACCAGTTGCAAAACAAAGTTTACCAGAAACAAGAATTTAGGAGGAGTCAACGAATTATTTCTGCAACTTTCCCAGAGTTGAACCTAACTGCTGAACAAGTTTTGAGAGCAAAGCTTTAAAAAATTAAAAATTAAAAATTAAAAATTAGTGAGAGAAACTTTTGAAAACTGTGTATTAATATGAACGGAGCAAAAGCCAATACTAGCATTCTTTTAACCACTCTTCATAACTACAAGCGAGCAAACACTGCTTCACTTTGTCAATTGCTTCAGGCGTCGGCACATCAGTTGACTGAACACGATATACATCATTTAGAACAACGCCATAATGCTTTCCTGTGTAGTGAGCTACAACTTCTGCTAAGTTTCGATCTGATATCTCATCATAAAGCAATGCCAAAAGTGGTAGATAATCTTGCGTTTCTATTCCATTGGGGAAAGCACACTCGATCAGCTTATAGGTACTTAATAAATAAGGAGCAATAGTAAGTTGCATCCATTTGTTTCCTGTTAAAGGACAAGGATTATGAATATACACCATGCATGAAATTTATACCTTGAGCGATCGCCGCTCTGACAGCTTTAGCATCTGCTGTCATGGTCACAATGCCCAACTTGTTACCTGTTCCCAGAATAAATTGTACTTGCAGAGAGAGGAAAAAGCGATCGCACCAGCGCTACAACCCAAATAGAAAGACCTTCAGAACAGTGCTGAAAAATGAAAGACAAACCCCACCAACAGCCAGCTGACTTACCCGCCTCAGCGTCGCCAACAACCAGTAATCCATTGGCAAAGACTCCGCAAAAAGATAAACCATTTTTTTTGACATCCTTTTTGCAAGCTGGACAAGACGCAGTCAAAACAGCAGTTGGAGTGGGAGAAGCAACGGCAAAACAAACACAAACGCTGATTGAGCAAGCAACTCAAGGCGCTGGCATCTTCGCCAATCGCTTAGGTAACATCTGGCTGATCCGAAAGCTAGCGGGCGTGTTAAATCTTAATTGGCTCGTTGGTGCTGTTGACAGCGTTAATTTGGAAAAGGCAGAAAAGGCAGTAAAAAAGCTACAGCAACAGCATCCCAATGAATCACCCAACCAGCTTGCTCACCGGATCATGGTGGAGAAAGCAACTAAAGCTGGGCAAATTGGGCTAGTAACTAGTTTTTTGCCAGGAGCAGCAATAGCGCTGTTGGCAATTGATTTGGCAGCAACGACAGAATTGCAGTCAGAAATGGTTTATCAAATTGCATCTGCCTATGGGCTAGATTTAAATGACCCTGCCCGTAAAGGTGAAGTTTTAGGGATTTTTGGTCTAGCGTTAGGTGGCGGTCGTCTGCTGAAAGCCACGGGTTTAACTTTGCTGCGAAATATCCCTTTTGCTGGTGCGGTGATTGGTGCTAGCTCAAATGCGACGATGATTTATTCATTAGGGTATGCTGCTTGTCGATTTTATGAAGCGAAGCTGGATGCATCAAAGTCGCTAACTAGCTTTGAAACACTCGCACAGTTAAAGCAAGAGAGCGAAAATTATCTGGAAAAAGCGCTTGCTCAATCAGCGGTCATGGATCAAATCTTAGTTCACATGATTCTAGCTAGTAAGCAAGACTTGACTTGGGCAGAAATTTTGCCCCAATTGCAAGCTTTAAATTTTAGTTCTAACTCGTTAGCAGCGATCGCTCAAAATATTAAATCACCCCAGCCAATGGAAACACTTCTCAATCAACTCAACCGTGATTTTGCCGTACCTTTGTTAGCTCAGTGTTACAGAATTGCCCACTTTGATGGTGAAATTACACCAGATGAACAAAAGGTGATAGAAGCGATCGCTGCCAAGTTTGACACTGACTTGCATTCGATTCAATCAACCATTGATTCAGTAGCATAAGTGCAAATTAATACTTTGTCATGACTTACGCACTATACAAGTTGAGCATCATGTGTATAAGGAAATTCGGTCGTTTCATCTCGGAGAATTGACCACGTGGTAAGGGCGCGGAAACCGCGCCCCTACGGTAAGGTGGTCTACCCAAATGAATATTGTGCTTCGCCGCCCTACCGAAACTACTGCATATAAGACTATTTCTGTCAATGCGTAAGTCCTATTTACATCCAAATAAATTATTTATTGTTCTTTGTATTAATTACGAATTACGAATTACGAATTACGAATTAGTAATTATCTTGATTGGCTATGCCTATGGAGTGAGAAGTTTTTACCTTAAGAGCGTTTATACTACCTCTATGGCATTAGATACGGCACTAGCGTTTGAGGTGCTTTGTTTGGGAGTGTTATTTTAACGTGTCGGTCGTGGGTTTATGCAAACTATTACCAGCGATCTCAATGGCGACGTAATTGCCCGTAGGCTGATGCTGAGTGCGATCGCCCTGCCCCTCATTCTCGGCTGGTTAATCGTTGAGGGACAACAGGCTAATTTCTACGATCCCATCTTTGGTATGTCGCTCATGGCGGTGTTGCTGAGTGTCATTTACGGAACACTGATTTGGCGGAGTGCCAGGTTTCTTCAGCACGTTGACGAGAATCGCCAGCGTGTTCAAGAAGCATTGCGTGAAAGTGAAGCCCGCTACAGTATGATGACTCTCGCTGTACCAGAGATTTTCTTTACTAGTCTGCCTGACGGCAGAACTGATTACACAAGTCAACGTTTTTACGAGTATACTGGAATGCCGCCAGGAGCAGCTGAAGGTTTTGGGTGGACAACGGCGCTGCATCCTGATGATAGAGAACGCTGCACAGCACAATGGATGGAATCGGTTAAAACGGGACAGCCCTTTGAAATAGAGTTCCGCTTGCGGCGTGTCGATGGTGTGTACTGCTGGTTTAGATCTCGCAGTATCCCCATGCGTGATGCTCTTGGCAACATCATCAAGTGGTATGGTGTCTGCATGGACATCGATGACCAGAAGCGCACTAAAGAAGCACTACGCGAGAGTGAACAACGCTATCGGTTACTTGTGGAAAACGTTCCCCAACTGTTCAGGATTACCCGCCCCGATGGCTTTGTGGAATATTTCAACCAGCGCTGGCTGGACTACACTGGACTCAAACTCTACGAAACCTTAGGTTGGGATTGGCAACAGGTGGTTCATCCCGACGACCTAGCACTTTGCAACGAACACTGGGCGACTGGACTCAGGACAGGAAATCAAATTGAGGTGCAGTATCGCCTGAAACGGTTTGATGGTGTTTACCGTTGGCATATTGCACAGGCTTTACCACTACGTGATGCCAACGACACCATTCTCAAATGGTACGGCACTTGCACTGATATTGATGACCGCAAACTCGCAGAAGAAGCATTGCGCGAGAGCGAATCTCGGTTGCGGCTATTTGTAGAATCAGACATCATTGGCATTATTATTTCCGATGTGTATGGGGGATTTCATGAGGTAAACGATGCGTTTCTCCACATTGTTGGCTATACCCGCAAAGATTTCTTGGCTGGTCGATTACGCTGGACTGAGATGACGCCACCTCAGTATCTACCGTTAGATTATGCCGCGATCGCTGAAGCAAAACAGAGGGGAGTTTGCACTCCCTACGAAAAAGAGTACATCCGTAAAGATGGAACTCATGTTCCGATATTGATTGGCTATGCCTTGGTTGGGGAGCAAAAGGAAGAGGCGATCGCCTTTATTCTGGATATGACCGATCTAAGAAATGCCCAAGCAGCCTTAACTGAAAGTGAGAAGCGCTTTCGCCACGTAACAGATACAGCGCCGATGATGGTTTGGATGTCGGGTACGGATAAACTTTGTACCTACTTCAATCAGTCATGGCTAAATTTTACTGGACGAACGATCCTGCAGGAACTTGGCAATGGTTGGGCGGAAGGGGTGTATGTTGATGACGAACAGCGTTGTCTGGAGACTTATGTGAATGCGTTTGATACCCGCCAAGATTTTCAAATGGAGTACCGCCTCCGACGGTTTGATGGAGAATATCGTTGGATTTTAGCTATTGGTGTGCCTAGGTTCACGCCTGCAGGTGACTTTCTCGGTTATATTGGATCTTGTATAGATATTAACGATCGCAAACTTGCCGAAGCCCAAATTCAGCAACTTAACGAAACTCTGGAAGAGCGGGTAAAGCAGCGCACCGCCCAACTAGAAGCCGCAAACAAAGAACTGGAATCCTTTTCATACTCAGTTTCTCATGATTTGCGCGCACCGTTACGGCACATTACTGGATTCGTTGATTTGCTGCAAAAACGCCTTGGGACAACAACACTAGATGAAACTAGTCAGCGTTACATCAATATTATCAGCGAAAGTACCAAACAAGCGGGTAAACTGATTGATGACCTGCTTGCTTTCTCCCGCATGGGACGCACTGAGATGCGCTACACCATGATTGACATGAGTCAACTGGTGCGGGAGGTGCAACGCGAACTAGAGCCTGAAACCAGAAACAGTCGGGTTTCCTGGCAAATTACCCAGTTACCGCAGGTACAGGGTGACCCCTCAATGTTGCGGCTGGCTGTTCGTAACCTGCTGGAAAACGCGCTCAAATACACCAAAACCCGTCCCATAGCAGAAATTACGGTAGGTAGTCATAGCAGTGAGCTTGAAGTGATATTCTTGGTGCGAGATAATGGCATTGGCTTTGATATGCGATACATTCATAAACTATTTGGTGTCTTTCAACGTCTATATAGCGATCCTCAGTTTGAAGGCACAGGCGTTGGACTGGCGAACGTCCAACGCATCATTCACCGTCACGGCGGACGCGTCTGGGCAGAGAGTGAGATAGATTCGGGGGCAACATTTTATTTTGCGCTACCAAAAGGATCGGGGCGTGGTGAGTAGAGAGCAAGCAATGGAACTTAAGCGAATTCTCCTGGTTGAAGACAGCATTAACGACGTTGAGTTAATCCTGACTTCCCTGGCAGAAAACCATTTAGGCAATGAAGTCGTTGTCGTCCGTGATGGCGAAGAAGCATTAGATTACCTCTACCGCCGTGGCGTTTATCGACTGCGCCGAGAGGGTAATCCTGTTGTGGTGCTATTGGATCTAAAGCTACCAAAAGTTGATGGTATAGAAGTCTTGACACAACTCAAGGCTGACCAAATTTTACGAGTGGTGCCGGTGGTGGTGCTAACGAGTTCCCGTGAGGAGCAAGACCTGACTCACTGTTATGAACTTGGCGCAAATGGCTATGTTGTCAAGCCGATCGATTTTCATGAATTTGTCGATGTGATTAGGGGATTAGGGTTATTTTGGGCAATAATTAATGAACCGCCTCCCGGTTCTATACCGCCCATACACAGCAGTAGTCAAGGAGTAGCAGGAATATAGTTATGTCAGGTCTAAGGTTTCTCTTGCTAGAAGATAGTTTGCTGGATGCAGAATTACTCCACGCCCTATTGACCCAGAGCGATATTGGTTGTGAAATAGAGCATGTGAAAACACGCATTGAGTTTCAGACGGCGGTAGAGCAAGGTGGTTTTGACCTGATTCTTTCTGATTACTCCTTATCAGGCTTTGATGGCATTGCAGCTTTGGAGATAGCGCAGCATCAATGCCAGGATGTGCCGTTTATTTTTGTCACAGCAACTATGGGCGAGGAGGTAGCAATTGAAACCCTTAAAAGCGGTGCTACTGACTATGTACTCAAGCAACGATTAGATCGCTTGATACCTTCTATACAACGAGCACTGCGATCGGCTCAAGAAAGACGCGCTCGCCTACAAGCAGAGGCAGAACTGCACCGCCGCGAACAGGAGTTTCGCGCTTTAGTCGAAAATTCGCCCGACATCATCGCCAGAATTGACAAAAATTTACGCTGTTTATACGTAAATCCCGCAATTGAACGAGCAACGGGAATACCATACCCTGTGCTGATGGGAAAAACTGCTGCTGAACTGGGGTTTTCAGAGGAAATTTATGCTCCTTGGGAAGCAAGACTACGTCAGGTGTTTGCCACAGGAAATGCGTGCTTTTTTGAGTTTGATTTTCGATCTCCTCATGGCATCCGTTATTACCAGTCGCAAATCGTGCCAGAGTTGACTCTGGACGGTTGTGTAGAATCAATACTAAATATTACCCGTGATATTACGGATTCAAAGCAAGCAGAACAGGCATTGCGTCAACAAAAAGAAGAGCTAGAACAGGCAAATCAGCTTAAAGATGAATTTCTAGCCGTGCTTTCCCATGAATTGCGATCGCCACTCAATGCAATACTCGGTTGGTCAAAAATACTGCGTACCCGCAAATTAGATCCAAAAACCGAGGATCGTGCTTTAGAAACTATTGAGCGCAATGCTAAGCTACAAACTCAACTCATTGAAGATTTGCTGGATGTGAGTCGCATCATTCGCGGTAAATTGACTCTACAGCCCCAACCAACTAGTCTGATTCCAGTAATTGAAGCCGCGATCGATACGATGCGTCTGGCTGCTCAAGCAAAATCAATCGATTTACGATTTACGGTTTTAGATTTGGAAGTAGGGGCGGGGTTACCCCGCCCACACCAGATTGAGAAAGCAAAACCCACAGTCCACAATCCAAAATTACGCGTTTTAGGCGACCCCAGTCGATTACAACAAATCATCTGGAACATTTTATCTAACGCTATCAAGTTTACCCCTAATAATGGGCAAGTTGAGATACTACTGTCAACGGTAATGGGTAATGGGTCATTGGTAATAGGTAATAGCAATGAACAACCAATTACCAATTACCAATTACCCATTACCAATTACCAATTACCAATTACCAGCTATGCCCAAATTATTGTAAAAGACACAGGCATTGGTATAAGCCCAGATTTTATCCCCTATGTGTTTGACTCATTTCGGCAGGCGGATGGTTCTATTACTCGTAAACAAGGTGGTTTGGGGTTAGGGTTGGCGATTGTGCGTCACTTGGTAGAATTGCATGGTGGCACAGTCACCGTCAGTAGCTCTGGCATTGGACAAGGAGCAACATTTACAGTGCGGCTACCACTTTTTGAAGAAAGTAGGCAATGGGGAGTAGGGAGTAGGGATGAATTTTCCCACTCCCCACTCCCCACTCCCCACTCC
>CAXTSI010000370.1:0-9454 GCA_964246695.1 uncultured bacterium
TATAACTTGATTGCACTCCTCTCGAAATACATTTTTTATTTCTCCATAAATAAATACATTCGCATGTATCCTTTTTTGTTTTTTTTGACTTTTGACTTGTTACCTTAGACGAACCGCAGGGCGGTCACATAAAAATAAGAATGCCAACAGCTTATGATTTGCCATAAAAGTTTAAAAGTTTCTGAACATAAGATCGCCTAAAACCCAAGCTAAAATACCTGTAGTATGCTTATTTACTGCCGTCCACAACCAAATTTTGTTTTTTTTTACCGACAAAAGTTTCTAGCTCGTCTACTTGGGTAATTTCGGGTATTTCATCATAATCAGGGGTATTAAGTAAAGCATTACCAGCCATTTTTACCCAATAAATTATTGTTGTATGATGTACTTTCTTCACTCTTTCTATCGCACGGAAGCCAGAGCCATTTACATACATTTCTAGACACTCACATTTTATTTCTTCTGAATAACCTTGCTGTTCGTAAGAATCGATAAATTGACGACCACAGCCAACACAAATGTAATTTTGTTTACCAGATTTTTTGCCATTCTTACGGATATGAGTTAATGCACACCTTGGACATTGCATAGCGATCGCTCGAATTCATACTTCAATTATGCAACGCCGAAAATCTATATAAAGAGAGTATAAATGTAAAATCTCTCTCTTTAGATAGATAACTTTATTTGCTATTTTAAATAACCCAAATTAGTTATATAGGTGCAAGCCAAAACAACTTATGCAGTTTTAAAAAATCCCAGCTACTTTGTGCTGACGCCTTATTCCTTCACACCCGATTCGGTATGGTCGCACTCCACCACCCTAAAACTTGGCACTTTAAAGAGCTTAACAATTGTACTGAGTCAAATGCTGTACCAAATAATGTATGGGTTAATTGCTACTTTGACCGAGGCACTATACAGTAATGCAAAATTGCCCCCGCCGCGATCGCAGGTGTCCCAATATGGCATTATATATTTTCGCTATTGTGCGAAAATGCAATATCTCACAAAAATAACCCCTTTCTCGCTTGCGATTTAATCCGCTTTAAATTCTTTTGCCATACTGCGAACCCGAAGGGCGAACCCGATAGTAGTTGACATTATTTATGGTAGTTTCTACCATAAAAGAAGAAGCATTCTTGTAAGGACGCTCTTTGATGACAACTTTCCCCGGCGTATCTACAAACAATCAGCATAAGCATTGCCTAGACAACCAGGAACTGACGCTCTCTGCTCTTGACTACAGTCTGTTGACTGACCTTTACGAGCTAACAATGGCAGCTTGTTATGTAGGTGAAGGTGTAGAAAAACGACAGGCAAGCTTTGAGTTGTTTGCCAGAAGCTTGCCAGAGGGTTTTGGCTATTTAATTGCTATGGGGTTGGCGCAGGCGTTGGAATACTTGGAAAAATTCCGCTTTAGTCAGTCTCATATAGCGGCTTTACAAGCAACAGGCATTTTTGCGAATGCGACCGATCGCTTTTGGTCAGTGCTAGCTGAAGGAAGTTTTACCGGCGATGTTTGGGCAGTACCAGAGGGGACAGCAGTGTTTGCTTCTGAGCCGTTGTTACGAGTGGAAGCACAACTGTGGCAAGCGCAACTGGTAGAAACTTATCTGCTAAATACCCTTAATTACCAAAGCTTGATTGCCACACGGGCAGCACGGTTGCGCGACGTAGCAGGTTCGCAGGCAACGCTATTAGAATTTGGGACAAGAAGGGCGTTTAGTCCCCAAGCGTCTTTGTGGGCAGCAAGGGCGGCTTTGGCAGCAGGTTTAGATGCTACATCGAATGTGTTAGCTGCGCTACAACTGGGCGAGAAACCTAGTGGTACAATAGCTCACGCTTTGGTGATGGCGCTGTCGGCGCTTCAAGGAAGTGAAGAAAAAGCTTTTACAGCTTTTCATCGCTATTTTCCGGGTGCGTCATTGTTAATTGATACTTACGATACAATCGCTGCTACCCAGCAGTTGGCTGAAAAAGTAAATTCAGGGGAAATGAAATTATCTGGGGTGAGGTTAGACTCAGGGGAATTGGTGTCTTTGTCAAAACAAGTGCGATCGCTTCTTCCCAGTGTGTCAATTTTCGCTAGTGGCGATTTGGATGAGTGGGAAATTGCGAGGCTAAAAGCCGCCGGTGCCGAAATAGATGGTTATGGGCTGGGAACACGACTGGTTACAGGTTCGCCTATTAATGGAGTCTATAAACTGGTAGAGATTGATGGCATCCCAGTGATGAAACAGTCGAGTGGCAAAGTAACTTATCCAGGGCGCAAGCAGATTTTTCGCTCATTTGAGTCCGGTAAGTTGAAAGCAGACTCTTTGGGATTGGCTTCGGAGAATCCTCTTGGCGCACAACCTTTATTGCAGCTCTTTTTTAAAGAAGGTAAACGGGTGCAACCACCAGAGACTTTGGCTCAAATTCGCCAACGTACCGCCGCAACGGTAGCTCAATTGCCCCAGGAGGTGAGACAACTGGATAATCCTGTACAGGTTGGAGTGGAAATTTCGCCTAAGTTGAGGGAGTTGACTGAGGAGACACAAAGAAGATGAGGGGGATGAGGGGACAAGAGAAAAGGTTAATCGCTAATCGCTAATTGCTAATAGTAAAAATGAACAATTAGCAATTAGCAATTAGCAATTAGCAACTAACAACCAACAACTAACAACTAACAACTAACAAATTATGAAAGTTGCTTTGTTTGGTACGAGTGCCGATCCACCGACTGCTGGGCATCAAGCGATTATCAGGTGGTTGTCTGAACGTTATGATTGGGTGGCAGTTTGGGCGGCGGATAATCCTTTTAAGTCACATCAAACGGCTTTGGAACATCGGGTAGCAATGCTGCGATTGTTGATTGCGAATATAGATTCTCCACGGCAGAATATTGGGTTGGGGCAGGAATTGAGTGCGATGAGAACGCTGGAAACGGTGGAGAAAGCGAAAGTGCGTTGGGGAAATGATGCTGAGTTCACGTTGGTGATTGGTTCTGATTTACTAACTCAGTTACCGCGTTGGTATCGTTCTAAAGATTTGTTGCAGCAAGTGCAGTTACTGGTGGTGTCACGACCGGGATATGCAATAGATGAATTTAGTTTGGAGTCTGTACGCATGTTGTCCGGAAAGATTGCGATCGCCAACTTTACTGGTCCATCCGTTTCTTCCACAGCGTATCGTGAAAATGGAGACCCCGAAGCTTTAACGCCCCCTGTAGTTGCCTATATTCATAGAGAGCATTTGTACAAATGCCAGGACACAACCAAAGAAAGATTGCAGATCTGCTAAATCAACAACCTTTAGCTGATTTCAAGGTTGGTGTTGATAATGTAATTTTTTCTGTGGATACCACGCAGAATCGGCTGCTAGTTCTATTAGTCATGCGACACCAGGAACCATTTTTAAATTATTGGAGCCTTCCCGGTACTTTGGTACGTCAAGGGGAGTCACTAGAAGATGGCGCTTATCGCATTTTGGCAGAGAAAATTCGCGTGAAAAATCTGTATTTGGAGCAATTGTATACTTTTGGCGGTCCCGATCGCGATCCGCGAGAAGCAACTGATAGTTATGACGTGCGTTATCTATCGGTTAGTTACTTTGCCCTTGTGCGGTTTGAGGAAGCGGAATTGATTGCTGATAAAGTAACAGGAATAGCTTGGTATCCGGTAAAGCATGTGCCGCAATTAGCTTTTGACCATAATGAAATTCTTGCATATGGACACAGGCGGTTGCGAAATAAATTGGAGTATAGTCCAGTGGCTTTTGAAGTGCTGCCAGAAATGTTTACTTTAAATGATTTATACCAACTGTACACTACGGTTTTAGGAGAAAATTTTGCTGATTATTCTAATTTTCGATCGCGTCTCTTAAAGTTGGGTTTTTTGTGTGATACCGGAATTAAGGTGTCGCGGGGTGCTGGTCGTCCAGCTAGTTTATATCGGTTTGATGCGGAGGCTTTTGCTCCATTGAAGAATAAACCTTTGGTTTTTATTTAATGTGGCAACAGATGTGGCAACGGATGTGGTAACGGATGTAACGGATGATTTAACTGTGGGACTTACAGATCAACTATCCGCTACATCCGCTATATCATCCGTTGCCAAAATTAAAAATCTAAAATCTAAAATTTGCCAGATGAAAATTGCGATCGCTCAACTAAATCCCACAATTGGTGATTTGCCTAAAAATGCCCAAAACATTCTGGATGCGGCACAACGGGCAGTAGCAAAAGGCGCGCGTTTGTTGTTGACGCCAGAACTTTCTTTATGTGGCTATCCACCACGGGATTTATTGCTAAATCCTGGTTTTGTGCAAGTTATGGACACGACTTTGCGACAATTGGCAAGAAATTTGCCACCAAAGTTAGCTGTTTTGGTAGGAACAGTTGAGGAAAATTTAAAGGCGTATGTGACTGGTGGTAAACCTTTATTTAATAGCATTGCTTTGTTAGAGCAAGGATCTGTGCAGCGAGTTTTTCACAAGCGGCTTTTGCCTACTTACGATGTGTTTGATGAAAACCGCTATTTTGAACCTGGCTTGCAAGCAAATTATTTCACTCTAGATAATCTCAATATTGGGGTTACTATTTGTGAAGATTTATGGAACGATGAGGAGTTTTGGGGCAAACGTAATTACGCCACCAATCCTATTGCTGATTTAGCAATTCTGGGTGTAGATTTAACTGTGAATTTGTCGGCTTCGCCCTACAGTGTTAGCAAGCCGCAGTTTCGAGAAACAATGCTGAGGCATAGTGCGGTGCGTTTTCGGCAACCGATTATCTATACTAATCAGGTTGGGGGAAATGATGACTTAATTTTTGATGGCTGCAGTTTTGCCTTAAATCGTCAAGGTGAAATCGTGTATCGCCTCCATGCATTTGAAACAGATTTGCAGATAGTTGAATTTGACGAGGTGCAGCAGGATTTGCCTATGGGTTCTGTCGTACCAAAATTTGATTCCGAAGATGAGGAAATTTGGCAGGCTTTGGTTTTGGGATTGCGAGATTATACTCGTAAGTGTGGCTTTTCTAAAGTTGTGCTGGGTTTGAGTGGTGGAGTCGATTCTTCATTGGTGGCGGCGATCGCCACTGCGGCGTTAGGTAAAGAAAATGTCTTTGGTGTCCTCATGCCGAGTCCCCACAGTTCAGACCATTCCATCAGTGATGCTTTAGCATTAGCGGAAAATATCGGTATCAAAACGACTACCTTACCGATAGGGGAGTTAATGCAAGGCTATGACAAAACGTTAGCCAAGTTGTTTGCTGGGACAGAGTTTGGACTGGCGGAGGAGAATCTTCAATCCCGAATCAGGGGTAATTTATTGATGGCGATCTCTAACAAATTCGGCTATCTCCTTCTGTCTACTGGCAATAAGTCAGAAATGGCTGTGGGTTATTGTACCCTCTACGGTGATATGAATGGCGGATTAGCAGTGATTGCTGATGTTCCTAAAACCCGCGTTTATTCTTTATGCCGTTGGGTGAATAATCATCGGTACTTTATGGGCGGGGGGACATTTATGGGCGCGGAGACATTTATGGGCGCGGTCTCCGCGCCCATACGTGAAATTATCCCGGAAAATGTTATTATCAAAGCACCTAGTGCTGAACTCAGACCGGGTCAAGTCGATCAAGACTCGTTGCCGCCCTACGATATATTAGACGATATTTTGCAACGCCTCATTCACAATAATCAGTCTGCAGCACAAATTGTCGCAGCAGGTCACGATCCAGTAGTTGTAGACCGAATTATTCAGATGGTGGCGCGTGCAGAATTTAAGCGGCGACAAGCACCTCCCGGATTGAAAATCACCGATCGCGCCTTTGGTAGTGGTTGGCGAATGCCCATTGCCAGTAACTGGGTGGCGTTCAACAATAGCTATCAGGCGAAAAATCTCCCAACCCCCAGTTTGGTAAGTCGGGATGGACACAACGCCCATCCGCAAATTAAGTAGTTTGTTGTGTAGATGCGTGTGTGAGGGGTGTCCGATACGGTGAGGTGATGGCTTACAGTACCATTATCGCTTAGACCACAATAAACCGTAGGGGCGCGGTTTCCGCGCCCTTACAATCTGGCGGTCAAACAATATAATTCAAGTAGCTCATATCTTGCACCAGCATCAAAAACCGGGAACGAGTGCAAATATTGAAGGCTGAAGCCCTTTATTAATCGTTGATATACCCGGTTTTTTCGGTCTTATTGAGAATGGTGCAAGATCTGAGGTAGGGGCAGTGGAAATTTCACAGGTGTACATCTCCCTTGTGGGAGTAGACGCGGAGCGGCTTGCCGTAAGGCATCGCTTTATGTGTAAATTCTGCTATTGTCCAACGTTTCAAATAGACCTAAGTAACTACACAAAATTAATTACAGTCATTGCGAGCGAAGCGAAGCAATCCCAGCCGCTAGTAAATTGCTACCCTGCGGTCAGCCCCCTCCGGGGTCTACATTCCGCTGCGCTGCATTCGCGGCGGACATTGTGTAATTAATTTTGTTTACCTACTTATACTGTAGCATAGAAGCATAACCAAACCTTCAAGTATTTCCTGTATTTTCGGGCATCACTTATGGAGTTGAAACAGAACATTAGAGCAGTGATTCATCTGGGTGAACAGCACGGATATGTAGCAGAATGTTTAGAGATTTCCGTGGTGACTCAGGGAGATACTTTAGATCAAGTTGTTCAGAACCTCCAAGAGGCTGTTGCTTTGCATTTAGAAGCGGAAGATGCAGTAGAATTTGGGTTAGTGGCTAAACCCTCTCTATTGATAACTTTTGAACTACAGCCAGAATATGCCTAGGCTCAAAAGATTATCAGGTGCGGAAGTCATTCAGATTTTGGGTGAGTTCGGCTTTCAGGTACATAGTCAAAAAGGTAGTCACGTTAAATTGCGTCGTTCTGACGTGGATAACAAGGAAACTCTAACAGTTCCCAATCATCGAAATTTGGATACAGGGACTTGCAAAGCAATTTTTAGACAGGCAAGTAGATATATCCCTGAAGAACTACTGTTTCCTTACTTTTATGAATAAAATAAATATGAAACAAATATGAGAATAACTTACCTGTGTTTACAGTTGGATTAATAAGCCTAACTATTTTATTTAATGTCAAAACGGGATATAATTAGCAACATCTGAAGGGGAGTAGCTGCTGGCAAAACGCACGCCAGTCCACCTGAGTCAACATGCTGGCAATCATTGCCTGGTTCAGGTGACAAGTTTTTGAACACTTGGGAGCAAGACCTTCATCCGGTTCACTTATATGTGAACTTGATGAAGTTGATAAACTCTCATCAAGTTCACTCAAACAGTAGGTATTGAGGGATTTGATGAGATGCTAACAGCTTTTACTGCCAGCCTGTTGCTTGTTACTACCGCAGAGTTAGGAGACAAAACCTTTTTTGTTGCTCTGATTCTGGCTATGCGACATGCACGTTGCCGACGACTGATATTTTTTGGGGTCTTAGCTGCCTTGGGTTTAATGACGGCTATTTCTGTTGTAGCCGGAGATCTCTTATCTTTCATACCCAAGATTTACGTTCACTATTGTGAAGTTGCTTTGTTTGTTTTCTTTGGTGTAAAATTGCTGTATGATGCCAGTCGAATGTCAGCAAGAGTAGACGAAACAGAGCAACAAGAAGCAGAAGCTTTTGTTAATCAAGCTGAGTCAAACTTACCAAAAAAACAGACTAAGCTCATGGTTTTAAGAGAAGCTTTTGTCTTAACTTTTTTAGCAGAATGGGGGGATCGTACTCAAATTACGACAATCGCTCTAGCAGCTGCTTACAATCCAGTTGGTGTCATTGCTGGTTCAATACTCGGTCACGCTATCTGTACGGCGATCGCAGTGCTGGGAGGGCGACTGATGGCTAAGCGAATTTCAGAACGCACAATTACGGCTTTCGGTGGGTTACTCTATTTGCTTTTTGCTAGCCTGACTTGGTTTGAGGGTTGAACGGTTGTACAGAAGCTAGCAGGACATGCAAACGTTCAAGTCACTGTCCGCAATGACCATCGAGGAGAGAGACATTTCAAATGATTGCTCAACGCCAACATCAACTGATGACTCCCCAAGAGTATCTACAATGGGAGGAACAACAACCCGTTAAGTACGAATATATTAACGGGGAAGTTTTTGCTATGACAGGGGGGACTATCCCTCACAACGATATTGCCCTCAACCTTGCATCCGCACTAAAAAATCACTTCCGAGGTAAGGGATGTAAAGTTCAGATAGCAGATGCCAAAGTGGGAGTTTCGCTTCAGGGACCTTTTCACTATCCAGATGTAATGGTTAGTTGCGATCCACTTGACCAAAGAGCGCGTAAAGTTATCTATCATCCCTGTTTAATTGTAGAAGTTTTATCTCCAAGTACAGAGGCGTTTGACCGTGGTAAGAAATTTAGGCATTACCGTCGGATCGATACCTTAAAAGAATATGTTCTTATTGATGCCGACAAAATGAATGTGGAATGCTACCGACTCAATGAGAATGGAAAATGGGAACTAACTTTTTATTCAGTTGAAGAAACAATAGAAGACCCAACAGAAGTAGAGGTTCACTTGACCAGTATTAATTTCCGTTGCCCTATTTCTTTGCTGTATGAAGATGTTGTTTTTCCTGAAGATAATCCAGAAGAGACTCCTGATGACTAACTTTGGGAATTATTGCCACCTTCTTTAGGACTTACGCAGAAGCATTCAGTTATCTCACATCTTGCACCATTCTCACCGGTATAAGAGCGGTGGTGCAAGATGTAAGTTATCTGATATCTTGCACCATTCTCAACAAGACCTAAAAAACCGGGTTTCTCAACCAAAGATTAAGGGTTTGACCATTAGTCATTCTCAAGAAACCCGGTTTTTCACCCAGGTGCAAGATGTAAGTTATCCAACTATTAATGATTGCATGAGCCTCGATCATGGCTATGTTCATGGCTGTGCTTAGGACCGTGAGAACAGTTTTGCAGATCCTGGCGAATCAGATTTTCGCTGACAACTGCAAGGGACTCGTCCACAGGCTTTAAGCCAATCCAAGCATCAACTAGTTCGACATCAAAACCTACCTCACGGCGATCGCCCACCTGAATCAAAGGACGGCGAATCAAAATCGGATCGCCTACCATCTGTGTCAAAGCAGTTTCAGCATCTATCTGTTCGGGAACCACCTCACCGGATTTTATCCGTGGGGCGGTGCGGTTAAACCATTCGACTACGGGGCGATCGCCAAAAAATAAGCGCAAACGCTCAGTTGTCCAAGGTTCCTTCAACAGGTTATAAGTTTCTAACTCGTGACCTGCGGCTGCAAGCAAAGTTTTTTGCTTGGTATTATTCTTACAGCCGGGTTTTTCATAGAAAATTACCCTTGTCATTGCAATATCTCCTAATTAGTTAGTGGTTAGTCGTTAGTGGTTAGTAGTTAGTAGTTAGTGGTTAGTGGTTAGTGGTTAGTGGTTAGT
>CAXTSI010000371.1:0-9451 GCA_964246695.1 uncultured bacterium
ATATAGGATTCCTATTTTATTTTTGAAATACACGTAGGGTGGGCATTGCCCACCAGATCCGGGTTTTGGCGGGCAATGCGCACCTAGCCAGCGTCTTGGTTATAAAAAGTCGGACAATAATCGTAGCGAGATCGTCATTGAGGGTGCCCATTGGGTGGACACCCCAGGATACTGGAAGAAGGAGTGGTGTCAGGTTATCTCTCAATTTTATCAAAATTCTGAGCCGCTACTAAATGAAACATATGGGTTTCAAGATTATAGGCGATCGCACGTTTCCCAAAACTCGCTACTTGGAAATTGAAAACCAATGGCAAAAACTTGCTTGTATACGCAACAATCTTTCTTTAAGCTAACAGACGTGAGTTTAGCGATAGTGCTGAACTTTTACGGTCGGATCGGCAACGTTGAGTAAATTTGTTGTCGATGCCAATGTAGCGATTAAGTGGGTGTTGCCGGAGATTCATACTCAGGCAGCACTCCGGCTGCTTCAAGATGAAAGTAATATACGAATAGTGCCTGATTTCTTCTTTTCAGAAGTAAGTAATATTCTGTGGAAGCAAGTGCGTCGAGGTGAGACAACGTTAGAGATTGCCCAGCAGCATTTAAGGAGTTTGATAGAAGTAGATTTTCTAGTTTATCCCTCTCAATTATTAACACCGTCAGCACTAGAAATTGCAGTTCGAGTGCAACAAGCAGTTTATGATTGCGTTTACTTAGCTTTGGCTGTTAGCGAACACTGTCAAATGGTAACAGCAGATGAGCGGTTTGTTAATTCGTTGCAAAAAGACCTATTAGCGGGAAATGTTTGCTGGGTGGAGGACTTACCATAATTTCGCTTGAGTCAAAATAACAATTATGCAAACACCTCCGCTTCTTTGAATAACTTACCCGCCCGATCTTTGGCAGAGAGAACGGGTGTTACTTGAATGGGCCAAGCGATCGCTAAATCAGGATCGTTCCAGAGGAGCGATCGTTCATGCTGCGGTGCATAATAGTCTGTAGTTTTGTACAAAAATTCAGCCGATTCAGAAAGCACCAAAAAACCGTGAGCAAAACCTTTTGGTATCCACATCTGCCGTTTATTTTCAGCACTGAGATGGGTACTAACCCATTGCCCAAAAGTCAAGGAACTTTTTCGCAAATCCACCGCCACATCAAATACTGCACCTACGACTATTCTCACAAGTTTTCCTTGCGGTTGCTGGATTTGATAGTGCAAGCCCCGCAAGACGTTTTTCGCAGAACGGGAATGATTATCTTGCACGAAGTGCGCGGCAATACCTGCCTTTTCTAGGAAAGCCTTTTCATTATAACTTTCATAAAAGAAACCGCGATCGTCCCCGAAAACTTGCGGTTCAATTACTAGCACATCAGGAATTTCTGTCTGTATGACCTTCATCGTAATAGCCTTATTAACTGCAACAATTTCTGGTATCGAAAATTAGGTAGAGTTTTTAACTCAGTATTAAGTAGTAATCTGAGTCACTTCTCCTCTAAGACTGTGGAGATCGCAACCCCAATCGGCGAACTATTGTTCTGTTGTCGGGGATCAGATGAGTGCTGGTTGTCTAAAATGTCCATCAGGTAACGACCGTAGCTACTCTTAGCCATCGGTTCAGCTAATTGACGAAGTTGAAAGGAGTCAATATATCCTTGGTCGTAGGCTATTTCTTCAATGCAGGCTATTTTAAGCCCCTGTCGGTCTTCGAGAGTTTGGATAAAGTTGGCTGCGTGATGTAGGGATTCATGGGTACCAGTATCTAACCAGGCGTATCCTCGACCCAAAAGTTCTACTCGCAGTTGACCTTGGTTCAAATACACTAGATTCAAATCAGTAATTTCTAGCTCTTTTCGTGCCGAAGGCTGGAGACTAGAAGCAATTTCTACCACTTGGGAATCGTAAAAATAGATGCCTGGTACTGCGTACTTTGACTTAGGATAATGGGGTTTTTCTTCGATACTAATCACCCGTCCGTTGGCGTCAAATTCAATGACTCCGTATTGCCCTGGATCTTTTACCTGATAGCCAAATACCAATCCACCTTCCCTAAGAGTTGCAGCACGAACTAGGACTTCCGTCAAGCCATGTCCGTAAAAAATGTTGTCACCCAAAATCAAGCACACTGGGGAGTTAGCAATAAAATCTTTGCCAAGGATAAAGGCTTGGGCTAAACCCTCTGGACGAGGTTGCTCGACATAACTAAATTTCAAACCCCACTGACTACCATCCTTTAAGAGTCGCCGAAACAATGGCAAATCGCTGGGTGTAGAAATAATTAAAATCTCACGAATTCCTGCTAGCATCAATACTGACAAGGGATAGTAAATCATCGGCTTGTCATAAACAGGCATCAGTTGTTTGCTGACTACGTGGGTGATAGGGTAAAGACGTGTACCTGAGCCACCTGCCAGAATAATACCTTTCATTTTGCACTGCTGATCGCTCATGAGCTTAAATTACTAAATCTCGCTCAATTTTAGCCAAATTCTTCGCTGCTACTAGATAAAACAGTCTGGCAAAGAATCCGCGTGCTGATATAACTCTATATCTCATGGCAAGCTTTTTCGTCCATCATATAAATGAGTTGTGACCACTACTATGCCGAAATCTAGTAATTGCCGATTTCTCCGATATACTGATGAACCATTCCCGTAGTAAAATTACCACTTTTTCGCTTGCCCTGAATCATCAATTATCAAGTTAAATCCTCTACTAATTCTGGTTTGACTGCACTTGTTCACGATCTCTAGGCGACGTTCATCTATCTTGGAATCAGACCAAAGTGCTTCGGTTAAAATATGCGGTAATTTTTAGAAATAATCAAGAAAATGTAAAGATAATTGAGTTTTATTTAAATTTATTGTATAGTTCCAGTAAAATTGTAACTACTGATGTTTTTTCGTCTTACCATAAAGTAAAAATTGTTACTTATAATTGATAACAATAGCAGATAGAAAGTTTTAGCAAGAAATTTTTGTCTGGGTTATACCACTTATATATGTACGCAAGTAACTACACAAAATTAATTACAGTCCGAAGCGAGCGCAGCGAAGCAATCGCAATCGCTGGGATTGCTGCACCACTTACTCTTATGGACAGCAGCTTCGCAGTTGTGCGCGCTCGCCGAAAAAACTGAATGTTCTTTGGTTCTGGGTGTTACGTTTTTTTGCTTAATGATATTCATCTAATTAATTGAGAAGTGATCCACCAATGCCAAATATCAGCGTAATTATTGCTACTTACCAACGGGCTGATATGGTTTCACAAGCCATTGACAGTGTCTTAGCACAAACCTACACTGACTACGAAATTATCGTCATCAATCATGGTTCCACTGACAACACAAAACAAGTCTTAGCCTCTTTTGGGGATCGGATTACTGTTATCCATCTAGATTCTAATCTGGGATCGGCAGCCAGCGCTCAGAATATAGGGATTATGGCGGCGCGGGGACGGTATATCGCTTTTCTTGACGATGATGACCTATGGCTACCAAATAAGCTTGAAAAACAAATTGCCTATTTAGAATCCAATCCCAAGGTTGGTTTGATCTATTCAGACACGTTCTTTCTTGAAGATCAAGGTGTGTCTGACTATACATTTGGACAAATAAATAACATACTTCCTTTTGAGCATCTCTGGAGTTTATTTGTGAATTGTCCTATCCCGACACCCTCTATTGTATTGGTGCGTCGAGAATGTTTGGACGAAGTCGGTGGGTTTAATGCAACGATCGGACTTGCTTATGATTACGATATGTGGTTCCGGATCGTTGAAAAATTTCCTATTTATTTTTTGAATGAGCCTTTAGCGCTTTATCGCAAGCATGCAAGCAGTCTGTCAAGCGATCCAAACAATCTAGAGATGATCTTAGTAAGCACCTTGCGCGCTAAAGAAAAAGCTTTCAGCCGCAACCCACATCTAAAACAGCTCCCTGGGCAGTTTCTCGATCAACACTTTTATAATGCCTACCTAACCCTAGCGTGCTTTTATCTCGAACGTTATCAGGGTCAGAAGGCACGCCTTGCGTTGGCTAGCTATCAAGAACTCCGTGGCATTACCAGCGCCACCAAGTGGTTGTGGATGATTAGTTTCCCCGTCCTGAGTTCGTCGCCAATTTCTGATAGCGTCACCCACAACTGCAGTTCCGATGCCAACTGTGCAATATCCTCTTAGAGGAATTCCCTTTTGTTCTATATTCATCAGTTGCTGTTAAATAATTGAGCACTAATCCAGCTATGCCAAATGTCAGCGTGATTATTCCCACCTACAAACGAGCACATCTGGTTTCCCAAGCGATTGAGAGTGTCTTGGCACAAACCTACACTGACTATGAAATCATCGTCGTCAATGATGGTTCTCCTGACAACACCAAACAGGTCTTAGCCTCTTTTGGGGATAAAATTACCGCGATCCATCAGGAAAATCTTGGAGTAGCAGCCGCGCGCAATGCAGGAATTATGGTAGCTTCCGGACGTTATATCGCCTTTGTTGACGATGATGACCTGTGGCTACCAAACAAGCTTGAAAAACAAATTGCTTGTTTAGAATCAAATCCAAAGATTGGTTTGGTCTATTCAGATATGTTTTGCTTTAACGATCAGGGTTTTTTGCCCGATACATGGGCAAAAGCATATTCCATACTTCTTTTCGAGCCGACTTGGAGTTTATTTGTACGTAATTGCATTCCGACACCCTCTGTGGTGGTGGTGCGTCGAGAATGTCTGGACGCGATGGGCGGCTTTGATGAAACGTTGAGATGTTGTGAGGATTACGACTTATGGCTGCGAATTAGCGAAAAATTTTTGGTTTATTTTTTGAATTTGCCATTATGCAATAATCGCATCTCTGCCAACAGTCTGTCAAGTCGTGAAAATGAAGAGTTGATAGCAATTAACTTGTTGCGTGTCCAAGAAAAAGCTTATAAACGCAACACAAACCTACAGCAGTTACCGCTGATGGTTCTCGACCAATGCTTTTATCTTGGCTACCTAAGACTTGCCTACTATTATATTCAACGTTATCAGGGTCAAAAGGCTCGCTCAATCTTGGCTTGCTATCGACAAGCCCGTGGCATGACCACCGCCTTCGAGTGGTTATGGATGATTAGTTTCCCCCTTCTAGGCTCATCGCCAACTTCACTTAGTTAAAATATTTTATTGAATAAGTAACAACTATAGTTTATTTTAATGAAGCACTTTCTTTTCCGACATTTCCAAACAGCATAGTTACATTCATTCGCCGACTCTCAAAAGAGTCACGAAAATGAAAAGGATCAGAGCGGTGAAACAGTTTTGAGTGAAAGATAACTGCCCGGTTACAACGGTAAGGAATATTTAATGAGTGCGCTGTTTCCAGAAACGCTTTAATTTGTGCCTGAATATGTGGATCATCTTTATGCATATTGTACTTTAGCCAGTCCCAGTCAAAAGGTTGCTTTTGGTCATAAACTACTAGACCAGAACCACTATTCAGATTAAGGTTCGCTTCATCAGATGTTATCCAAAAGTTAATTGTAACCGAAGCCTCATCGGTATGAGTTTTGACACCATTACCACGACTGGCGTATCTGTAAATCCACATATTATTTAATGATAAACCGCCCAAAACACTTGGTAGGTTTCTTTTTAAATCAGCAATAATTTGGTATAATTGAGTACAATTAAAACCTTCATGCATGTAAGATGCAACAAATCCAGCCTCACTATGACGAAAGAAAACTGTTGATTCAAGACAGAATTTACGCAGTCCTTCAAGGGTGTTTGGTGTCAGAAAGTCATCAAAGTAAACTACTGAAGAAGCTTGATAGCTTTTCTCTATAGATTTCCAGTCAAGCCCTTCATTAACAGCAGAACCTGAGACATGAGGAGCATCAGTATAATAAATAATTTTGTCATAGTAACCGGCGAATAACTCTGCTTGTTGCTGAGTTAGGGGAGTATAAGGAACTGGATTAACTTGAGAGTCAAGTTCATTTAGTAAGCAATGGTAGCGGTTAACTAAATTTTGAAAAGAAGAGTCTATCAATTTCTTTTCGATTAGATAATTTAATTGATCAATGCGATCAATTAATTGAAATCGTGAGGTATTGAGGGTCTTTGAATCTTTTCCAGTTTCCATTAGGTTAGTGGGATCGAATTTAGCCAATTTTTCCTGAGTCAGACTGTATCTCTTAAAGAAGCTTTGGTGGAAAACTTTCTGAGCATGCTCGTACCACTCTTTACATAGAAAAGCAAGACCTAGGTTATTTACAGCCCCTATATATTCAGAATTAATTGCCAAGGCTTGTTCGTAAAAATTAATACTTTCATCAATTCTTTCTAGTTTAAGGAGAACATCACCTAACTTTTTATGAGCCTCTGAATAGTTGGGATTAAGAGCTAGGGCACGCTTGTAAGAAGCGATCGCCTCCTCTAATTTCCCTGAAGTCTGAAGAGCATCACCTAAATTTTTATGAAAGGGAGGGTATGTGGCGTTAATTTTAACTGCCTTATTTCTTAAATCAATTGCCAGGTGTAAGTTTCCACGTTCATAAGAACTATTTTCTTGACAGTTGTGTCCGAATTGAAAATTGTCTCCAGAAATCACCATTATTTGTTCGCTAGAGCGATATCGCTCTAGCAATTCTTCACAGAAACGAAAGAAAGTCGGATGGGGGAGGCAATCATCTTCAAGGATGATTGCTTCTTCAACTAGGTCGAAAACCCAGTTTAATCCGCTATAAACCCGATTCCTGCAACCTAAATTGATATCGGAGTAATTTTTCAAAACTTCACAATTCCAGTCAACCCGATTAATAATTGCTTGTGCTGCTGCACATTTTGATACGTCTTCTGGTTGGTTTGCACGAGGACCATCAGCAACGATCAGCAATTTAGAAGGTTTAGCTTCGCGAATTGCTTCAAAGACTTTCTCTGTAGTCTCTGGTCGATTAAAGATCATCAAACAAACAGGAGTTTTTAATTGTAATTTATCCATTTTTTCTATCTACAGATTTTACTAATGATTTATCTGAAAATTGAAAATCTACTCATTAATTATCGATATTTATCCATTTATCTTCTCAAAAGCATAAGGCAATTCTACATGAACCGCATTATGTTTTTGCTCTAGAAATGGCTCCAGTAAAATTCTTTCACCATTCAAGAAGCGTTGGTTAAGCTCCTCAGGTGTCATCAAGTTTCCGACTCTATTTGCAAAAATATTTTGCACTTTGTTGGCTGGTACGTTTAATAGCTTGCTATTTTCTTGATAGCAGAGCATAAATGGGATTTTTTCCAAAATATTAGAATTTATTGTCATTAAAGATTCAAATGTATTTGGATTGTAAAAATGTAAACTTTCTATAAAAATTTTGATAATTGGTGTGGAAAAAATGTTGCCATCTAACGACATTGGATATCCCCAATCCCCCTCTGCACTCATCCATTGCCAAGCTCCATCTTCTCTAAACTGAGGCACAGAAACATGACTGTTTGTTGCATAGCAGTAATTTACCCTCGGATATAGTCTCAAAGAGATACAAAGAATTTCACTGTCATTTCCAAACTGTTGAAATTCTGGATCTAGAAGCGAAAATTTCTCCTTAAACACTATGTCATCTACTAAAAACATAGTCAGAGCATTGTCTTCGTTTATGGCATTTAAGGTTGCCTGTTTAAACGAAGTAGCGCTCTCTGACACATAATGAAACTCAGGATGCAACTTTTTGCAAAGGTGATAACCTTGAGCTAAAGCATGATTATCGGTTTTATAAACTACGGTTGTCTCCGCTTGCTCCCATTCAATAAAGCATTTCTTAAAACTACGAAGAAGTAACTCTAGCTGGCAAGCACGATCCTTGCTAAAAATGACTACATTAATCATTGGAGGTCGCTGAGTCGGAATTTTAGTCCGTTGCTTAGATATTGTCCAAATAAAGTTGTCTACTATATCTTGGGAGGGGCGGTGAGTAGGGTTAATTTCTAGTTCGGCTTTTGCCGCTTCAAAAGCTTGTTGATGCTGCTGGAGAGCCTTTAAAGAAATTGCTCTAACAAAATGCATTTCTGGTAGGCTGACACCGAAATTGACTACTTGTTCGGCAATTTGCAGTGCCTCAATAGGGTTGCCTTTATTTAACAAGTCAAGTGCCTGTTTCATCATTGCTTTCAATTGTTGATCAATATTGAAAACATTTTCAATGAGAGCATGAGTTTCGGAAATCATCCGTTCTTCTTTGAAGAACTGCTCTGCACGAGTTTTGCATGTTTGAGCGATGGCATGACGTAATTCTGGGTTGGCACACCAAGCTTGAATTGTTACGACTAACTCATTGACAGTAGCTTGAGGATCAATTTTGGGGTCAGGCAACAACTTACCAGTATCACCTAACTCTTCGGGAACACCACTGACGGCTGTTGCAATTATAGGTAATCCTTTCGCCATCGCTTCCATAATTGCCAAGGGCATTCCTCCTGACGCGATGGAAGTCAAAACAAAAATATCACTGGCGTCTAGCAAGTCGGGAATATCCCAACTTTGTCCTAAAATTTTGACTTTGTTGGTGATTTGCAGTTGATTAAGTCCCTGTCGCAGTTGGCTTTCAAACTGACCATCGCCAGCCCAGACAAAATAAAGTGAATCCCAAATCTCAGTGCCTTTTAACTTTTGAATCGCTGCTAATTGATATTGGTAACCCTTGCTTAGTTCTAAACGAGCAGATGTGAAGCAAACGACTGCATCTAGGGGTATGTCTAATTCTTGGCGTAGGCGATCGCGCACTGATGGCTCACTTGGAGCAAAATATTTTCCCTGGCTTCCATAATAAATAACTTGTCCCTTGTCTTCTGGTAGTCTGTAAAATTGATGTAATAAGTTTAAATTTTCCTTAGAAACGGCGATCGCTGCTTTTGCTAGTCGATAAAAGCGTGACATTTCATTCATGACTATAAAGGATAGCCCCTCTGCTCGCAAAGGTTCAACTAACCCAATTACAACCATAAAAGGTATTCTCAATTTAATAGCAACCTGCTTAACCCCTGAATTTGAGAAGGGACATGTGTCACTCAAAATTATGAGATCTGGTTGAGCAATTTCCAAAAGCTTTTCGGCTTGGGATTGATCGGATATAGTCCGCTCTGGTTCTTTAGTCGTGTCAAATTCTAGCCACAAATGCTCGATACCTAGCTGTTTTTGAACACTCACCAATGGGTTAGAACTCTGAGATTGTACACAGGTTAGCCGATAGCCTAATGCTGCTAAACCACACAGCAGCATGTGATTATATTGTGCGACTTCACCGATTCCGGGATCATCGCTGTAAAGCAAAATATGTTTACTCATATAGGATTCCTATTTGATTTTTGAAATACACGTAGGGGAGCCACAAAGAGTGGGCGGGTTAAGCGCGCCCTCGAGGAGTGGCGTTGGGCACTGCCCACCAGATCCGGGTTTTGGTGGGCAGTGCCCACC
>CAXTSI010000372.1:0-9369 GCA_964246695.1 uncultured bacterium
GGTAAGGGCGCGGAAACCGCGCCCCTACGGTAAGGTGGTCTACCCAAATGAATATCGCGCTCCGCAGCCCTACCGAAACTACGCCATACTTAACCATTTCTCTCAATGCCTAAGTCCTAAAGAAATTATTTAGTTGAGTGTTGCTATCTCAAACAATAACCTGAATTGCTTTTAAATCACTAAGTATTAATAATGTATTATATATTATATATAAGTTTTGTTTATTAAAAATTTGAGACGTTTTCTTGTATAAAAAAACTTACGATTCAAAATCACTCTAACTAAGATTATTTTTCAGTTGGAATTTGCATGAAAAGCATAAAATCAATACTGTTTAGATAAGGTTTGATCCCCCTAGTTTCTTAAGGGGGGCTAGAGGGGATCTCCCTTGAGATGAACATGGCGTTCCCGTACCGTATTGAGCATAAAATAGGGCATATTTTTTTAATAAAGTAAAAAATATTACTAATTCCTAAGTGAAAGTTACAAGTAAAATTTAAAAAATACTTGGAAAAGTTTGTATTTTAAAATACATTAATTTTTGATGTCCTAAAAGAGTAAAATTAATCACAAACATCTATTTAGTAGCTATCATAAAGCACATTGCTAGCTGGTTAGAAATATCAGAATAATTAATAAAAGGGTAAGCTAACAAAGGTTAGTACGGTTTAACTGGATAAAAGTACTATATGTGCAGTGATAGATGCTTAAGGCTAGGGGAGATATTAAAGCAGCGATCGCAGCTTACCTTTTTATCAATAAAGATAGTGCGATCGCAGAGTTTTAGGAATTTCCAGTCAGTTCCCAAAATTAGGCTCGGCGTTCGATGGTAAATCACCAATCGTAATGTAGGAACCTTGTTGGTTTGAGGAATATTTCTCAGTAGTGTTGTCTTTCGGTCGAGTGGAAAGCCCCATTTCCTTGAGCAACCGGTTAATGTGGCAACTGCTAACTTTAATTCCCAGTTCTTTCACCAAATGCTTGCTTAACCATTGCGCTGTCCAGCGCTGAAATGGATAGCCATGTTCACGCGGACTATGGGTTACAAGTTTTTTCAAGCGAGCGAGATATTGCTCATTCACAGTCTTGGGGCGTCCCTGAGGGCGATCTCTCCAATGGTGAGCGTTACCAGCCTGTGCGATCGCAATCCAGTATCGTGCGGTTTCCTGAGAACACAAGAGCGCTTCACAAATTTGTGCTTGAGATTGACCTGCATCCGCTAGCAGCATGATTTCAATACGACGGCGATATTCTGGACGTAAATCTGCTTCTAGATTCTTCAGCAAAAGCTTGCGCTGAAAAGGTGTTAAGTAAAGACCGTAATTTTCCACAGCGATTCCTCCTGGTAGAACTTGCGGGGTTGGAAGTTGATCCGGATGTTCCGGAGCGAACCGACGCTTATTTATCGGAATCAAAAGTCCTGGAATTCCACAACTTGTTACAAATGTTTACATTTATCTGGAAAACGGTCAGAAGCAAACTTTTGCCTTTGATGAGTGTGGCTTTATGTTGGGCTGTGAAAACGGGAGAGTGGTTACATCACTGGAGTTTAGACGGTCATGCGAGCGATCGGAACATAACGCCAAGAGAATTACGTGTAAAAAAAATTACTTTCAACCAGAGGTGAAAAGTTCCGGAAAAGAAAAAGCGGTCAGCCATGTTGAACTACCGTCCTGGTAATGCTGATAAAAGGAAAAAAGTATCAGTTTGACCAGTGTGGTAGGGGTTTGGGCGTTTTTTAGGTTATGGTGAAAACAAACGCACCTCCAGGACTTCTTACAAATGAGGAGCAAGCATCATGACCAACGCACAACCAGAAGACATAATCGCACGCCTAGACAATATTGATGAGCAATTAGAGCAATTAGGCGATGAAATTGATTTGATTCGCACAATTCAGAACGGTAATAGGCGAGAAATCCGCGCTTCGAGCCAGACAGCAGCTAGGTTAGAGCGAACCGTCAACCGACTTGCTGACATTGCCCGTGACCATCAAATCGCTTTGCGTATTACGTCCCAGGAAGCCGAGCGCGAGCGCGCTCAGGTAGCACTAGATCGCGCTTCAGCAGCACAAGACCGTCAGCAAGCAGCTATTGACCGTCAAGAATTCCGGAACCAGATGGAGCAACGCCAAAGAGAGATACAACAAATCTGGGAATATTTGCGCGATCGCAATGGGGGCAGCAGTCCGCTTGGAGGTAACTGAAACCTCACTTGTCAAGCTGCATGAGTAGCAGGTGTGTCGATTTACCATTCAAATCGACTAGTGTCACCTGCGGAAATTCCGCACAAACAGAAGCCGCGAGTTAGGCAGCTATGCCATAACTCGCGGCTTCAAGCATTAAAAGTGTCTAAAAGTGAGTGAAATGAAAATACAGAACGACCAAAAAAAGAAAAGTTGATCGTGAAGCCCTAAAGCTTTTTGATGTGCGAATATGTGACCGAAGAATGAGGGAATAGGAAATAAAGCAGCATTCCAAGATTTGAAAGCAGCACAAGCCATAGCTTCCGGAGCATTCGCGCTGCTGATAGCACTTGGTTTTCCGAGGGATGCGATCGCCAACCTTGAGGCAGAGTTACTACAATACTTGCCCCACGCTCATGCTCGCATTGCTCAAAGTCTTGCAATTGTCACTTGTCACGCGGACTATGGTTTGCCAGTTGTTTCAAGCGAGTGAGATATTGCTCATTCACAGTCTTGGGGCGTCCCTGAGGGCGATCGTTCCAATGGTGAGCATTACCTGCAAGTGCGATCGCAATCCAGTATCGTGCGGTTTCCTGAGAACACAAGAGTGCTTCACAGATTTGTGCCTGAGATTGACCTGCATCCGCTAGCAGCATGATTTCAATACGACGGCGATATTCTGGACGTAAATCTGCTTCTAGATTCTTCAGCAAAAGCTTGCGCTGAAAAGGTGTTAAGTAAAGACCGTAATTTTCCACAGCGATTCCTCCTGGTAGAACTTGCGGGGTTGGAAGTTGATCCGGATGTTCCGGAGCGAACCGACGCTTATTTATCGGAATCAAAAGTCCTGGAATTCCACAACTTGTTACAAATGTTTACATTTATCTGGAAAACGGTCAGAAGTCTCGCTTTTCAGGCGTTGGTGCTGTGACAGGGCATCAAGCACTATCTACCGCCACCAGACATAGCCTCAGTTTAAAATTGCATGATTCGCAGTAGTGAGAGCGCGTTACTGTACTTTAATTTGGAAGACGAAAGTACCTTGTGTTTGCAACAGAAAAGATTTGAAAAATGAAAACATAACTCATTAATTTATGCATAAATAAGAAGTTTCAACCCTTTGCAATACTAGATTTAATTTCAGAATATGAAATTGGAATTAGCAAACATACAGTTAATTCCAAGTAACAAACAAATAGATTGTTAAAGTGACAAATTATTTGTTACTAATAACAATTTGTTTGGCTATTGACAGCAGAACAATTGTAACTTGTAAGGAGAAAGAAGATGAAAGAAGTTCAGAATGAACAACTGTTTCAAGAACTTGACAATGAGGTTGCTGCTACCTGGAGTGGAGGTGCTGCCTTTTTATACCAAAATGATGGATTTCAAGGGCGAAAGCTAACGTTTTATGAAGGTACTGACGACCTCCGTAGATACGATTTCAACGACAAAACCTCATCTATTGAGATTACAGGGGATAAATCATGGGTGTTTTATCAAAACATAGACAACGAAGGTAAGGCTGTCACACTTAGCCCTGGCAGTTACAATTTATATCAACTACAGCAAAAAGGGATTTCAAACGACTGGATTAGTTCTCTCAGACGCAGCGATATTCCTGCGTCCACAGTCCTCGTTTAGTTCTCTTAGACGCATAATTCCTCCCAGAATTCCTTTGTTGTAGGATTTTTGCTGAGATAGTAAAACAGCCTCAGAGTATTCATCCATTTCTGAGGTTGTTTAGTATCTCAGTTCTCTGTTAAAGCTTTCCCGATCACCTCTGCTAACTTGGAAGAGCGATGCCACATAGGGGGGGTGTATATTTTTGCATTTATCATGCGAATCTTATATTACTTACTTAACACTGGTGCAATGCGCCCAAATCTTCATCTTGAATTACAGGCAATGACTTTGCCCAAAGGTTCAAGCATTTTATTTACGTTGTGTTGTTGTTAAATATTTATATTGTGCTATAAAGAGGGCTGATAGCGGCGCACTTCAAAATGAAGTACGCCAAGTAGTGCAAGAATCTGGAAATATTGGCTGATGGCATGGAGTATAAAAATTAACACAAGCTCTGAATGGATGTTAACTAGCAACGCCGCAGACGTCATTAACTACTAGAAATCTCTAAAAAATGCCAGTACCGCTCTACGATTGAATTTGAACAGGCGATCGCCAAGAGAACACAGAGGAAGAGAGAACAGAGAGTTTTTTGTGTAAGTCCTGAGTTGCTTTTTAAGAGTGGAGTTCTTTAAGCGGATGAGCGATAGCGAATCTCCCGAAATTAGGCTCGGCGTTCGATGGTAAATTACTAATCGTAATGCTGGAATTCTGTTGGATTGAGGTTTCTTTCTTGGTTGTGTTGTCTTTTGGTCGAGTGGAAAGCCCCATATCCTTGAGCAAGCGGTTAATGTGGCAAGCGCTAACTTTAATTCCCGATTCTTTTGTCAGATGCTTGCTTAACCATTGCGCTGTCCAACGTTGAAATGGATAGCCATATTCACGCGGACTATGGGTTACAAGTTTTTTCAAGCGAGCGAGATATAGCTCATTCACAGTTTTGGGGCGTCCCATCGGGCGATCGCTCCAGTTATGAGCATTACCTGCAAGTGCGATCGCAATCCAGTATCGTGCAGTCTCTTGAGAACACAAGAGTGCTTCACAGATTTGTGCCTGAGATTGACCTGCATCCGCTAGCAGCATGATTTCAATACGACGGCGATATTCTGGACGTAAATCAGCTTCTAGATTCTTCAGCAAAAGCTTGCGCTGAAAAGATGTTAAGTAAAGACCTTGATTTTCCACAGCGATGCCTCCAGGTAGAACTTGTGGGACTAGAAGTTCGTCCGGATGCTCCTCCGCGAACCTCTGCTTACTTATCGGAATCAAAAGTCCTGGAATTCCACAACTCGTTACAAATGTTTACATTTATCTGGAAAACGGTCAGAAGTTTGGCTTTTCGGGCGTTGCTGCTGTGACAGGGCATCAAGCACTATCTACCGCCACCAGAAATAGCCTCAGTTTAAAATTGCATGATTCGGAGTAGTGAGAGTGCATCACTGCACTTTAATTTGAAAGGCTTAAGTAACATTATTTTGGGATATGAAAGATTGTAAAAATGAAAACATAACTCATGGAGTTATGCATATAAAAGAAGTTTGAAACACTTGAAATACTAGATTAAATACCAGAAAATGAAATTGTAATCAGCAAATAGAAAGCTGATTACAACTCCTAGCTAATAGTTTTTTCAAGTGACAACAATCTGTTACTTGCAAATAATTTGGCAATCTACAACAGAATAATTCACACTTAATTAGGAGAAAAAAGATGAAAGTAAATCAGCATGAACAACTGTTCACGGAACTAACTGCCGAATTTGAGGCGACTGCCATCCAGGAACTTGACAATGAAACCGCTGCTGCTATTGGGGGCGGTTATAACATCCAGTTCTACGATAATAATAATTTTACTGAGTTGCTAGGCTCTTGGAACGACGGCGGCAAACCAACCCTAATCAGTAACGACAAGATTAGCTCGATTATCGTCACAGATGGTTCCTGGAGATTGTACGCAGATGCTAACTATAAGGGTGCTGCTCACACCTATGACAATCACTCTGGCCCCAACCATGATGGAAGGGTTGTACTTCCTTCTGATCTTAATAACAAAGTTTCATCCTTCATACGAGTAGGATAACCGGAACTTAGCACGTACTTTGGCAGAGCTATACGCTCTTGCTCTAAGCCGATAGGGGCGAAACATGCCTCGCCCCTATTTTTTATTAGCTTGCAATAGAACGATTCACACTCTGCCCGAATAGCGAACCCTTCATCATAATTCGTAATTACTAATTCGTAATTCGTAATTAAAAAGGGGTTTTGAACTTTCGCGGAGACACGTGGTCATTTTTCAGTCGAGGTTTAAATCCCCGTCTGAAAAATAATTACGAATTACGTTAGCGTAAGCGTTGCGTTAGCCGGTACTCCGGCGTCAGCGTTAGCCGGTACTCCGGCGTCAGCGATCTTCGAGGAACGAGCGTCACTACGAATTTTTAATGGTGCATCTCTTGAAGATGCGAACCCAAATTGTTCTACAACACAGTGAAGAAGACTGCGGTGCTGCCTGCTTTGCCACAGTTGCCAAACACTACGGACGCATCATTGCCATTAGTTTTGTGAAGAAATGTTACAAGAACTAATGCCTTGTGTAAAACACAGACATAACTTTCCGAGTAATAGGTAGCAACTCAAAACAACAAGTTTTGCAGCAAGTTTCCAAAACTACAGTTCCTCAAGGAACGACACAGAACAATTCACACTTAATTAGGAGAAAAAAGATGAAAAACAATCAGCATGAACAACTATTAACCGAATTAACTCCCGCAGAAGCGGCTGTTTTTGAAGGAGGTAAGGGTTTCACCGAGTCTGTTAATTTTTATACGTCAACAAACACCCAAAAGTTCACTGTGTCAGCTGGTGCAACAATCGAGCTCGACACCCACACCTACAGCACCGCCCCAGCAGTAGGCGTCCTTCAAGGTTTCGATGTAGATATCAGAAATGTAAATACTGGTCACAAAGTTGCTAAGGCTGTTAGTGTTGATAATGCTACTACTACATGGACTAATGTACGGGCAGGCACTTACGTAATCGATTTGATAAATCGTGATACTGATGCAAATGTTAGCGGCAGCTTAGGAGTTCACTACTCCTGACGCAGCACATGAAGCTAAACGCTTAGGAGTCTGATCAAACAAACTGATTAGACCAGTAGAACATTTACGGCGATCGAGACTTTCCCCTCGATCGCCTTCCTCTCCAATAAAGGGAGATGTAACACATTTGTTGTTGATTGTTTTGAAAGATGCTTGAAGCGTACTATTCCAAAAATCAACAACAGAGCTAGAACCAACAAAGCTAGATGGTTTGAGTTTTGACGATGAAATATCAAAGTGTCCTGCAACATAGCGAAGAAGACTGTGGCGCGGCAAGTCTTGCGACGATCGCTCTTCACTACGGACGTACTTTTGCTATATGTCGGGTGCGGGAAGCCGTCGGTACGGGGTCGCGGGGAACTTCCTTACTGGGTTTGAGCCGAGGTGCAGAAACCCTAGGATTTAATGCCCGCCAGGTCAAAGCTTCCCCTCAAATACTCGACTCTTTGCACAAAATTTCCCTACCCGCCATCATACATTGGAAAGGCTACCACTGGGTAGTTTTGTACGGGCAAAAAAGGAAAAAATATGTAATTGCCGATCCTGGTATCGGTATTCGTTACCTTACCCGCGAGGAGTTAGTTAAGGGTTGGGGCAATGGTGTCATGCTGCTGCTGACGCCAGATGACAGCCGCTTTAAAGAGCAACCAGAAGATAAAATTGGTGGCTTTGGACGCTTCATTGCGCGTGTTTTGCCTTATCGCTTGATTCTTGCCCAAGCGATCGCCATCAACATCGCCATTGGACTGCTGTCGCTTGTCTCTCCCTTGATGATGCAACTGCTCACGGATGACGTGCTGGTGCGGGGAGATACCCAACTGCTGACTACAGTAGCAATTGGTGTCATCGCTATGAACTTATTTAGAAGTGCCATAGGTTTAGTACAGTCTCACCTAATTGGTCACTTTGGTCAGCGGCTGCAATTAGGGCTGATCTTGGAATACGGTCGAAAACTCCTGCACTTGCCCCTTGAGTATTTTGAAGGACGGCGCAGTGGGGAAGTCGTTAGCCGTATTGCCGATGTTCATGCCATCAATGCCTTAGTTTCCCAAATTGTCCTCGGTTTACCCAGCCAATTTTTTATCGCCTTGGTTTCCTTGGGCTTTATGCTGTTCTACAGTTGGGGACTCACTCTGGCTTCCTTCGCCGCTTTTGTGATCGTCACCCTCGTCAACCTGCTTTTCCTGCCGGCGTTGCGCCAGAAAACCCGCAGCATGATTGTCCAAGGTACAGAGAACCAAGGCTTTCTCGTCGAAACCTTTCGCGGTGTCCAGGTTCTCAAAACTACCCAAGCTACTCCCCAAGCTTGGCAAGAGTATCAGACCAATTTTGGTCGTCTTGCTAACTTGGGCTGGAGTACGATGAAGTTGGAGCTTTACAGCAGCACAATCACTGGTATTCTTTCCAGTTTCACTAGTATTACATTACTGTGGTTAGGCTCGTACCTGGTAATTAATCGCACCTTAAGCATTGGTCAGCTGCTAGCTTTTAACGGCATGAGTGGCAACTTTCTTGGCTTCCTGGGTTCAGCCATTGGGTTAGCCGATCAGTTTATCACTGCCCAGATAGTCATCCAACGATTGACGGAAGTCATTGATGCCACCCCAGAAGACGAAAATGATTTTAAAAAGCCTTGGGCAGAAATTCCTGGTGATGCCGATCTTACCTGCACCAACCTCAACTTTCACCACGCAGGTAGAGTTGATCTCCTCCAAGATTTTTCCCTAACTATTACTGGCGGTCAAGTCATTGCCCTGATTGGTAAATCTGGGTGTGGCAAAAGTACCCTCGCCAAACTGATTGCTGGTTTATATTCGGTTGAGTCTGGTAATATCCGCTATGGCATCTATAACCAGCAAGACCTCTCCTTGGAATGTCTGCGACAGCAGGTGGTGCTAGTGCCTCAAGAACCCCACTTCTGGAGTCGCTCAATCATTGACAACTTCCGCTTCAGTTATCCCCACATTACTTTTGAACAAATTGTTAGGGCTTGCCAGATTGCTGGTGCAGACGAGTTTATTAGTAAACTGCCCGATAAATATCAAACAGTCTTAGGAGAATTTGGCGCGAATCTCTCAGGTGGACAACGGCAGAGATTAGCGATCGCCAGAGCTATAGTTACCGATCCACCTGTACTTATTTTAGATGAATCCACTGGATCTCTCGATCCAGTGAGTGAGAGCCTTGTGCTAGATAAACTGCTGTACTACAGACAGGGCAAAACCACAATTATGATTAGCCATCGCCCCAAAGTTATTCAGCGATCCGATTGGATTGTGCTGCTTGAGTCAGGGCGATTGAAAATTCAAGGTACTCCCCAAGAACTACGCCTTCTTCCCGGTGAACACTTAGAATTCCTAGACGAAGTTGCCCCATCACTAAATGGTTTGGTGTCGTCATTAGTCAGGAGTCAATAGTCAGGAGTCAGGAGTCTCCCTCATCCCCCTCATCCCCCTCATCC
>CAXTSI010000373.1:0-9368 GCA_964246695.1 uncultured bacterium
AACAACCAACAACTAACAACTAACAACCAACAACCAACAACTAACAACCAACAACTAACAACCAACAACTAACAACCAACAACTAACAACTAACAACTAACTATGATTTTTTTCTAGTAGAGCCTGGTTTTTTTATTTCCAATTCCTGCGACTGTACGATCGCATTTGGTTGGCGACTGGTACGGAAAGTAACATTCACACCTTCGTTCGATTGCTCCAGCACCAACAAAGGAGTAGGCTTAGCCTTTTGATCCCAATGCATATGGGCAATCCGACCTTGAATTGTTGGCTGCCAAGTGTCCTCATCGTCTGTGGGACTAAGGTAAGTTTCAATACAGTCAATAATTTGGCTAATAGTGGCAGAAGTTGCTTGCGTTGGTAACTTCATTAACCGGATTTGAATGCGAAACAACACTCGCTTACTCGTGTTTGGTGGAGTGCCAGTTTCGTGCTCTAGATCAAAAATTTCATCCACCTGCCTTCCGGTGTTACTGGCAATACCTACTACTCCTTGTTGGGCTTGATTGGGACGCATTGCTTGAGAAATTTTATCTTTGACCTTGATTTTAACTTGATTAACAATTGCAAAATGAAATACTTCCTCTGACATCCGCATTCGCAGATAATCTAAGTTAAATTCCCGTGAGTTAACTAAGTCGGGATTTGTTTCCATTTTGCGAATTGTTTCCAAGGCTAGTTTAAACTTTTTCTCTAGTTCTCGCGAGCGGAATTTTTCAAACTTGACTTTTTTCTCGAACTTTTTCATTTGAATTTTACCGTACACAATCAGAGCAATTACCGCTAAAGCTAGTCCTCCAGCGGTTGCTACCAAAAGTGGAGGTGCTTGTGGATCGCTGGCGGGCACGTTGATAGATGCTTTTATAGTCTTTGCGCCTGAGGCTTGGGCAACAAACATTAAGGTTGACATGGCTGGCAAACAGAAAAACTTGACTCCTAATCTTTAGGATGCCCAAATTCTGAATGTCATCTTGCTGTATCATTAGTATTTTTTACAGCTTTTCCCCAACCGCAGATGTACAGACACTTACCTCTATCTCAAGCTTCATCTACTAATTGCTTTAACAGTGTTCGTCTGGTAGCCACAGATATGGATGGCACTTTGACTACGAGAGGAAAATTTACTCCTGCTTTGTTGCAAGCTTTGGAGGATTTAGCACGATCTGACTTCAAGGTACTGATTGTCACTGGACGTTCAGCCGGGTGGGTGAGTGCAGTAGCAAGTTACCTGTCAGTCGTTGGTGCTATAGCAGAAAACGGCGGTTTATTTTATCGATCTGGGAGTGAGACACCAGTAGCCTTAACGCCTATTCCTGATTTTGTTGCCCATCGCCAGCAGTTAGCGGCGGCTTTTCATCAGTTACAAACCCAATTTCCCCACATCCAGGAATCTTTTGACAATCGCTTTCGGATCACTGACTGGACATTTGATGTGCAAGGTCTGAGTACAGATGAACTACAAACCCTGAGTCGTCTCTGCCAGCAAATGAATTGGGGATTCACCTACAGTAACGTGCAGTGTCATATCAAACCTTTAGAACAAGATAAAGCCCGTGGGTTGTTACAGGTGTTGCGGCTCAATTTTCCCCAGTATACAATAGAACAAGTTGTGACTGTTGGCGATAGTCCCAACGATGAAAGTTTATTCGATCGGCGTTGTTTTCCTATATCAGTGGGTGTAGCAAATGTGCTACAGTATGCAAATCAGTTGCAGCATCAACCTGCTTATTGTACTAGCGCTGCCGAAGGGGAAGGATTTTGTGAGTTAGCGACATTTCTTTTACACGGTATTACGTAGGGGCGGGGGGGGGGGGGGGCCCACGGGGGCGGGCCCCCCCGCCGGGATTTTTGTAGGTTTTTTATTGTTGTTGCGGCTCGGGGCGCGCCCCCCCCCCCCCCCCCCCCCCCCCCCCCCCCCCCCGCCCCTACGGTTATATCGTCCTATGTTTATCTTTGCACCCAGAAATGAAATCAGGATGAAATCAAGGATTGATGGGTGTTCCTTCGCAGTTCAACATTTGTGGCTTATTTACCCTAATTGCTGTAAAATTGAGCAAGAGACTACCTTGAAAACGAGAGAGTGTTTCAAAAGTGCGATCGCTCGCGTTTAACTTCCTGAAACTCCTCATCAGGCTAAAGTTTCCAACCGTTCGCCAGATGACGACCAAAGAATTTGTGCGGTGGCTATTAGACCCTGTAAAGCCACAGCCACTGGTGCTAGATACACGGAGTCAGGCAGAGTATGAGGTCAGTCATCTCAAAACAGCAGTACGTATTGATCCGATTGCGCTTGACCTCACAGCACTATTGACAGTTTCAAAAGACACGCCAATCGTTGTATACTGTTCTATTGGCTACCGCAGCGCCAAAGTTGCCCAGCAGCTTGAGCAGGAGGGGTTTTCCTGCGTCTTCAATTTGAGTGGCGGTTTCTTCCAGTGGGCGAATCAAGAACGACCCATCTTTAGAGACGACGAGCATCCAACGCAGCTTGTGCATCCCTACAATGCACTGTGGGGACTCCTGCTGAAGCGCCTAGAGTCGGGCGATCGCTCTTGTGTCTCAAACAAAAAAACTCCTCTAAATATATAGATGTCTCACGTTTCAATCGTCATTCCCACTTTGAATGAGCAAACCAGCTTAGGTCGCACCATTAGCCAACTGACTTTACTAAATCCCCCTGTTTGGGAGGTTCTAGTGGTGGATGGCGGTAGCTGCGATCAAACAGTGGCGATCGCAAAGCGCGGCTTGGAATCGTTTGATCGAGCGGTAGGAGTACAAGTTCTCTCCTGCGCTAAAAGTGGGCGTTCTATTCAAATGAACTACGGAGCAAAAGCCGCAACCGGAGACATTCTTTGCTTTCTCCATGCAGACACTTGGGTGCCGGATGATTTGGTCGCTGTAATTGAGCAAACTCTGTCAGATCCAACGGTTGCTTGTGGGGGGTTCATTTCTCTGATGGCAGGTAGTCAAACGACTCGCTGGGGCATCTCCCTGCATAATTATCTGAAAACCTACTACGCCCCCCTGCTATTTAAACCTCACCTGTTTTTTAAGGGATTACGCCTCTTATTTGGGGACCAGGTAATGTTCTGTCGTCGGACTGACTTTTGGGATTGCGGCGGCTTCGATGAGGCGCTGCCAATCATGGAGGATGGAGATTTGTGTCTTAAACTAGTGCAAAAGGGGCGGATTTGTCAGGTGAACCGCATCGTTCAAAGCGCAGATCGCCGCGTGGCACGCTGGGGTAGCTGGAAAGCAACCGCAATTTACCTCTACATCGGGTTTTTATGGGGAATTGGCGTCTCGCCAACCTATTTAAAGCAGTTTTATGAAGATATTCGTTGATTTAGGCTCCAGTCATAGTAGAGATAGGAGATAGGCGTTGAAGCGGTCAAGGGCAGATCTGTTTTCAGGTAGGAGCGGATGTATTCTGGAATAGAGGGAGCAACCTTTAAAAAGTCCTGACGATACCACTTGAAGATTTTGTTACAATACAGGGTTTTGGTCTGGAAGTCGTAACGGACTTTTTCCGGATTGTTAATGAAGCGACGGGCATCTTCATCTAACTGCTGACTGACAAGATCGGGAAAGTAAGCGGACGAACGCAGTAAGGGACAACCGACCGAAGCGCAGACAATCGCAAAATGAATCCGTGGCTCAAGCAACTTGTCTCGAAGAATTTGGTTCTCGATTTGAGCTAGACTGTAACGCTTGCCAAAGATGTCATAAGCCCGACGTTGAAAGAACCACAGAAAGGCAAGCCAGTTGGGAACCCCTAAAATTTGCGGACGAATCGATTTGATCGGGTATCTTTCTAAAATCGTCGCAATGGTAAACGCATTGTAAAGGTTGATCCACAATGCCAATTGCTCGAAAGCGTTGTCATTGGATTCG
The DNA here is from genome assembly GCA_964246695.1 of uncultured bacterium. GTDB lineage: Bacteria > Cyanobacteriota > Cyanobacteriia > Cyanobacteriales > Nostocaceae > Stigonema. Next base: position 3,913 of record CAXTSI010000373.1, read on the forward strand.
AGATGCAACTGCTTTTTGCTCGACAACCAATCTGCCAAGGCTTGGGGTTGCTCCCGAGTCCAGGCAAGATAGTCTACACGACCCTGTTCATCAACATACTGACGAAGTAGCTTGTCCCAAGGTTCAAAATCAATCATGATTGCTGTGTTGATCTCTATCCAAGTAAACTTCCCTTGCATTGAATTTACCATAAAGATAATACTTCAAGAAAATTTGATGGCTACCACTAACACCCTGACGCCCGATATTATTGTTGCTGGCTTTCATGCCCTGTCTGACCCCCTGCGGATTCAGGTCTTGGAACTGCTGCGCTTTCAAGAGCTATGCGTTTGTGATTTATGCGAACACCTGGGAACTACTCAGTCTAAACTGTCTTTTCACCTCAAAACCCTGAAGTCAGCAGGTTTAGTTCGCGCTCGACAGGAAGGACGCTGGATTTACTATAGTCTCAATCTACTTCAGTTTGTTGCCCTAGAGCAGTACCTAGCAGAGTTCCGTCGCTTTAGCCCAATATTGCCTGCTCGCAGCTGCCTTTTGGAGCCTTAATATATTTCTTCAAAATCTCTGAAGTTCATTCCACCAACATTCTGCTTGACAAATCAATTTTTTTTGAAATAATAGAATTACATCAACTTTTTTTGAAATGACAGTGCGCTCTTGATGCTGCCTAAGCAAGAAGTTTGAATTTACTGCCTAATTCTGTGATGCATTGATAGCGAGAGGCAGCGATCGGTGGAATAAGTAATGAAGAAAAAAACCATTTCCTTTCAACTTTCTTTTCTTGACCGCTTCTTGACCTTGTGGATTTTTATCGCAATGGCTGTCGGGGTCGGCTTGGGCTATTTCATCCCTGGAGTAGAAGCATTTATTCAACAATTCCAAGTTGGAACTACCAACATCCCAATTGCTATCGGCTTAATTCTCATGATGTATCCCCCTCTGGCAAAGGTGCGGTACGAGGAGTTAGGCGATGTGTTTCGTAACGGCAGAATTCTCGGTATATCGCTGCTTCAGAATTGGATTATCGGACCCTTAGTAATGTTTCTACTGGCAATTACCTTCCTGCGCGGCTACCCGGAATACATGGTGGGGCTGATCTTAATCGGATTAGCCCGGTGTATTGCGATGGTTGTCGTTTGGAGTGACCTAGCGCGAGGGAATAGTGAGTACACGGCGGGGCTAGTTGCCTTCAACAGCATCTTTCAGGTCATCTTCTACAGTCCCTATGCGTGGTTCTTCATCAGTGTGCTGCCACCGCTATTCGGATTGAAAGGAAGTGTCGTCAATGTAAGCATTGCCGCGATTGCTGAGAGTGTGTTCATTTATCTAGGGATTCCCTTTTTAGCGGGATTTTTCACTCGTTTCTTTCTGGTGAAAGCGAAGGGCAAACGCTGGTATCACGAAGAGTTTGTGTCCAAAATCAGCCCGATCGCGCTGATTGCCTTGTTATTTACGATTGTGGTCATGTTTAGCTTGAAAGGGAAATTGATTGTTCAGATTCCCCTGGATGTTGTTCGGATTGCCATCCCGCTGATTGTCTACTTTGTTGTGATGTTTTTGGTCAGCTTCTACATGGCGTGGCGCATTAAGGCAGACTATTCTATAGCAGCAAGTGTAGCATTTACTGCCGCAGGGAATAATTTTGAACTGGCGATCGCCGTTGCCATTGCCGTGTTTGGCATCAATTCCGGTGCGGCGTTTGCTGCTGTCGTCGGGCCCCTAGTAGAAGTACCAGTATTGATTAGTTTGGTTAACGTGGCATTTTGGTTACAGAGACGCTATTTCCCAGCATCCAAATCAGAAGCGTTGTAGCAAGTCGTGACATTAAGAAAGGATTTAGGGCGTTGCTGAATACAGGTATGAATTGCCCTCATCCCCAACCCTTCTCCCTCTTGGGAGAAGGGAGCTAAATTCTTTCCCCTCTCCCTCTTGGGAGAGGGTTAGGGTGAGGGTCAATGGTTTGGCAATATTCCAAAATCATTCCTCAATTCAGCAACGCCGGATTTAGATTATGAAACGTGTGATGTTTGTCTGCAAAAAGAATTCTGCCCGTTCCCAAATGGCAGAAGGCTTTGCCAAAACACTTGGCTTGGACTTGATTGAAGTGACAAGTTCTGGATTGGAAGCAAGCCTTGTGAATCCAGGTGCGATCGCCACCATGCAAGCAGTTGGTATTGACATCAGTCATCAGACCTCAAAGGCACTCGCAGATTTCAAGCCGGAGGATTTCGATATCGTTATTTCCCTCTGTGGCTGCGGTGTGAATCTGCCACCGGAGTGGGTAACTCGTGAGGTGTTTGAGGACTGGCAGTTAGACGATCCAGCAGAACAGCCAGAAATCTTTCCCAGAGTGCGCGATGAAATCAAAGAGCGAGTGATTCGACTGCTAATCGTCTAGTCAGCCAGAATTTGCGCCTGCTGGATGAAAATTGCTATCTGAAATCAAGTATGAAGCAATACAGTTCAGTTAAGCACCAGATCAGAAACCCGGTTTCTCCTAGAAACCGGGTTTCTTTGCTCCCACAATTCCTTAACTGAACCGTATTGAAGTATGAAGGTATGGCAGACCATCACGCAAGTATGAGGTATGCCATACCTTCAGGTTTGTTTTCAAGGAGTCGAATTACAAACCTCCACTGTTCTTTCAGTCAAGCTTTGGTGTCGTTGACGTCATCGTAATTTTGGCAACGTTGAATTGTGTGAGTTCAGTCAAGGTTCCATTGCTCGCATTCACGGTGTAAAAGCGATTAGGTGTTACATACCTGAGGGCACCAAACGCTATGAGTTGACCTGTTGGAGAGCAAACTAAGCTTTGCAAACCATTATTCCAAGGTTTACCGTTCAAGCTCAATGGCGATAAAGTTATAGGCTTTTGTTGTTGCAGGTCTAGCTTCACTAAACTTGTGTCGCCTTGCACCCCAATGGTAGTCGTATAGAGTGTTCCATCTGGGCACTGGGTCAGCGTACTGAACCGCTGGTTATCGGGCAGAGTAACTTTACTGCTGGTGGTAATCTGGCCTGTTTTGATGTCAATATCCACGAGCCTGACGGGCGGCGTGCTGTTCTTTTTCAGGACTAGACCGAGAAGCCCACCGTCACTAGTACTCACCAAACTATCAAGCTTTTCCTGCACGCTAAGTCCTAATAAGGGCACGGCTCTTGGAGACGTATTCAGAACTATGAGGCGAGTGGGATTGTTCTCGTTCTGGCTGCCACTGGCAGGGGTAATGGTCACGACAAATGTGCCATCGGCTAAGGTAACAACAGCGCCTACTGTCTCGTTAGTCTGCAGGATAGGTGTAATCCCATCCCCAAGAAACTGAAAGGTCTTCACGGTCTGAATCTGACCACTCGCCACATTTTGTGACTGTAGGATTAATCCGATCGGGATACTAGCTGTGGTGTTGGATGCGTTGGTACTGCTGACTTCGGCGGCATCCACGGGGCTAAGTGTGGTGTTGGTGGTCACAGGACCAGGGCGCAATCCATACATGACCGAGCTAGGCGTTGTTTGTGCCGAGGTTTTGTTGGCGAAGTAGCCGATCGCAACTACTCCAGATGCTGCTGCTGTGCTGGCGAGTGCCAGTTGACCAAATTGTCTACGTGTTATTCTATTCATAATTTTGAAGGAGCAGAATCGTTTGCTTTTCTGATAAAAAAGGTAAAGTTTCAGCGTCTGTAGTGTTTATGAGGGGATTTGAATCCACTTTGCCACTGACGGTACTCCATTTTTGTCAGTAATAAACAGCATGTACCAGCCGATCGGTGCTAGGTTCTGGTTATTCGGTACTGTGACCGTGAGAGAAGTACTAGTACTAGAGGCGATCGGCAAGTCCACTAGCCGTTGTTCTGTATCGTAGGTATGGGTGGTAGCCATTGGTTTAATCAAATGAACCCATTTGATGTTCCCGGCTTGGGGTGTCTGGATCGTGAATCTCTGACCGTAGGATAATCTTGCGGGAGCGCTCTGAATCACTGGGCGTGGTTGCGACACGTATGCCGGATTGTAAATTTCCAGCCTCAGTTCATTCACAGTCCGAGAAGGGTTCCCCCCACCTGTGGCCACTCGGCCATCTGGCAGGAGCAATGCCACTGAGTGATAAACACGGTCTGTGACATTTGGTGTCGCAGCTACTGTCCAGGTATTCGTGGCGGGATTGTAGATCTCTGCTGGCAGATTTCCTTTACTTACATCCTCCTCCCCTTGACTCCCATTACAAACAAACACGGTGCGGTCGGGCAACAAAACGGCATTGTGGTGCATGCGACCGTAATTGAGAGCTGCTGCTGCTGTGTAAGTTGGGTTACTCACCTTGAAATCCACGATATTGACCCTGTTAGTTGCCGTCCCCGAACCATTCCCACCACCGCAAACCATGACTCTCTGGTTTTGAGCCGGCGGTAGCAGCACACTGGCTGCTTGATTGCTAGCGTCGCTAGCTTGCAACCCACCCACTGCCGTTTCCACAATCGGGTTCGTGGATGGATTAAGACTAGGCAGGGTCAGCAGGCGTGGGGACACGCCATTGTTGCCGCCCATGCCGACCCCCGAATAGAAAATTTGACCAGTACTAAGCAGAAAAATGTGTGCGTATTGCGGGAAAGCACTAGTTGTTGGTGGAAACGCCCGCCAGCCAGGACCAAAGAAAGAGGAATAGATTTCCGGCTGGGTGTTGAGGTTGCCATTTTCATCTAAACCCGACAGAGCAAAGATGCGACCGCCACCCAGGGTTAACAAAGTACCATACCAACGGCCGCTATTCATCGACGCTTGCTGTCTCAATTGCTGGGTACTTGGATCGAAGAAAAAAGTAGCCGACGAGCCATAGAATGGGTCATATTGCAGGGTGCCACCCGCAATCATCAGGACACCTTCGGACCGGAATGACTGACCAGCGCAGAACAAGTCAATAGGGTTCCCTGAAGAATCTTTTGGAGGCGGTTGATTTGTGAAAGTACCGCTACTCACATCCCAGACAACACTGTTATAGGGGGTATTTAACTTGCTCGGATCGTTGCCTGAACCACAGAAGAAGAATACCTTGCCAGTGTACAAGAGAGCGGCATGGATAGGCAGTATTGGAGAGGTGTATGGCAATAATTGCCACCTGTCCCCGGAAGTACTCTGGGCTATGAGTGTCCCAGAGTCCGCTTGATTTAGGAGCAGAGAATGATCGTTTTTCTGAATCACTTTGCTTTATTACCTCAAAAAGATTTAGCAATTTGCTTTCTTTATGGACTGTTTTATCATTTATTTTTTCTCTCACAAGATTATAAAAAATAGCCAGCAAATCACAGTAGGAGTTTTACCCAATAACATAGGTAATATTCCCTTCATATTTGGGTTAGTGTTACGGAAACTGTCACCAAGCGCTTAGCGATCGCGTCTCTACTAAACCGTATTGACCAAAATAATTAAAAATTAAAAATTAAAAATTAAAAATTTAAGATTAAGA
>CAXTSI010000374.1:0-9361 GCA_964246695.1 uncultured bacterium
CAACAACCAACAACCAACAACTAACAACTAACAACTAACAACCAACAACTAACAATCAACAACTAACAATGAACAAAATTTTAGTCATTGAAGACGAAGAATCAGTACGAGAAAATATTTTAGATTTGCTGGAAGCCGAAGGGTTTGACACTATTCATGCTGCCAATGGCAGAATAGGTCTACAGTTAGCAATTTCCGAACTCCCAGACTTAGTTTTGTGCGACTTGATGCTACCAGAAATTGATGGTTATGGTGTGCTGACAGCATTGCGCGAAGAACCTTTCACGGCAACAATTCCGTTTATTTTTCTCACTGCTAGATCTACCAGGGCTGACTTTCGTCAAGGCATGGATTTGGGTGCTGATGACTATCTCACAAAGCCATTTACTCGGGCAGAATTGTTAAGTGCGGTTACCAGCCGCTTATCAAAGCAAGCTAATTTGACAAAGCACTTAGGCACTAATTCGATAAGTAATGAATTCTCCTCAGAAATCCAGTTGATAGAAATTTGTTTACGCCGGACTTTAGAACGAAGAGAATTTCGACAATTTCAAGTTTACTATCAACCCCAAATTGATCTTACTTCTGGTCAAATCATTGCTGCTGAAAGTTTGGTACGTTGGCAAAGTCCTGACTTGGGGCTGGTTTCTCCTGCAGAATTGATTCCTTTAGCAGAGTCCACTGGTTTAATAGTCCCTATTGGTGAATGGATATTACAAAGTGTCTGCAAACAAACTAAAATTTGGCACAGTGCAGGCTTTCCTTCTTTGCGTGTGACGGTAAATTTGTCAATACATCAATTAAATCAACCTGATTTTTGTCAAAAAATAGTTAACTTTTTAGCAGTCAATAATTTGTCACCGCATTGCCTAGAATTAGAAATTACTGAAAGCATGATTATGAAAGATGTGAATAGCGCGATCGCTACACTTGCAGAATTACAATCTATCGGGGTAAAAATTGCCATTGACGATTTTGGGACCGGATATACTTCTTTAATTTATTTGAAAAGATTACCGATTGATACCTTGAAAATTGACCGTTACTTTATTCACAATGTTGCCAACGACCCACAAAAAGCAGCGATTACAACGGCATTGATTCAAATGGGGCATAATCTCAATCTCCAGGTAGTAGCTGAAGGTGTAGAGACAGAAGCAGAATTGACTTTTTTACGCCAACACAACTGTGATGCAATGCAAGGTTTTCTCTTCAGCCGTCCGTTACCAATAGCTGAGTTTGAGAAGTTGTTATTTGCTGACAAACGCTTAACTTGATGAAAGTCCACTAGTTTGTAGGTTGGGTTCGGTTAAGAGTTGTTTGTAATACCAATTTGAAAAAAGAATGCTATAGATCAATACAGTTCAGTTAAGCACCAGATCAGAAACCCGGTTTCTCTTAGAAACCGGGTTTCTTTGCTCCCACCTATCCTTAACTGAACCGTATTGTGCTATAGATGGCGTAGGGGCACGGCAGTGCCGTGCCCTTACCAAGAAATTTTTATAATTGGTATAAAAAATACATAAGTGTAGAGACGTTTCATCCAAAGTCTCTACAGAAGTTATCGGTATGTAGATTGTCTGATCCGAACCGTATTGGGGTTCTTCCTTCCTTGACACTCCCCATGCCTAAAGGCAAGGGGATTCTCTAAAAGGTTCAACCGTATCTTTTAGATATCCAACTGTCGGAGTTTCCCACACATGGTGGTGATTCCCTTAGGTTTGGTTCCTGGACTCCACCCATTAAGGATCGATATCTTCCGAGGCATAACTTTCCCCCAGTCCGGGGGTAGGGTCGTGAGCAATTGACCAGTTTGTTTTATTTTACATGAAAAGTGCTTTGTTTTCAATTTTTTGACGGGGAATGAATTCCCCAATGGCTCTACCCCATAACTAGAAGTTATTTGCTCTGCGCCCGCTTGTATTTCGGTCACCCGTAAGGGCATGGACAAGGAAGAGATGTTCACTATGGTGTGCACGGATTGCTATAGTTAACTAAAAAGTTAGGTGAGGTGTCGCCAACGCACTATCGCCTGTAGCTTGGGAAAGCCCTTCGGGTGACGTTAACGCATCGAAGATCGCCAGTTGCCTACGGCGGTAAACCCACCTTCTCCCAAGGGGAGACGCTGACGCCGGAGTACCGGAAGATCGCAACGCTTACGCGAACAGCACTGGTTTCACCGTCATTCGCACCGCAGTTTATCATGAGTTAAACACTCATCATAACTGCTCACTGGTTCCGCAATAGACATAATTAATAATTATCATATGTTATTTAAAACGGATAAAATTTTAGTAATCGAAGATGACAAAAGTATACGACAAAACCTTTTAGATTTGCTAGCATTGGAGGAATTCAAAGTCATTGCTGCAGAAAATGGTCGCATCGGTGTACTGTTAGCTCAGGAGGAAGTTCCCGATCTCATTATTTGCGACGTGATGATGCCAGAATTAGATGGTCATGGTGTTCTGGAGATATTACGCCAAACGCCGACAACAGCGACTATTCCCTTCATTTTTCTGACTGCTAAATCCGATCAAACTGACTTTCGCCAGGGTATGGAATTAGGAGCAGATGATTACCTAACAAAGCCTTTTACGAGAGCAGAATTACTGGCAGCTATTACCTCCCGATTAGAAAAAAAAGTCGTTATTAATCAGCAGTACCAAAAAAAGCTGGATGAATTACGTAGCAGTATCACACTCTCTCTTCCTCATGAAATGCGGACGCCACTAAATGGTATTTTAGGTTTTTCAGAACTTTTGATTAAAGACGTCGATGTCCTCTCTTCACATGAAATTGGCGAGATGGCAGAAGGTATTCATAAGTCTGCTGAACGTTTATTAAGGTTGATTCAGAACTTTTTACTGTACGCTGAACTTGAAATTATAGCAACCGATCAAGAGCGAATCAAAGCATTGCAAAGCCATCAAACAATGCTTCCGACAGCAGCTTTGACAACTTTGATTACTGAAAAAGCCAAAAAAGCAGGACGGGCAGCAGATTTACAAGTTAATATCCAAACCCGTTGTCAAGCGCGGATTTGTGAAACAAGACTTTATAAAATTATTGAAGAATTAATTGATAATGCCTTGAAGTTTTCCTCATCAGGAACAATTATTCAGGTTAACAGTACATCTATTAACAATAAATTTACAATTTCTTTTATTGACCACGGGCGAGGTATGACCGCCGATCAAATTGCTGAGTTGGGAGCCTATCGCCAATTTGAGCGTAAACTCTACGAACAACAAGGTTCAGGTTTAGGGTTAATCATCGCTAAACGTTTGGCTGAACTACACGGTGGTGAACTCCAAATCGATAGCAAGCTGAAAGAAAAAACACTTGTGCAAGTAGTGCTTCCATGCGATTGATAAAGCTATCGCTTTTCCTTGCCTAGTAAAAAAACTAAATAAAAGCCACGTTTAAAAAAGGGGATAGAAAGCCTGATATCTATAGCATGAGGTCTGAGAGAGCGGTATCCAAATACCCTTTTTAGCTCTGCCAGTTGGGCATTGGTAAAAGTAGCTGCTGTTTGAGGAGAAATGCGGGCAAAAAACAGTTGTGTAAAAGATTCAACTTTAGCATAATTTTTAGTCATAATTAGCCTGCTATTTAAAACACTCTCTTGTAAAAGCGCTCTGCAAGATTTGAGCTTCAAAACATAGGATTGTGTTCAGAATCCCAACACTCTCCTTTTCTCCAAGTTCTACCAGTGTGTTCACATTCAGATTGATTGTGAAGCCAGGGAATTGACGTAGGGAACGACGAGTCAGATGTGTTCGTAAGCGAGGAAGATACTAAAGAGGAAGTAGTGAAGCCACAAGTCAATAGGATGGTGAAAAATCCTAAGAGAAACACGATATTACCAGGAGTCCGCAGCGGATATACGCCTTTTTCAGAGCGCAAGCGCTGTTTTGAGCGACGTTCCGAACCAGCCAATAACAATAGATAAAACCGTAGTCCGAGAATGGGAACTGAAACTCGCACGTCTATAGGATGACGATTCCAATTACGACCAAAGACTCTTTTGATGGCTTCTATTTGCTCGCTCGTGAAGGTATCAGCTATTTCTGGGGAAATTTCCGCGAAAAGTTTTTGAAAAACCGGGTCATTATGCTGTAAGCTTTTCATTTTTTACGTATCGTAAATGACTTAAATACTAAAGATTAAAATTCGGCGTCATACCCTAAAGCAAAAGAAATAAAAGCTTAGACCGTTGCTTACCATAGATATTTTGAACACGTAATACCACTTCACTAAATATTTGCTGTAGATGATTCCCCAAACCCCTTGAAATTCAAGAAGCTAGGGGGTATGTCAACTGTCGCAGCTTTAAAGTGAACTACTCCTTGGACGCCATTAAATTACCGTTCATTTTGTAGGGTGCCGGAGCACACGCGATGCATCCCTTGTGCGGCTTGCCCATAAAGGCTCGCACATTCGTTCAATCATGGTGCCGTACTGCTGCGTCGTAACACACTCTACAAGATAGGTAATTTTCTAGTGGTACGTTGGTAGATGGGTGCTAGTTTAGTATGTTTATTTGGTTGGGTTAAGTACCAGTATGAACAGCTGATGTTTGAAATGATGTTTGGCTCTTGGTTGAAATTCGAGTATAATTTGTATCAAATGTATGCGAACACGTAAATCGGGTAGAGTTTTTTAGAACGTCTATGGCAAAGCGATCGCTCCAAGCATCAGCTGAAGGCATTAGAAAAGCTAAACAAGCTTTTAAATACAAAGGTTGGACGCAAGAATACTTAGCGGCTGAAGTTGGTTTAGAAACTCGTCAGCCGATTTGGAAGTTTTTTAGTGGTAAGTCTGTTGACCGTCAAGTCTTCCACGAGATTTGTTTTATCCTCAATTTAGATCCAGAAGATATTGTTGAAAAGGCTGAAACAGATCAAACAGCGCTTTTAGCGACGGCACAGGAAAATACTCTAAATGTTGATGCTCTAGTGTCAAAGTTGCGCGCCGCCCGCTACGAGAAAATTCAAGATCGGTGCGGCACTTTGCATCTAGTAGATATTGCCAGACCTTGCAAGTTAGATGACCTTTATGTTGATGTCAATATTTTAGAAGAAATCACTAGCCAAAGATGGTTGGAAATTAAAGATTTTCAAGGGTGTGAATCGAACGCCAGTTGCTATAACACGACAGCAGTTCCTTCAAGTCGGCATCCCATGAAGGCAGTCGCTGTCGAGAAACACTCATTCAGCACCGCCTCACCACCGGACTGCCTCGGTAACCCCCCGAAGTTTGGATCGGCGGCTTCTTTTGATCTAACTTCTGTGCGCAACGCACTACCTCAGGAACTCGATCCTTGTGGTTTAGGTAAGGTATGTCTTGAACAGGTTACAGGACTAGAAGCAGTCTTCAAATACTCCAAGTTAATGGTGATGGGAAAACCCGGGTCTGGTAAAACTACCTTTTTACAATCAATTGCTCTTCGTTGTAATCGGAAAGAGTTGAAACCGGACTGCCTACCAATTTTTATAAGTCTGAAACACTTTGCTGAAGATACTAGCGATCCTAAGCAAAGTCAAATAAGCTTATTTAACTACCTTAATCAAGAGTTTATTAGTTGTGGTGCATCTGAGCAAGAACTCCCGACAATACTATTTCATGGCAAAGCTGTGATTTTGTTAGATGGTTTAGATGAAGTTGTAGATAAAGATAGTGATAAAGTTATCAAAGAAATTCGTGATTTTGCTGAAAGATTTTATAAAAATCAAATAATTATTACTTGTCGCATTGCTGCCCAAACATATAAGTTTAAGGGATTTACTGAAGTTGAAATTGCTGATTTTAACAAAACGCAAATCGCAGCTTTTAGCGAAAAATGGTTTTTGGCTGTTGCTAAGAATTCTGGAAAAGAAGCAAAAGCAAAGACTCTTGAGTTTATACAAAAGCTAAAAATTGCGGAAAATATCCAAATTCAAGAGTTAGTGAGTACACCAATTTTGCTAAATCTAACCTGCTTGGTATTTCAATTTTTAGGTGATTTTCCTAGCTTACGCTCTGAACTTTATAAACAAGGACTAGATTTGCTTTTGGGGCGCTGGGATGAGGTCAGGGGTATTAAACGAGATGAGGTTTATCGTCTGTCCTTACTACATAAAATTAAGTTGCTGAGTCGTGTGGCAGAAATTACCTTTACCCAAGGAGATTACTTTTTTCCAGAAACTAAATTGGTGCAACTCATTGCTGATTATCTCAGTCATCTTCCCCAAGTCCCAACCGATGCAGATGCTTTACAAGTAGCTAGTAGGGCGGTTTTGAAATCACTTGAGGCACAACATGGGTTATTAGTTGAACGGGCACACGAAATTTATTCTTTTTCCCATTTAACGTTTCAAGAGTATTTCACCGCCAAAGAAATCGTTGCCAATGCCAATTCTCAAACATTGCCACAATTTGTTACTCACATAAAGGAGAAGCGTTGGCTGTCAGTCTTTTTATTAACTGCGGAAATGTTGCACCCGGCTGATGATTTGTTGCAGTTAATGAAGCAACAAATTGATACGTTAGCAGCCTCAAGTAAAAAAATACAGGATTTTCTCAACTGGATCGGGCAAAAATCTTCCACAGTCACTGCATCCTATCACCCAGCTAGTGTGCGTGCTTTTTACTTTACCCTTGCCCTGCCTGTGGATCATCCTTTATCCCGTAACCAAAATCTAGCTCTGTGTTTGGATCGTCGGCTTGCTCTTAAACTTACTGTTGATTTAGCCCTAGATTTGGCTCTGAGTTATGCCCTTGCCGTTAGTGTGGCAATAACTGCTGATATTTTCTGCCAACGCTTATCTGCTATCGGTTTAGCCCTTGACTTAGAACATCTGCTGGCGGAGCATCCGTCTTTACGACAACCACTGCAATACCTGAAAAACCAGCTACCATTTCCCAGGCAAGGTAAACAAGCACTCAAGGCATGGTGGCAAGCGAATGGAGAAACTTGGACTGGGGAATTGCGAAGTCTAACGATCGGCGATCGCCAAATTGGTCATAACTGGCAGTTTAATGAAACTGAGTGCCAATTACTACAGCAGTATTGGGATGCTAACAAATTGCTGCTAGATTGCCTCAATAGTGCTAGTGATGTAACTCCCAAAGTGCGGCAGTTGATCGAGGAGACTTTGTTAGTAATTAGTAGTTAGAGCGAATTTCATTCAGGTAAACCATAATATAACCGTAGGGGCGCGGTTTCCGCGCCCTTACAATCTGGTCGATTCAATTCAAAACTGCTGTAGTGGTCAACACGGTTCGCTTAACTGATATCTTGCACTACCGCTCTTATACCCCACTTTCCGCACTTCATCGTGTAATACACGTAGATTTCCAATATCTGGCTAATGGTGGTTAGATAACAATCACAAATCACGAATAATTAACAGTATTAATACTTGAGATTTGACCACTATTAGGAATAATTCTTGAATATCAACATATTACATCTTGAAGTGCGGAATATGGGTTATACCAGGAACGAGTGCAAATATTTAAAGCTGAAACCCTTAATTTTTCGTTTAGAAACCCTTCAGCTACAATCAAATCACTATAGCAATCTCATTTAGGATTGCTAGTAATTTTTCCTAGTCCATATCGGTCAAAGTCTTCCGAGTATGGATCAAAGCCTTTCATAAGTTCGGTAATATCGCAGCATGAATTGCTTGAGTGTCTTTTAAAGTTACTGGTAGTGACAATTTACTATAAGCAGACTCTTCCACACCAATTAATAGTGTATAACCGTGAGTAAATTTATCGCCCATTTTCATCTCACCTTAAGAAATATAAATTATGTTAAGCAATATGTATAACTAGCGTAGACGTAATTGAGTTCCGCTGACGAATAACTACTAAGAAACCTGCAAAAATCTGACTTTAGACTGGGCACAGTTCTTAAATATAAAGTTTATATTTTAAACGCTGTGCATTATGATTTGAATCGCTGCCATGAAAGCCTCTGCGCGTTTCTTCATGTTTCTTCTGCTACTGACCACAGTAGCCTGTGACCGGACTCGCGCCTCCTTAGAAAAATCCCTAACCCAACATAAAGCGCCTTCGCCACAACTAGCACAGAATCCAGCACAGCCCAAAAATATCGTCCGTACTGAACCACTTTCACCCACACCAATCCGCATCACACTCAGCAATTTACCAAAACCCTTCGCTTCTGAAAGCGCCTCGAAGCCGCCTACAGTAGTGCCAATTCCAGCAAACCCCACACTGCAAGTACCCTCTGGTTTTGTGGTCAACGTTTTTGCCGACGGTCTAGATGCCCCACGGTGGCTGGCATTAACCCCCACCGGTGACGTACTGGTGACAGAAACCAGGCAAAATCGGATTCTCCTGCTACGCGACACCAAAGGTGATGGTGTGGCGGATGTCAAAAAGACGTTTGCTAGTGCAGCAAACAAACTCAATATTCCCTTTGGCATGGCTTTTACAGGTAATTCCTTTTTTCTTGGCAACACTGATGCCGTACTCCGGTTTCCTTATTCCAAAGGTCAACAGCAACTCACTGGTACTGGTAAAAAAATTGCTGACTTGCCTGGTGGTGGTTACAATCAGCATTGGACACGCAACGTAGTTGTCTCCCCCGATGGCAACAAACTATACGTTTCTATTGGTTCCCAATCCAACGATAATCAAGAACCGCTCCCACGAGCATCAGTTCAGGTAATGAACTTGGATGGTTCCCAGCAGCAGACTTTTGCCTCCGGCTTGCGAAACCCAGTCGGTTTAGACTTTCACCCAGTGACAAAGGAACTTTACGCCACTGTCAATGAACGGGACGGTCTAGGCGATAACCTAGTACCAGACTACTTCACACGCCTACGTCCAGGTGAATTCTACGGCTGGCCCTATGCTTATCTCACACCCAAAAACCTCGATCCGCGTCAATTTGCGAATGGTAAGAGTAAACGCCCCGACTTGGTATCCCGTACTCGCACCCCAGATGTGCTTTTCCAAGCGCATTCTGCAGCATTAGGATTGCAGTTTTATCACGGAAAAACGTTTCCCGAAAAATACCGTAATGGTGCTTTTGTTGCTTTTCGTGGTTCTTGGAACCGCGATCGCGGCACTGGCTACAAAATCGTCTTTGTTCCTTTCGATACTAAAGGACGACCGCAAAGCTACTATGAAGACTTTCTAACTGGATTTCTCCTAGACCCCACTGTGCCCACTACTTGGGGTCGCCCTGTAGGCTTATTGGTCTTACCCGATGGCAGTCTTTTAGTTACTGATGAAGTTAATAACCGGATTTATCGAGTTCAGTATACGGGGAGTTAGTTGTTAGTGGTTAGTTGTTAGTGGTTAGTTGTTAGTGGTTAGTTGTTAGTGGTTAGTTGTTAGT
>CAXTSI010000375.1:0-9341 GCA_964246695.1 uncultured bacterium
CCCTACTCCCCCTACTCCCCCTACTCCCTTACTCCTGTACCTCTCCCTTCGTGCTTTTTGATACGGGGCAGCAGATCTCAGGGTGGCATCTACAGCAATGCGTCGCACTTTACCTTTGGGTAACATCGGCTTAACGTAGCGTCCTCGGTCTTCGGACTCGATTAAGCTGCGACTGCCAGACTTACCTTGCCGCTGTGCCATTTGAGCAAAATAAAGCACACTAGGGTCAAGGATTACCCCCTCTGGGTCAAAGATAAATTCTTCTGGAATACTAGGTGGTTCTTGTTCTGGTTGTTCGGGGTTTTCTTCCTGGTCCTGTTGTTCTTGATTTGATTCGTCTTCCGGTTCCTCTTGATTCTGCGGTGGTGGCGGTGGCGGTGGTGGTGATTCTTGAGGTGGTTGTGGCACAACAGTTGCCCGTGGCACGATCACCAATTCCACAGCATGCCGCAAATCTTCAGCATTCACTTGTGCACGCCCATCCAAAGCAGCTGCTGCTTTAGCAACTCGTGCGGCAAATAATTCGGCGCGATGTCCCTGCACACCAGCGCGAATTGCTTCATCTACAAGGTAGGCAATTTGTTCGTGGGTGATGTGAACTTCTTTGAGCCATTCCCGTGCCAGAATGATTTGGGTTTTCAGGTCGTCTAAGTCTTCCCTATACTGCTGAAGAAATTCTTGGGGAGAACGGGAGTAGTCGATCGCTTGGTCTACTGCTTGTACTCTTTGATCTAAACCAAGTACACCATTAGCAGAAAGGGCGATCGCAATTCTATCTAGCAAATGCTCCCGCAGTGCCCCTTCTTCTGGGTTATAAGTAGCAATAAACAGCGGTTTACTTTGATGCTGAAAACTAATACCTTCTCGTTCAATCTGGTTGCGTCCCTCAGATAATGCTGCTAAAAGCTGATTAGATATTTGCTCGTCTAATAAATTAATCTCGTCCACATAAA
Organism: uncultured bacterium; assembly: GCA_964246695.1. GTDB lineage: Bacteria > Cyanobacteriota > Cyanobacteriia > Cyanobacteriales > Nostocaceae > Stigonema. The sequence continues at coordinate 954 of CAXTSI010000375.1, forward strand.
GGACACCTCGGTTTGCTTGCGCAAGCAAACCTGGCTGAAAAACCGTTTCCCCTTGTTTTACTGACTGTTCCACATCCACAGAACCAAGGAGTCGGTCTTCTGTCACTCCCAAAGGAATTTGCACAAAGGGTGTGGGAATAATTTCTGTCTCTATTGTGGGGTGGGCATCCTGTCCGCCCTCCTCTAATGGCAGAGAGGAGGAGTGCCCCACAAGTGCCAACAGTTGGTCATCCCATTCTTCTGGGTGGTTGGGGTCGCAATTGCCGATCGAACCTTTAACAACTTCAATTGGTGGGAGAAGGGCATGGATGGCACGCGCCATGACAGATTTTGCCGTGCCACGACGACCTGCTAAAGCCACTCCCCCCAACCCCGGATCGACCGCTACTAGCAGTAAAGCTAATTTAATTGCTTCTTGACCGACTACTGCAGTCAGGGGAAAGGCAGTACTGAGAGGAGAGATAGTAGGCGCAGGCATGGTTTACATTATTGTTAGTCTAGGTTCCTAGCATATCAAAACCTGACTACCCCTTTACCTCATTCTGACCAAGCGATGTTGACAAGGAGAGTTTTAGCGAACGCGAACGGGCGATCGCTTTCTTTGGGGCATCGCTTGCGGCTAGTTGAAGAAAGGTTTGCGTGTTCAGGTTCCATCTCTACCTATTACTTGCCAATAACTTACTAACTGAGTAAGGTATGTCATAAGTAGTCAGCTTTAAACTAATCTCATTACGAGTGAGAAATCCTATTTATATGAAAGAAAGGATACAAATGATTGAGGTTATGAGGTTGTTCGATTTCACTCAGAGCAAATATGTACAAGTCACTTCCTCTTCAATTAAAAGAAAGGCTCTTTACGAAAAATTTCAGTCTAAAATTATTCATAATCCTTCTTTGGACAGAACTTTGGTTAGTTTTCAGGCAAATAAACAAGCTCCATTTTCTGCCTGGTTCAAGTATAGGGAAGGTTTTTCAGAAAAGTTAGTTACCTATCTTCTTCAAAACTTAAAGCCACAACCAGGTATTCTACTCGATCCATTTTCGGGAGGTGGTTCCGCTCTGTTTGCTGCAAGTGACTTGGGGTGGCAAACTAAGGGAATTGAACTTTTACCTGTCGGCATTTTTGCAACAAAAGCTCGACTAGTAGCTCAAAAAATTAATGTTGATGCTTTCAATAACGTAGTTGCTGAACTTCTTCAAAAAATAAACTTTAAAGATTACTATGACCAACGCTATGCATTCAAGCACATTGCAATTACTCAGGGAGCATTTTCTTCAGTAAATGAAGAACAGCTTGTAGGATATATTTCTTATTGCCATAATTTTGTAAAGAATGAAGATATTCGTACCCTACTTCTTTATGCCGCTTTTTGCATTCTTGAGGATATTAGCTACACCAGAAAAGACGGACAATATTTACGCTGGGATACGCGTTCGGGTCGTTCTAAAGGTAAAAACGAATTTAATAAGGGAGAAATCCTAACTTTTTATGATGCAATTTCCCAAAAGCTGAAGCAAATAAAATCAGATTTAAATGTTGGAGCAATCCAACTGAATTTATTTAGTGACAGTTTAACATCCCAATTTACAGCGATAAAATCCAGTGGTGAAGAAAATCTAGAACCTGAATTTTCCCAAGGCTCTTGTCTCGATATTCTTCCTACTTTGCAAGAAAGCAGCATTGATTTTGTAATGACATCGCCACCCTATGTCAACCGATACGACTACACCCGCACATATGCACTTGAGCTTGTTTTTCTAGAGTGTAGCGAAGAAAAAATAAAGCATTTACGTCAGACAATGTTGTCATGTACTGTAGAAAACCGTGATAAACGCTCTTATTTAGAGCATTATTATTCAAGTATCGGACGCAGGGCTATTTCATTCTAAAAAGTTGCTTGAGTGTGCTTAAGCCAAATGAACAGAGTCTTTGAGCTTGTGCGATATTTTCAAACATTTGGTTTCGATATAAATTGAGAGTAAAGTTACGAGCAATAGCAAAAATCTGAGGTAAAGGTGTAGTGCGAATTCTAGAACTATCTTCTCCTTGTGTTACATCCCGAACATAGTGTACTCTGTTCTCTACGCCCCAATATCCTCGGATGCGTTCATTAAATTCTTTGGCTGTAGCATTTAAGGAAGAGATGTAATATCGTGTCTCGGTTTTGACTTCTATATGATTGTGCCTGATAATTTGACGTTCAGATTCAACTCTAATCAAAGTTTTCAGACCAGGCCAAAACTTTACTCTATCTATGTTTCGGCAAATGCTGGTGCTACGCTTTTCAATTCGACCATGCCCCTTGTTTATCTGCTCATAAGTAGATTCTGGTGTAAAGTTTGTTTTGACATCTTTAAGTAGATTTGGCTGGTTGCCTTTGAGAGCAGCAATGTAATCATTACCACTGTCGATGATTAATTGACAAGTTTTTTTTGGGTATTAATGGCATCAAAAGCGAAAACAACTCCTTTTAGAGCCAATTTCGATTGGCAATTCAGGTATTGCTTTAATTTCGTTCGTTTTGGCATTAACTTCAAATGGTTCTAAAATCAAGCCTCGCTCAACAATATAAGCGCTAACTAGCATAATTGCTGGGTGGGAGTCCGAATTTGGATTATCGTCTTCGAGTAGGTATGAACTTTTAAGTACTTTGCCATCAACTCCCACCGTTTCTCCAGATGTAACATGAACGTTAAAGAATTTGGCAAGACACGCAGAATATTGTTCGTAATTGATGTGTAACAAGGCACGACGCAGCGTGCTGTACGAGGGTAGTCTATTTTTCGGAGGTTTGAAAAGGTCAATCAATTGCTCTTGAGGTGCTTGTAACCCAATCTCCAATTGCTAAGAATCCTTTATTGCCTGCCGCGATCGCCAGTGTAAACAGCGCCAGACACAAAGGAAGGGTGTGACGTTGTCCCGCTTTGCGACGGCGGTCCTCAACCTCTGCAAAGGCTTCAATAATTGCTGTTTGGCTCATGGAAGTTGATACACGCACTTTAAGTCGCGTTGCATTATACCACACCAACCCTAAGTTTAGAATGAAATAGCCCTGTTCTGTTTCATATCCTCGATTTGCCGCCGTCAGAATAACTAGGAATCCCTCTTCTGTTGTTCGCCTGAGTTTAAGTTTGACGATCGCCATTGTCGTCTCCTGTGGTTTGATGCTTAAAGAAAAGCAAATTGTTCAGTAAGGCTCATCCTTCCTAATATCACTTTGACGCTAAACCTTTCCCCAAGTTCGCAACTAAACTTTAGTTCCATCCAGTTATCAGTACTTGTAGCTTGTGCTTCTATGCATGGGGTTCCAGTTTCATCAAAGACAATGAGATGCAAATTTTCTGGCAGATAAATCTTATAGTTACCTGGATAGATCTGCAGCCGAATATCGACCTCTTCTGTAACTGTGTCCGTCAGTTGTACTACCAGTACTAGTGGCTGATCTGCTAAATTAATCACCTTTCCTCGACTAGTGGAGTTGGTTATGCTAGTTGTGCGTCTAAAGTTACTAGCCAACACTAATCCTGTGGGTTGCCAGTCTTCGTTAAAAATACCCTCAAGCCATTGGCGCAAGTTAACTAGAACCGCTAAAATTGATATTTCTCCACTCTTGAGCTTCTGTAAAGCGTCCCAAGTGTTTGACCATTTTTTGAATTAAAAATTAAAAATTAAAAATTAAAAATTTCAGCAAATTTTTTTGAATTATTTAATTAAGGTAAAGGTGACCCTGTTTTTAAACATGGAAAACAAAAAAAGCGAAGCAACATTATTCGAGCAAGCGCATTTATGCGTGGAGATTAATAATTTTTAATTTTTAATTTTTAATTTTTAATTCCCCGAAGGGGTTGACACTTTTAGTCAGTGCTAAAAAGTCAATAACTTGTTGGAGATCATCTAAATTTTCTATACCTTGAAGTTTTGGGTTAGTCAGTGATACCAAGAGCAAATTTATTCTAATTTCATAGTCACAAATATCTGAAGTTACCACGTAGATACTTCTAGAAAGTAAACGGTAAAGCCATTCTTTACATTCTTTAGCAACTTTTGTGTTACTTGGAGATGAGACTAAACCAAGTACTCCTGTGTCTAAAAAAACAATCATTCCTTGGAGTAAAGCTTATGTCCTGGCAGTCGTTCGTTATCAATGATTTCTTTAAAAGATTCAAAATAACTTTCCCTCTGTTTTGACTCCTCTTCTGAAACTTCTTCTTCAATCCACCTTCTTAAAAGTTTCATGGCTGCTTGGTTTTTTTGTAATTGTTCTTCTGGTGTCTGCCCCATATGCTTCAAAAATGGTGTTAAAGAATTTTTGCCTACTTTAAATCCTTTCACCGTCATAGTTGCTCCTCTGAATATACCTTTTAACTATATTCTCGCACAGCCAAAAGGAAACAGAGCGTTATTGGCTGAATATCAATACTACTCGGATAAGCGAAAATTAGAACCCCGGTTTCTTTAAGAAACCGGGGTTCTGGCATCTCAACTATCGTATCCCTTGCAGTATTGGGCTAAATATGTACAGCATTACAACCTGCTGTTAGCAGTCAAAGAGTTTCGCCAACAAATTAGGACGTAAGTAGGTCGGCGTCAATAAATCATCATTAGACATAGCAGTGAAAATGATTGTAGAGACGTAGCACTGCTACGTCTCTACAAGGGTTTCAGACAACGAATAATTAAATTCGGTCGATGTCTATTGGTTCGTAGTTGCGCGCGACTCGCGAGTCGTGCGCAACTACAAGCCTTTTTCCTCTATTTTACAAAAGTTTACATAATTGGGATTAATCTTGCTAACTTACTTAAACTAAAAGTTAAAAGTCACAAGAGATAGCAGTTCTTAATTGAATACACTACAACTTTTGTCTTGTGTAATGGGAGTCTCGCCCGTCCTGAAGTGGGCAATACGTCTAAGCGTTACCTGTGTGTAAGTCATTTTTGGTATGCTATTATCTATACGATATATAGAAATCCGATTTGATTTTTGAACGGAGAGAAACCGGGTTTCTTTAAGAAACCCGGTTTCTGAAGCTTGAGGTGTTCGCAATCTCATTTAGGATTGCTATATAAATACAGTATGTGTGTTCAAACACAAAATGTTGGATACAGTCTCAGTTGTAGGATTCAAAATATCTGACGCCAGTCTAACTAGAATCCTGGATCTGAGACTTTAACCAATTAAATGTGTAAGAGCGCGAATTTTGTCATCAGGAAGCATTTATTTCGGAAAAATTCCCTGAACAAAACAGATTGATTAATGCTAATGCACAAACTCTTGCTCTTCCAAAACGAAGAACTTCTACGCCGTGCGCTTACCCACCGTTCTTATGTCCATGAAAACCCCCAATGCGGCTCACATAACGAACGCCTAGAGTTTCTTGGTGATGCTTTGCTAAACTTTTTGAGTGGCGAGTATCTCTATGGTCGTTACCCAGAAAAGGGAGAAGATGAATTAACTCGTCGGCGTTCAGCGCTGGTTGATGAGAAGCAGCTAGCAACTTTCGCTATTGAGGTAGGCTTAAACTTGAGGATGCGGTTGGGTAAAGGTGCTATGCGAGAGGGAGGGGAACATAATCCCAATTTGCTCAGCAGTACTTTTGAAGCAGTCATCGGTGCTTACTATCTAGACAACAATTCAAACATTGAGGCACTTCGTGCTGTTGTGGAACCGCTGTTTGACGCTGTACCTGAAAATATAGTAGACTCTCGCTCTAATGTAGACTCTAAAAATCGACTTCAGGAATGGGTACAGCGCAACGTTACCCTAACTCCTCCTAAGTATATTACAGTCCAAGCTGGTGGTTTTTCTCACGCTCCAGAGTTCATAGCTAAAGTGTTTGTGGACGAAAAAGAGTACGGACTTGGCAAGGGACGCAATAAAAAACATGCTGAAAAGTCTGCAGCTGAAGATGCCCTAGCCAAGCTTCAAAAACTAGGACTACTTAATAATTCGTAATTTAATTGGTAATTACAGTGACGAATTAATCTCTAATGGTAAGGTAACAGTAAAAGTCGAACCCACTCCCACCTGAGAGACTACATCAATTTCGCCTTGTAGCAGTTTTACGAGGCGCAAAACTATTGCCAATCCCAACCCAGTGCTATCGGGAAGGTAGGACTGATTGCTAGAACCCACACGATAGTAGGGATCAAAAATCCGGGCTTGGTCTTCAGGCTTAATACCAATTCCGGTGTCGGTAACTGCGATCGCCCACAAGTTATTGCCTAACTGTGTACACCTAATTTTAATAGTTCCTGACTCTGTATACCGAATTGCATTGCTAATCAGATTCGTGACAATCTGCTGTAATCGCAAGGAATCTGTGAAAACTGACACTGGGGCGCGATCGCAATCCACCACCATTTGTAAATCTTTTCCACTAGCCAAAGGCTCTAACATTTCATACACATTGTTGATTAATTCACGCACATTGGTAGGTTGCAGTTTCAGTTTCATCGTTCCTGCTTCATACCGCGAAATTTCCAGTACATCATTGATCAGGCGTAGTAAGAGTCTGCCATTGCGTAGTACGCGATCGATGTGTTCTAAATTACCATGGGTGTCCTTCTCCTCGGTTCTTTTTCGTTGTTGGCGCAAAAACAAATCTGAGTAACCAATAATCGAAGTCAGAGGATTTTTCAGTTCGTGTGCTAAAAAAGACAGATTATCTTGATTAGCACGAACTAAGCGAGTGAGTTCTTGATTGTTCAGGGTTAACTGATTTTGCAGCCGTTCTAGTTCTGCCAATCGCTGCTGTGTATAACTTTGAAAACAGCAGGCGATCGCTTCATCCAACACAATATCAATCAACCGCACAGCTCGCATCACTTCTTGTGCTGATACTTGCAGTAGTTCTGGCTCTAAAATCACCAATATTATATTACGTAGTAAACTGTATTCTCGGGCAATTTCTGCTGCATCGAAACCTTGCTCGGCTCGGAGAGTGCCGTGTTCTAAACTCGCTTCCACTATTGGCTGAGTTTCACTTTCTTGATGTTGAGAAAGCACGGTTGCCAATGCCTGCAGAACATACTCAATATGATTTTTTATAGCGGGACGAGGTAGATGATTGGCGCTCTTAATCTTTTGATCGCGACGAACGGCTTCCACCCACTGTTGTATAATCGTCTGAGTTCTATCTTGCAATAATTGACTAAAATCTTTCATTACTATTGAGTGGGGAAAGTAGGATCGTAAAATGCCCTTTCTATTATTCAAGGGCGGCGGTTTTATGTGAAAACACTGTGATGATTTGACACAAAAATAAATGAAATAATTTGTTTGTAGTTGCGCTTTAGCGCATTATATAATGCGCTAAAGCGCAACTACAAACCTTGTAATAAAAACTAAAGTATATCTCAAGATAGCTTGACTCCACTGTATAGAAATGATACATTTATCTGCAATAATGGTAAGTCAGCATAATAACCGCATTGCGTTAGTCGAATCGGAACAGCACTTAAATCTGTTGAGGTCATAAATGATATTTCAACTGAATTTAGCTGCAATCGTTGCAGTGGCTGGACAAGCCGCTTGGAAAAAGGGAAAACCTTTGCTTGTCAAGGATGTTGTCTTACTACCTATCCTGGGGTTTTTGGGGATTATCCTGCTGTGGTGGGTTGTTGCTCTTACCCACCATGAGTTGATGCCCACTCCTCCAGAGGCGCTAGTCGCTAATCTTGACTACATCCTCCACCCATTCTATCGAAGAGGACCAGGCAACTTGGGGATTGGTTGGCTGTTGCTAGCAAGTTTGCGACGGGTATTGCTAGGCTTTCTGTTAGGTGCTGTGGTAGCGATTCCTACAGGTTTTCTGATTGGGATGTCCAGATCGGCAATGCTAGCGATCAATCCCATAATTCAGATTTTTAAACCTGTATCGCCCCTAGCTTGGCTGCCTATTGCCTTATCCATCTTCAATTTAGCAGATCCATCAGCCATTTTTGTGATCTTTATCACCTCCTTATGGCCCACGATTATTAACACTGCCCTTGGTGTTTCCAGTGTCCCCAAAGATTATTTAGATGTGGCGCGGGTGCTAGAAATGCCCCCTTGGCGGCGGATTACAAAGATTATCTTGCCTGCTAGTTTACCGTATATTTTTACTGGCTTGCGGATTAGTCTGGGAATTGCTTGGCTGGTTATCGTTGCTGTAGAAATGCTGACAGGCGGTATTGGTATCGGCTTTTTTGTCTGGGATGAATGGAGTCGCTTAAACCTGAGTTCAGTCTTCCTAGCCGTACTGGTAATTGGTTTAACTGGACTACTGCTAGATTATGCTGTAGGCAAAATTCAACAATTAGTAACGCGCCGTCCGACAACTTCTGCAAATTAGTTAGTGGTTAGTGGTTAGTTGTTAGTGGTTAGTGGTTAGTGGTTAGTGGTTAGT
>CAXTSI010000376.1:0-9310 GCA_964246695.1 uncultured bacterium
GTCATCCGTTGCCGAATCCGTTACATCCGTTATGTCATCCGTTGCCGAATCCGTTGCCAAAAGAATTCTTCTACAAAACTTGTAAAAGTTGTTTAATTTTAGAATCTTGGCGTTGCTTGAACTTCTCCGGAAAATTTAACTCAATGACAATCTTGCCACTTGCGTCTTCTTGGAGGGCAGAAATTTCGGCAACAAATCGCCTTGGTGAAGAATTATCCTCTTGACTCAACAGCAAACCAACAAGTGGTTTAACAGTTCGCATTCTATGTAAGTCCTCTTGTCCTAGCAGTTTATCAGCAGATTTAGCTTTGTTGCTTTCCAATTCCAGGCGTAAACCTGTTACCCCTAGTTCTGTAGCCACTCCAGGGAAGAAGTGACCATCCCAGTAAAGGTCACCAAGAGCACTTACCTGTTTGCGTACCTTTTTGCGAGTAGTTGGCTTGATATCCTGCAAAGACCGAGTCAAACTAGTGGCAAGGAAGCCTAGGGAAGCGATTGGTTGATCTACGTACTGCCGTTTTTGGGAATACCACTCCCGCACATCAGAATACAAAACTAGAGTTAAAGCATCCTGTTGAGCGCGGCTAAGATTTACAAAATCAATTGCCAAAAGAGTTTCCGTATCATTTACAGGGGAGACTCTAATAATCCGTCCTGCCAAAGAGGCGCGAGCAGTAAAATCTCCCATGATTTCGATCTCCACTTCATCTGGTAAATTAGGCCAGGATTCCGAAGAAATCAACGCCCCAGTTTCTGAAATGTTGACAGTTTCGCCCATGATTGTTTGGTCGTTGCTAGAAATCACGACAGCGAGGCGTCGCTGCAAACGGTGCGCAGTACGGATTTGCGGTTGCTCGAAGCCTACTAGCAAGGCAGCGATCAGCAAAATCAGGTTAAAGCCAGACCATAAAGTGTTGACCAAAACCGCCTGCCAATCCTCAGGGCGTAGCAGTAACCAATAGGGGACGGCAACTAAGGAAGCGGTAATTAATCCCACCACTACCAATAAACCACGCATTGATTGCCAGTCAAAGGTACGTTTGCTAATATTGACCCCTTTGTCAGTAACGTTAAAGGAACCTAGCTTGGGGTTAATCAGCGCTAACATCGTTACCCACCCCGCCTGGAAAGACATTACAAATTCAAAAATTTCGTTCCAGAAGGAAAACCGGACGTGTTTGTAGATGATGTAGTTGGTAAAAAGGGAGAGAAGAATATGGGGTAGGGCATAGGCGAGAGTTTCTAAACCCAAACCTTGGATCGGGTTAACGCCAAATAATAAAAACAGGGTGGGAATAATCGCATAGACAAGTCGGGGATACCCATACAAGAAGTGAGAAGTCGCACTGAAATAACAAATCCTTTGAGCAAGTGTCAAGTTTAACTTCGGGTTAAACATGGGGTTTTCCAGTCGCAAAATCTGCGCCATCCCTCTTGCCCAACGCACTTGTTGACCTACATAAGAAGAAAATGTGTCTGGCGCTAAACCCGCCACCATAATTTTGTCGTAGTAGACGGACTTATAACCGCGTGAATGCAGTCGCAAAGCTGTGTGACAATCTTCTGTAACAGTTTCGACCGCAATTCCCCCAACTTCCAAAGCATGGGTTTTGCGGATCAAAGCGGCGGAACCGCAGAAAAAGGCGGCATTCCAAAAATCGTTGCCTTTTTGCAGCACTTTGTAAAACAATTCATTGCCCACCGGGATTCTACCGCCTGTGACCAAATTGCGCTCAAAGGGATCGGGGTTATAGAACCAGTGGGGGGTTTGGACAAACGACACTTTTGGATCGCAGAAAAAGCCCACAGTATGCAGCAGAAATTGGCGCGATGGAATGTGGTCGCAATCCAAAATCATCACCAAATCGCCGTCGGTTTTCCGAAAGGCAGTATTGATATTACCAGCCTTAGCGTGGTCATTATTTTCCCGCGTCATGTGTATGCAGCCGAGTTCTTGGCACATTTGCCGTAACTGATCTCGTCTGGCTTGGAACTTTTCTCGGCGCGGATCGCCCTCTTTATATCTTTCTGGACGACCATCGTCTAGGACATAAATCTTTTTTTTATTTGGAGCATATTCGCAAGCTAAGGCTGCTAGTGCAGTTTTGCGGACAATCTCAACGTCTTCGTTATAGGTGGGGATGTAGATATCAACGTTTAACCATTCCTGTTCAGGAATTTTGGCAAGATCGACTGGCTGCCGCTCTTTGATTTTCAGGGTTTGAAAGTATGCTAGTACTAAGGTCAGGATCGCGTATAGCTCTGCTCCGTACAACATTAAACAAGCAGTGCTGTTGAGCCACCCATCAAAGTTCAGGGTATAGCTTGTGCGGTAGTACAAATAACGAATTGTTGTCACCAGACTCAGCCATACCAAAAACAGGTGGTAATAATGGCTGATTTCCGGGGAGGACTCTTTATCCTCAGCTTGTATAACTAGTTGACCAAGTAGCACCAAAAATACAGCCACTATCCCCTGTTGCCACACTTCTAGAGGGGTAGTAATCAGTGGTACTGAAAGCAACAATAGCAGCAAGACAAGCCACTTAAATTGTTTCGCGCCCACCTTTTCTAAAGCGCGGTCAAAAAATTGAGGTGTGAGATCAATAAGCCAACTGCTTAAGCTTAGGCGCTGGCGATCGCGTTGTCTGCGAGGCGGTCTGAATGAGGAAGAAGACATTTTAAATTAGGGTAATGGGGAATTGCTAATTGCTAATGGCTAATGGCTAATGGTAAAAATTGACCCAACGGGAAAGCCAGTTGCCTGCGGAGGGAAACTCTCATAGGCGCACTGGACTCACAATTAGCAATTAGCAATTAGCAATTAGCAACTATTAGTGTTTATTTCTTATCAGCAGTCAGGCGTTTGAGATACAACTGAACGATGCCATAAAGTAGAAGGGAGACGCCTACTAAACCAGCAGGTAGTAAGAGCCAGTTTTCTTGTATTAAGTGCGATACCCTACTAAGTGGATTGGTATCCTCCAAGCGACTTGTTGAGGAAGCACTTTGGAAAAAATCCAGTTGATAGGCATCCGGATCGTAGGCAGCGGGGTCTTTCTTGTCGCTGCTAATCAGCACCGTATCCTTTTTGAGTTGGAAGAACCAAGGGTCTTGATTGAAGACTTGCCGGACTCGTTCTAAGCCAGTTTCTGTCTGAGCGGTCAAAACTAGAATGACGCGATCGCTGCTCCAAGGAGAGACAATTTGTTTAATCATGCCTTGTGCATCCTGCGGTGTTTGAACTACACCTTGGGTTGATAAACGCGAAAATGCCTGACTCAAGTTAAAGCCATTGGACTTAAATACTTCGGGAAAAGGAAACTTGTCCCGTGTGCCAATTCCTACCAAATGGTCGTTCTTGCGAACTGCATCGGTTAATATATCGGGCGTGTAAACATCAAGTTTGACGGCATCTGCTTGACTTAGCCGTCCTAAGCGCTCGCTAAAAGCTAACAAAGTTAATACATCTGTATTTGAGGGGTTTTGTGGTACGACAATCGCTGTCTTGGACAAATCCTGGGGTGCAGCGAAAGGAAAACCGAATTGCAGAAGCTTAAGATCTGGTAGTTCCACAGAGGTTTCTCGCTTCAGTTCAAAGTTGGTGTCAGAATGTACTGTCCCTGTTAGTTGCTGATCTGGCGGGCTAATACAGTTTTGTTTGTCAAACGGTTCCTTGGGATTTATCCGGAAAAATACCTGAAGTTTCGAGTTAGGCTTAACCAAGTTTGCTGGCAAATCCACTTTCAGGTTTTTGCGAGTTTCTCCAGAATCTGATGTTAGACGTGCGCCGCCAATGAAAACTCCATCCAGCAAAACTTCTACAGCAGAGGTTCTGGGATTAATTTGCGGACTATAACTGTAAACCAGGTTCATAGAACTGCCCCGCACAAATCTGTCATCTGGCAAGGCGCGAAAATCAATTTCAACTGGCGGAGCTCCCGAACCACGTACAGTCACATCCTTAAACGGCTCACCGTTGAGCTGGGTTTTGATGTCGCTAAGTTTAAAGGAATTTTCCTCTGGCAAATAACGCGGCCACTTACGAGACGCTGGTGTTGGCATCTCCTTAATTTGATTGACTAAAACGACCTGACCGGTGCCCATTTTTCGCAAATCGGGCTGCGTCAAAAACTGTGCCGCCTTAGCAACCCCTTTGGGTCCATTACCTGTAGCAATCAAGACCGGAACACCACCGACTTTTTTCGTAGTGGTCATCATCAATACCCCTGTGTCCTCTGGGATGGGGTTTTGACTGCGATCGAGAATTTGACTACCGGAGACTGTCAGGGGTAACTTCAAAGAAGCTAGGGCAGGTTGTTCACTGGGACTACCAATAATCACCAACCGTTCATTTGCCTTGACATCTGCCACATCAGTTACGATGCTTGTCTCTATCGGACGGAAATCTGCCAGTCTGCCTAATGCTGCTTGCAATCTCGCCGCCCCAGTTAACCATGAAGGACTGACTTGGTTAGGTTGTAAGTAAACAACACTGTTAGGTTCTAAACTGAGTTGGTCAAAGAAGGGATAGGGATAGCGGCTAAAATTGAGGGAAGTCGGTTGTCGCTGGTAGTTGAAAACTAATTTGGAATCAGGCAGAATCTCTGTCCACAAGTTGGGGTCACTAGGATCGCTACATTCAGTGGAGTTATTCTGTTGGGCAACAATTTTGATTTCATTGTAGTCCTGTAGCAGCTTTGGATCTATATTTAATAGGATTTGACCCACTTGAGACTGTTTGCGGTTAAGTGGTACGCTACCCACAGCAGTGTCGTTGACTAGCACCGTTAGATTAGAGCGGTTGGCATAGAGTGCTGGCGAGTGTTGAAAGCGGATTAATGCTTGTACTTTGGCAAGTTTCCAGCTACGGGGGCGGGTAAAGGCAAGGCGACCTTCGGAGTAAACCCCACGCAATCGCAAGTGGTTGCCCACTATCGGACTGCGATTAAATTCTAGGTTGTAAGTTGTCAGGTTCTGGGCAACAGCAGTTTCTGAATCGGCTGTTTTTTCTTTGTTTTTTTGATCTTTGTTGGCTTTGGCTGTGGTCGCTTGTGCCAACAAAAGAACTTGCTGTTTGCCCTGTGGTTGATAACTTTGGTAAGGGTGCTGTAGGTCTTCTTGGTTCTTACCTTGGGCGCTTAATAATGAATTAGGAAACAGTAAAAAGCAAAAAGAAACGACAATTGCTTTTGTGCTGATTTGGGATAGGTAAAACAACTGCTTCATAAGACAGACTATTTTGGATTGGAGGAAGTTTTTGGTCTTATTCCCTTCCCGCTCGAAGAATACCTATTTGAATGAACCGCGAAGACGCGAAGTACGCGTTCGCGCAGCGTCTCCGTCAGGAGAAGAAATAAGAGAAGAAGATCGGTAATCTTATGGCGGGAAGGGAGTAATTTGTATGATTTGCCGTTCATTGTAAATACGAAACAAGTTTTGTTATTTTTTTAACCAATTCACAAACTTCATTTTTGATTTTTATATCGAAAATTAAAAACACTACTTAGCTCGTAGCAGTTGCTGGGGAAGTACTGATGGAGGTAATAAACCAAGCCAGACTATATTTTGGGTATAATAAGCTGAGTGTTCGTCCCAAATTCCCTGTTTGTATTGAGGCAATATTTTTTTTACAAGTAATTCATTAGCTATCCGTGGTTCCACTAAATTCCATGCAGTATAAAGCATGGCGTATTGCGATGTCGCTTCGTAATCTACTAATCCCTTTCCTTGGAGATCTATACGTGCTGGCAAGTGTGATTGTTCACTCCATAACTTTTGCAGGTACGATGTGGATTGGAGATAGCGTCGTGCTTGCTGTGAATTGAACCATACGGCATCCAGTGACAAGCGCCACCAAACTCGGTAAGCATCAAAGCTATACAAAGTTTGAAGATGGCTAGACTGTGGTAGGGGTTGGTATTTCCCTGAAAAAGTATTTAAAGATACCCAATCGCTAGGTAAACCTACGCTAGAAAGTTGCGTCGATTGTTCCAGCACTTGGTAGCTGGTGTCTACCAAACTCAACCAGTCACGTTCCGGGTCAACTTGGGCAAATAGCCGAAAAGCATAGGGAGCGAGATAAGAGGGGTTGAGGTGGAGGGTCGATGGATTAGGGACAAATGCCGCCGCAGGACCAGGTAGGAGATAGCGCTTGCCTCCTGGTCCTAATGCAGTGGAAAGGTTCCACAAATCTTGCAGTTTAGCTTTTGCCAGTTGCAGGTATTCAGGGCGATTCCAGCGCCGTGAGGCAAAAATCAATGCCGTAATGGCATCAATATCGGCATCGCTGGCAAAGTTGCTGTCGATCGCACCCCAATTACCATCTGCATTCCTTCCCCACTTCCAAGCCCACAAACTATCTGTACGTTTACCGTTCGCTTGCCGTTGGAGGTTATTTTCTCCCCAGTTTAAGGTCAGGGTAAAAGTTGCTGAGTCATCAATAAGTACTGCTCGCAGCATGGCATAGCCTTGACCTTCACTGGTCGAGCGCTCGCTTCGTAGTCAATCACCCGCCCATCCCTCTGAATAAATCTCCTCCGGTAGCTGTCCCAGCTTTCGGCCAGTAACTCCCGGTTAGGGGTTGATTTAGGTAGAGCCGCTAAAAACACTGTATTGTTTTCGCTACCACCTAATTGCGTATCTGTTGCTACGGTCGTCTGCTCCGGTGTTTTGGAATTTACTATTGAGTAACCTGAGTTACAAGCATTTAGACCAATCAGGCTGACAATAGCTGCCACTCTAGGGAGATACCACATCCTGAAAAACTTTTGATAAATGTTGGCAGAGTGAGAGGGAGAAAAAGAATTAAAAATTAAAAATGCAAAATTAAAAAAATAATTTTTAATTTTTAATTTTTAATTTATCTCCTCCGCTTCCCTTGTGCTTATTGTTCCCCGTTAGCTATTCACAATTAACTTTGGATTGCTACATTCCATTAAAAATTTGTACTCAACTACCTGCCCTTGTCTATTACAGGCGTAGTGTAATAGCTAACGGGAGACGAAACCGTTACAGAAAAAGAATTCCTTCCCTATTACCAATTCCCTATTACCCATTACCCATTACCAATTACCAATTACCAATTACCCATTACCTCCCCCGACGTTGATAGTCTTCCCAAGGAGGCTGAAAACCTCGCCTGAGTAGAAAATCCTCTTGTATTTGCTGCATTTGACGAGACACATCAGGATCGGTTGTACCTTGGCGAAGTTGTTCGAGTTGCAGTTGTTCCAACTGTGCTAGCGCCGTTAAAGGTTGATCGAAAATAGCATTTAACCCAGCAATGGCGCGGCGTGCGTCTTTGTCTTCTGGCTTTTGTGCTAACACTTGGGAATAAATATGCTGTGCGGAATCAAAGCGTTGCTGTTGAAAGCGAATTCCCCCCAGAGCCGCAAGAGCATCGAAGTTATCTGGTTGCTGTGCTAAAATATTCTCATAAGCATTGCTAGCCAGATCCAAATCGCCCATAGCTCGAGCTAACTCTCCCTGCAACTGGTAAGAGTTGGCGTCCTTGGGAAGGCGAGCAATCAACTGCTTCACCCAAGCTCGCGCTTGCGCTGGATTACGTTTTGCTAAGACCTGCACCAAGCGCAGTTGCAGTGGTATGTAGTTTGGATCAACTTGAATTAAGTAATTATACAGAGCTTCACGCTGTGCCTCAGCAGGCAACACTCCCACCAAACTAAATAGTTCTGGGGGGGTATTGGTTGCAGGTTGTGTTGCTAACCAATTGTTGAGAACTGCCTCGGCTTCTGGTTGAGAAGTCCGCTTGGCTTGATAAGCGACACTAGCACGCCCTAACTGGATGGTCAAATTTTGAGGATTGTGGACTATGAGTTGGTCATAAGCTGCCAAAGCGTCCTCAAAGCGCTTTTGTTGTACTCGCACACCTGCCAGTCCGCGTAAAGCACTATCAACAATGTCGCGATCTGGTTTAGTGGTCAGCACGGCTTGGTAACGCTGAGCGCTGGCTTCTAAATTACCCTCCCGTCGCTCAATTTCTGCTGCTAGCAACTGAGTTGTCAGATCCTTAGCACCTTGAGGCGTTGCTGTGTAAGCTGCCAAGGCAAGTCTAGCCCCATTCAGATTATTTTGCTGTACATACATCTGAGCCAGGCGGAAATTCAAAAACGGTACATTCACCCTCGGTAAAATACTTTGGTACACAGGCAGAAGTTCCGGATCGGGAGCATCAATGTCTGCTAGGGCAACAGCTAACTGTTGCAGTTGCACATTATCTGTGGGCAGGGGTTGCAGTATAGCCTCCAAACGCTGTTTTAAGTCATTCTTGGCAAGCGTTCCCAGCTTATTTTCCAAAGCTAACTGCCTGACGACTAGACTTTTATCATTCGGAGACTGTAAAGCTGCCTGTCGATAAAGTTGTAGTGCTGTTTGCTCTCCTTGGGGTAAACCAGTGAACACATCAGCGACTTCTCGCAGCAGTGTGGGTGAGGGATTGGGAGTTTGAGCCAGTGCCTGACGGTAGAAAGTAGCAACTTGCTGTGCTATAGCGGGGTTATCACTGTGCTTACGAATTTCATTCAGCGATCGCGCTAAGGGCAAAATCGCATCACTTCTACCTTGTAATGGCTCTAATACTGCCAAGGCTTGGGTTTGCTGTTGATTTGCAGCATACGCCTTGGCAAGTT
This sequence comes from uncultured bacterium, assembly GCA_964246695.1. Taxonomy (GTDB): domain Bacteria; phylum Cyanobacteriota; class Cyanobacteriia; order Cyanobacteriales; family Nostocaceae; genus Stigonema. The sequence continues at coordinate 8,652 of CAXTSI010000376.1, forward strand.
CGGCACGAGTTTCTATGGCTATGCGATCGAGTTTCTGAGAACGCTGCAACTGCGCTTCTAAAACCTGTACAGCCGCTGATGGATTGCCTGTTCCTCGTAAAGAACTGGCATAAGCAACCGCAGCATACCCTGTAATTGGTTTTCCAGTTGCGCGGTAACGGTCAAACAACTCCAAAGACTTTTGGTAATCGCCGTTGTAACTATAAGTTTGAGCAGCACCAATAACAACGTCCAGCGAGGGGTTTTTGGAGAGCACAATTTGGTAGTCTGCTAGCGATTCACTCAACCGTCCTTGGTAAGAATACAGTAGGGCACGGTAAGCGCGGGCTTGTAAATCATTGGCATTCAAACTTAATAAAGTGGTGAGAGCTTCAATTCCTCCTTGATTCCACTCTGGGCGATAAGTGCCCATAATACCAACTGCCTTTAAAGCCATTTGGTTATTAGGATCTTGCGCTAGCACCTGGTGATAGGCGTTCCAAGCATCAGCAATGCGTCCGGCGCGGTTATAGGCGATCGCTAAGCCAACATAAGCTTGCTTTGATTGCGGTTCGCGCTTTAAAACTTGCTGGAAGGCAGCGATCGCATCATTTACCAACCCCTTTTTCGTATCGGCTCAATAAATTGGGGTAGCCGAGAAAAATAAAAAGGTTCGCAAG
>CAXTSI010000377.1:0-9292 GCA_964246695.1 uncultured bacterium
TCATGTCCGTATAAACAGTTACGATATCCAGCCCTCACCCCCGTCCCCTCTCCCAAGCATGGGAGAGGGGTGCCCTCTTGGCGGGGTGAGGGTTCATATAATAACCGCTACACGGACATGATATAAGCTTTAAATATTTGCAATAAACCCGGTATAAGAGAGGTGGTGCAAGATGTAAGTCAGGCAAGATATAAACAGAGGCAATCCCAAAGCTTTACGCTAAATAATCTATAGGAAGGCGATCGTCGCCATCTGATGGGTACTTATTCGTGAATGCTTCATCACTATCAGAAGGGTGCTTTTTAGTTATTCCAGAACCTCCTCCTTCATGATCGAAGTCGAACTTTCTAGTTATTCCGTGACCACCCTCTTCGTTATCTGAGGGGTACTTCAATGTGGTGACGATACCGCTTTCTACAGATGCGATGCCCCCGATGACTTCGTTCATTTCCTCCTCAGACACGTCTTCACAAAATTGTCCTTCTAAGAAGCGAGCGAAGAATGGCACTGCTTGTACCTGAGTTGGCCGATCTCTTTCAGACATATATTACTCCTTTTTGAATTTGGAAAATTCAAAGTTTTCCAACCTATCTTTGTTGATTAGGAAAATCAAGAAAAAGCTATTGATACACTTGGTCAAGCTTTTACTCAATAGCTTATTCAATCACAGTCAAATGAAGAAAGCTTTAGAAAATGCCAGTTACTAGCTTTTACTAAATCCTGCTACTAAAACCCGAGACAATTTTACCACCGGTATCAAGACGAGCCAATCCTAAACTTGCTGCAATTGAGCCAACTTTATTAGAGACTATATATTGAGTAGTGTTTTCGTCACCGGATTTGGTTATTGTGTAGTCAGGACCAGCGCTCAAACTTACTTCTGGGCTGGGTTGAATAACATCGTTCCAATTTACTCCCGATCTGATTGAATCGCCATTGTTTAAATTAAGTACTTGGCCGATTTTTGAAGCAAGGCTTGCTCCGCCTTGGACTTGACTGTTAAGAAGAAGTTCAGATTCACAAAAACTTAGATCTGATATCTGTAATCTACTCATGATAAACCTCATAATTCACTAGTGAAACTTGAAAAAAAGAGATGCAACCTAGGGTATTTGAGAGATGGAAATAGCAGTATACTCACTCCATCATCTGAAACATCTAACAATTGCTTTTTTGAGAAACAAACTTGACGGCAAGCAAAGAATTATTAAACTCTCTTACCCTTTAATAAGAAAGGCAGAAGTTTGAGGGCATCTATGCTGAAGGTTTCTGTCCTTGAACATAAGAGCGATCGCCCGTGTGCCTCGGTTTAAGTTCCCCACTAAAATCATTCGCTCAGCGTCTCTGAAGAAGATGATTTAGTGGCTTGCAATAAGTGCGGTTTTGAAGCCTGTACTGTATTGCATCCCTTTTGCCTTCAGTATATCAGCATAGCTGCCTTTTTCACCTTTGTATTTCGGAGTAGAAGGGTTCATCTTGGGACTTACTATAGGAATCCTAAATCATTGATGAAAAATTTTAAGTAGTGTAGGGTGGGCACTGCCCACCAAAACCCCGATCTGTGCGTTTGTTCCCTGCCTACGTATATTTCAAAAATAAAATATGATTCCTATAGCTTATTTTTGTTTCTTTTTAAGCAAGCAATCTGTTTTCTTGCTCCTCACATTCATAATATACTCTGATTAAATAAAAAACAAACATTTTTTTTCATACTTTTGATAGATAAGGATTGTCTCGCCCAATTTGCGGATCTATGTCTTTAAGTTGTTGCTAATTTTTTAGCATTGCCATTTTACCAGCTAGCCGTAAGCTTTGAAGAGCGCACCCTACATTTCTGTTTGGAGTAACTTAGAAACAATTTCTTCTCGCAGGGGAGCTACTTCCTCTCGAGTTAACCAGGCGAATAACTTTGCTACCGCTTGCTCAGAGCGATCGAGCTTGAGAGTTTCTTGCATTAAACGAAAAGCACCACAAACATCACCAGCCTTGAGGGGCGTTTTCACATTTGCTAAACAGGTATTAAAGTAATGGCTACGGGCTTTTGCTGTAATTTCTGCACAATACTCGGTGGGCAAATAGCTCTCGGACATCTCGAGCGCACGGCGGAAAGCTGTTGCAAATTTCCCAGAACGCCAATATTCATCTGATAGTCTTTGGGAATGCTCACGGTAACGAGCCAAAAAAGCCGCCTCGTACCACCAATCATAAAAAGTGGCAATACGTTTATTCATTTCCCAGTCAGCAATTTCAGGCAACTGCGGGTGATAACCCCCCAGTCGTTCAAAAGTTGCCCTACGAATGACCACAGCAGGCTGCATGACTATACACATCACTCCTATCTTCCACAGCCAATCCTGATGGATGCCCTTGTGTTCACCATACCCACAATCTTGGCTTGAAAGGACTTCCCCTTTTTCATTGATATATTCAAAACCTGTAAAAGCTGCTCCAACAGAATCCGCACACCCCTCTAGACTTTGCTTGAGTTGGGCATAAAAACCAGGGAGGACACAGTCATCATCATGAAGTATATGAATCCACTGACCGCGACTGAGGGCAATTCCTGCGTTCATATTTTTGATGACACCCAGATGCTCAGGATTGCGGTAGTAGCGCACTACCCCTTTGCCAATACTGTTGACTATTTCAAACACAGTTGTCTGACTAGCATTATCCATGACCAGAATTTCCATCTCCTCCTCTCCTGACCATTGTGCTAGTACGCTGGTAAGACATTCGAGCAGATAGTCGGTGCGGTTATATACAGTTACCACCACACTCCAGAAAGGTCGCGGCTCACCGTCTGATACGGGTGGAATAGCTGGAAACTGATAAGCTCCGACAGTGACTTCTGTTTGGGGAATTGATGGTGTTACTGACGCCGACTGAGTAGTTTCAGCATCTGGGGAAGCTTCCACAGCTTGGGCGTAGTGGGGATTAATCAGCTTTAACCATTGTCGATAATATGCCGCAGCTGTCTTCAAATCACCAGCTTTTTTCCGGGCATCACCCAACTTATGATTCAATTGTGCATAGTGGAGTTGTTTCTCTGGTGAGAGTAAGCCTTTCGCTTGCAGCGCATTGCCCAAACTCGCTTCTGCTTCGATAAAGTCTGGCTTCAACTCTAGGGCTTTTTGATAACAGTTAATTGCTTCGTCAAATAGTCCAAGTTGTTGCAGAGCATAGCCCAAGTTGTTGTAAATTGGTAGTGAGTCTGGTCGTAAGACTAGAGCTTGACGGTAAGCGATCGCTGCTTCGGGATACTGCTGTTGAGAAGCGCGCAAATTAGCTAAACTGAACCAAGTTTTAACTGAGTCAGGCTGGACAAGCGATGCAGCACTTAGCCACTGTTCTGCGGTTTGGAGTTGCCCCAACTGCTGCGCCAGCATACCTAAACTGTATAAAGCTTCCGGGTGGTCAGGTTGGAGTTCCAGCACTTGACGATATAGCAGCTGTGCCTCGTCTAAGCGGTTAGCTCGATGATGTTGAACTGCGAGTTGGAGAGTTTCAGCTACTTCTTGAGCGCCAAATCGTCTTGGCTTATTGACCACCTTGAAGAGAAAATCTTCCAGTGCTCTGACTGGTTTTAAGTCGCCATATAACTTATATTTATTGTCAGCAACAAGCTTTGAGATGTGTTGACGGTATTCAGGATCTTGCCCCAGACGGATGGCAATTTTCACATAATCTTCTTTAGTTGCCGCTATCGTCTCTTCAATACCCATCATTTTCAGGATGGCCATAGTATGCCGTCCCCGCATCAGGTTACCTGGCAAGGTGACGACTGGTATATTGTGAGCGATCGCTTCCAAGGTCGAGTTGCATCCCGACCAACCGATGCTATCCAAGAAAACATCCGCGATGGCGGTGGTGCTGGCAAACTTCGTGGCATCTAAGCGGGGCGAAAAAATGCAGTAGTCTTGATAATTGAGTCCGAATTCCGCAAAAGCTTGTCTTAACCGTTGGCGAAAGATTTCGGTAACATATTCGCCTTGTGGCGCTTCAATAAAGACAACTTTACAATTAACTAAGTCCTTGGCAATTCGCGGAAATACATCATCATGTTGCGGTAAATACTTAAATAAGGATTGGCAGCACCAGAACATGATTTCGGACTCAGCAATGCCAATTTCCCGTTTACTGATTGCTTGCGGTTGAATTGACAACGGCGTGTAATGAATAGATAAATTGGGCAATCTGACTAACTGCTCGGTATAATGCTCTTGTGCATTTTCCGGTTCCATCTCGGTACTACTTAAGTAGTAGTCAATCGTTGATAGCCCACTAGTATCAGGGTGTCCCCACGATGTCATTTGAATGGGAGCTAATCTTAAGCAACCCAACTGCAATGTCATCGGGTCCATTCCGAATTCTGGAAAAATCAGAATGTGTAACTTGTCGAGTTGAATTAACTCACACCATTGTTCCAGCAGCAGTGGTCCCTGAGTAAATTTGTCAAACACTTTCGCTGCTGTGACAGTCTCCCGATCTCGTGTTAAGTCAGTGTGATACCCAAATAATTCAAACTCACTCTTATCCAGGTTTTCTACCCAACCCTTAATTGGGATTTTCCAATTAGAATGATTGTAAAAAAAGCTGGAAACAAAACCGATGCGAATTTTTTCGTTGGCTGCTAACTGCGGCAGTACAATAGGTTGACTCCACTGGGGATAGCGACTCGACATCAGCAGAGCAATCATTTCCCCATATATTTGCTGTAAAGTCCGGTCATTTAAGCCTTGATAAGCCAGATAAAAAGGCTGCACTAAACCGATAGCCTTAACCGCCTCTGCTTTTTCAGAGGGAGTAGCTACTTGATAGTGGGCGGCTAAATTTTGCAGACGTTGCTGATAATTATTTCGCCGCAACTGAATTTCGTCAACACTGGAATAAATAATCGCCAGCTGGTTCATACAAATGCCAAATAAGGCTGGAGCAAAGTCAGGTTCGATGTTTAAGCCTTGCTGGTAGGCGTCTACTCCTGCCTCTAACTTACCCTGGAAGCAGAGTGTATTCCCCAAATTGTGATAAAAAGAGGCACGATTAGGGTCGATTTGTAAGGCTTGCTGAAACAACTCTATCGCAGCCTCTAACTTGCCCTGGTTCTTGAGGATATTTCCCAAGTTGTTCAGTGCTAGAGTAGCTATTAGGGGATTTGGCTTGATGTTTAAAACTTTTTGGTAAGCAACGATCGCCTCGTCTAGTTTACTTTGTGCTTGCAATAGTTCTGCTAAGGAGACTTGAGCGACAATATGATTGGGCTGAATTTGTAATACCTGTTTGTAGAGAGATTCAGCTTCAGACAATTTATTTAACTGATGTTTCTCAACAGCTGTGTTGATGAGAAATTGAACATCTGATTCTAAATCATTATCCTGATTCGATTGATTGACTCTAGATTTTTTCCCAACTGCTTTCAAAAGAAAATCTGACAGTGCTCTGACTGGTTTTAAGTCGCGATATAACTTATATTTATTCTCAGCAACTTGCTTCTTAATCTGTTGACGATATTCAGCATCTTGTCCCAGACGAACTGACAAAAGCACATACTCATCTTTCGTCGCCGCTATCGTCTGTTCTATGCCCATTATTTTCAGCATTGCCATAGTATGCCGTCCCCGCATCAGGTTTCCTGGCAAGGTGACGACTGGTATATTATGGGCGATCGCTTCCAAGGTCGAGTTGCATCCCGACCAACCGATGCTATCCAAGAAGACATCGGCGATCGCTGCCATTCCGGCAAATCTCCTGGAATCCAGAGGAGGCAAAAATATGCAGTAGTCTTGATAATTCAGCCCATTATCCTGAAAAGCACGGCTTAACCGCTGCTGAAACACCTCCGTCACATATTCGCCTTTGTCATATTGAATAAATACAAACTTGCAACTCCCTAAATCTTTGGCAATTCGCGGAAATACATCATCATTTTGAGGTAAATACTTGAATAATGATTGACAGCACCAGAACATGACTTCGTCATTTAAGATGCCTATTTCTTTTTTGTTGATGACTTGAGGTTGAATTGCCAAAGGCGTATAATAAATAGATAAATTGGGCAATCTGACTAACTGCTCGGTGTAATGCTCTTGTGCATTTTCCGGTTCCATGCAGGTACTACTTAAGTAATAGTCAATCGTTGGTAGCCCACTAGTATTAGGGTGTCCCCAGGATGTCATTTGAATGGGAGCCAATCTTAAGCAACCCAACTTAACTGTCATCGGGTCCATCCCAAATTCTGGAAAAATCAGAATGTGTAGCTTATCTTTTTGAATTAACTCACACCATTGTTCCAGCAGCAGTGGTCCAGTCGTAAATTTATCAAATACTTTCGCTGCTGTGACAGTCTCCTGATCTCGTTTTGAGTCAGTGTGATATCCAAATAATTCAAACTCACTTCGATCTAGGTTTTCTACCCAACCCTGAATGGGGATTTTCCAATTAGAATGATTGTAAAAAAATTTGGAAACAAAACCGATGCGAATTTTTTCATTTGCTGGCAATTCTGGCAGCGCAATCGGCTGACTCCACTGGGGATAGCGACTCGACATCAGCTGAACAATCATTTCCCCATATATTTGCTGCAAAGAACGGTCATTGCAGCCTTGATAAGCTAGATAAAAAGGTTGTAATGAACCTACAGCATCCGCCGCCAATTCTTGCTCTTTAGGGCAGGCTTGTTGATAGCTTTGAGCTAAATCTTGAAGGTGTTGTTGATAATTATTGCGCTTGAGATTTATTTGAGCTAAACTTGAATAAATAATCGGCAGTTGACCAATGATAATTCCAAATTTGGCAGGAGCAAAGTCAGGATTAAGCCTTAAAGCTTCATGGTATGATTCTATGGCTGCCTCTAGATTGCCCTGTTCGTAGAGTGTATTTCCTAAGTTATGGTGAACTTCGGCATAATTAGGGTTGAGGCTGATAGCTTGCCGATAGGACTTTAAAGCTGCCTCTAGATTGCCCTGTAGCTTGAGTGCATTTCCCAAGTTGTGATGAGCCGAGGCATAGTTAGGTTGAATTTTTAATGCTTGCTGGTAGGATTCTACGGCTGCCCCTAACTTGCCCTGTTGCCGGAAGACATTCCCTAAATTGTCGTAAGCCTGAGCATAATCAGGTTTAATATTTAATGCTTGCTGGTATGATGTTAAGGCTGCCTCTAAATTACCCTGTTGCAGGAAGACATTTCCCAAATTGTTATGAGCTTGAGCATAGTCAGGTTTGAGCGTTAAAGCTTTTTGGTAGCACTCTAAGGCTGCCTCTAAAAAGCCCTGTTTTTCGAGGACATTTCCCAAATTGTTATGAGCTTGAGCAATTTCGGGTTGGATTTTTAATGCTTGCTGGTATGACTCTACGGCTGCCTCTAAATTACCCTGTTTCTGGATGACATTTCCTAAATTGTAATGAGCCTCAGCATAGTCAGGTTTAAGTTGTAAAGCTTGTTGGTAGGACTCTAGGGCTGCGTCTAAAAAGCCCTGTTGCTCAAATATACTTCCTAAATTGCTACTGGCGATCGCGCGATCTTGGTTTTCTAATTCGGGTTGAAGTTGTAAGATCTGTTTGTATAGCGATTCAGCTTCATTCCATTGACCTGACTGATGCTTCTGAATCGCCATTTCGATGAGAGATTTAACGTTATTATCTGGATTATATGAAATATTTTCGTTATTCATGGCTAGATGCAAGTAATATCGAGTTGTTTAGTAAGCTGCCCTTGTTTGTAGCTCAATACGGTTGCGGTTTATAGCCTCAAAATCTGACTAAAACACCAATTCAGTAATCCCAGAAACCGGGTTTATTTGATTTAGAAAGACAAAATTTCGGTCTTCCCTGGTACAGAAACCCGGTTTTTCAAACCCTGACTTATAATACTATTCACTACAATTTTGAATACTAAATCGGTGTCCTAGAGAGCAATTAGCCCTAATCGAACACTATTGATTGAGAGTTAATCTGATTGAAACTCACACCCGCAATCAGTAATGTCCCTTCATTCCGTCCACTATCAAACTTGAAGAGAACACCATCCTTGGTATTGGTGATATTACCTTGAGAAAACATCTCTTTTAACCATTGATCGGGATTAATATTACCCCAGTTTTGGAATACAATCTTATCGATACCAACCTGGAAGTCTTGAATGACATCCAGATCGCTATTCAAGCTATCGCCACGTTTAAAAACAAATTGGTCATAGCCGTCGCCACCCACCAAAATATCACTACCACGACCACCAATCAGGATGTCATCGCCAGAACCACCATAGAGTTTATCATTACCCTGATCTCCATTTAGGCGATCGTTCCCTTCACCTCCTTCGAGGATATCATCACCTTTGTTTCCATCCAGGCGATCGTCTCCTAGGCTGCCATACATTTTGTCGGCATCATCGGTGCCATTTAGTTTATCGTTGTCAATCGTGCCATAGATGACATCTTTTCCCAGATTGCCGATTAAAGTATCCCCCAAAAAGGTAACGGCACTGGCATTAATTTCCACTAGAGTTATGTTGGTATCGCGCTTAAACGTCTCCTGATAAGTTCCTACATACTTGCCCGTGAGGAAGTCTTGACCATTGTTACCATTAACATCAGTAGTTTGATCGCGACTGGCAATGTTGACGTTGCGACTACGGCTAAACTTCAGTTGCCCGATTTGCTTAGAGGAGATTAACTTACCCCGGATGCCAAAATAATCTAAGACCTGGGGTTTATTGGGATCTTTGGTGTCTAACACCAGGAAAGCGGTTTTCGATTGAGCCTCGTTATATTCAGTATTGGGATTTTCAATTTCTTTAGCTGTCAGTGCTAAATCTGCTGAAAAATCGAAAGAGAAGGTTTGATTAGCGCCAACTGCAAAATTAGCAACCACTTTAGTTTCACTGTTGGCACTTCCCGCATAAGGACCTTCTAAACCAATGCCAGTACTGTCAGTGAAGAGTGCAGAGAAAGTTGGGTCATTGTTAAAAATAGCTTTTGCTTCAGCAATAGCTACAGCTACGCCACCTTTGACCAATGTCTCTGCCAGGGCGAAAGTCAAATCTCCTGAAGCTTGATTATAGTTGGAGAAAACAGTAAGCCCTGTAGCCTTAGCAAAATTAGGATTGGGATTAGGAATTGTATTAGTTGGTTGTAAAAATAGAGTCTGTGATGCCATGAATCTTTTGTTTATATTGTTGTCAGGTTTCTCTGCGATAAGGCAAACCTACCCCCCCTAGCCCCCCCAAGCCCCAACAACAAACGTCTGGGGAGGGGGGGGGGTGATTTTTATTTTTGGTTTATTTATTTTTTTTTTT
>CAXTSI010000378.1:0-9276 GCA_964246695.1 uncultured bacterium
TTTCTCTGACCTTAAGGGCGTAAATCCTTAAGTTTGCCCAGTTTTAGAGTAGCGCTCATCCACCAATCTAGTTACAGGGAAGGCGATCGCATTCATCGACCAAATGTTTCTTTACGCGGCAGTAACACCTCCGGATAATTACGGCTATTTTGTGTATTTTCCTATGGACAGCAACCATAACCAACCCATAATGCTACCCAAGGCATAGGCATCCTTGACAGGTTAAGAAAATTGCACATTTGTCGCTTTACGACTCACTTTGATTTAACTTAGATTTAAAAATCGCTTCGACTTCCTCATAGGGCATATCGTAGGGATAAGGATAAACTTTAACATTAGGGTTGCGGCGGTTAATGAATAGTTCTCTGATGGCTTCATCATCAGTCGGATGAGTTAAAATATATTTTTTCAATTCCTTACGGCTCATTTGTTGAAAATCAGGTTTCGTCATCAGTATTAAACTCCCAGTTTCCGTTTTCATAAATGTTTCTTTACTCGGCAGTAAAACCTCCGAACAATTACGGCTATTTTGTGTATTTTCCTATCGACAGCAACCATAACCAACCGATGATGCTACCCAAGGCATAGGTGGGGAATTCTCTCCAATCAAAAGAAGCACCGAGTAATAATCTCCCCCAAAAATAAGAACGTATCCATTCCAATTCGGGTGTATGCCACATCTGAGTAAATTCAACTATACAGCCTAGAAAGAATACCAAAATAGGAATTCGATTTGCTGCTGACCGAGTTGGAATGAAGAAAAATATAAATAAACACCAAAAAATCTGGTAAAAAATATCGCCTGCATTATTATGAATCCACTCGTCAGCAAATCCGGTATATTTTTTTGATAGCAATCCCAATGGCACGACAATCAGCATTGAAATGACAGCCAGTAGACGAGTAATAGCGGTTTTTGACATACAAACCAAGTGGAGAATTGAAAGCGTAGTAGTGACAGAACAATTTTCGTCGCTACCATCGTTATATTCCAACTCACTGACATAGGACTTACGCACGCTCACAAATTGAGCATCATGTGTATAACGGAATTCGGTCGCAAAAAGTACAATTGACCAAATGGTAAGGGCGGGGGAACCCCGCCCCTACGATCGTATTGTGGTCTACCCAAATCAATATTGCGCTCCGCCGCCCTACCGAAACGACTGCATACTTGACTATTTATGTCAATACATAAGTCCGATGACAGTTTAGTCGTGTTGGGGACTTCCAAAGAATAAATTTAGGACTTACGCACGCTCACAAATTGAACATCATGTGTTTAACGGAATTCGGACGTTTCAGATCGTAGAATTGACCACGTGGACCAGAAGCGGTTTCCGCGCCCCTACGGTAAGGTGGTCTACCCAAATAAATATTGCGCTCCGCCGCCCTACCTAAACCACATCACACTTGGGTATTTCTGTCAATGCGTAAGTCCTAAAATTATCCAGCTATTTCTTGTGGGATGGGCTTCTAGCCCGTCCTATGAACTGGGCGGGCTAGAGAGCTTACCCCACAATATTGGATAATTTATTTGTTGGAGTTCCCTTAGTACTTATCAAAAGCTGGGAAAGACTGAGTAGAAAGCGTCGTTTTCACCTGCTCGTTGACTTTGAATTGGATTCACAGTGACCAGTTCCCCAGCAGTAGTCATAACCACAGATGCTGTGCCTTTTGCTACTGCTACACCAAAGATAGTACCACTAGAGCCTGTAGCAGTCCAACTTGTCCAGATTTTGCGCTGACTAAAATCTGGAGAAACAACGAGTAGGAAACAGTCACCTCCAGAATAGGGTCCCAAAGTTTGACCGGAAATGCTCAAGTTATTGCGGTTGGGAATACTCGCTCCACTTTCACCACCAATGTAAACATTACCCTTCTCATCAGCAGTTATAGCTCTAGGTCGGATCGTGTTTCCTTGATCGTTAGGAAGTCTAGCCAGAGCAAACTGTCCAACAACAACCGCACCTGTAGCAGGATCCAACTTGGCATAGTAAGTGATGTGATTTGATTTGGTGTTGAAGGGGGTATTGTAATTGTCAATATCTACATTAGGAGCTTTTTGAGATATATTTTGGGGGTTATAGTTGTAAATACTATTGCCTCCAGCACTTTCTCCGGCAAAGTACAGCATATTATCTTTGCCGATCGCCACTCGTAATCCCCTAGTGTCAGCACAGGAAGAATTGGCTGCTTGAGCTTGGGTTTGAGTCCAGTCATAATCTTGCCACTTGAGCTTGCCCGTGTAAGTGTATCCACGGATAAAAGCAACTTGCAACTGATGACATTCTCCCCCATTCTTTTGGCTAAAGCCAGTTACAATTACTGTCTGACTATTACTATCAATCGCCACATCCTCGACAAAGTTACCTGCGCTTGTAAACTGACCGATTTGGTTTCCGGCGAGGTCAAAGATAGTGACTATATGATTGAACAAACCTGCAATTTCACCATTTTGACCAACGCCGACTCTCCGACCAGCGCTTGATGTTGCGCCTCCACCAGAGCCAAGATCCTTACTCCAGAGTACCTGTTTGGCTGGAGAATTGAGAAGAGCCAAGCCAAAATCACCTACGACAGCAATCTCACCAGTTTTGCGGTTAATGTCGAGTTCATCAACTATGTCACCCAGTCTAGTAACGGATAGAATTTTCCTACCAGTTGGACTCATTCTGATAATGACTCCGTTACCTCCAGAACTTGTGCTACTTCCTGCTTTTAAGTTAATTGGAGTCTGTCCAAAATTCTCATCAATGATTTTTCCGGACAATACCACTGATTGATCGGGAGCAATCCCTATAGCTGTACCACTATTGTCGCCTTTGCCACCTAAATAAGAAGCTGAACAGACGACTAAATTTGTAGCTGTTGTCCCGGTTACAGAACAATTACCTCCTTGTTCTCCAGCTTGCGTAACGCATGAGACTAAGGCTAAGCCTGTTAATCCTGTTATAGCCCAGTATGTACGAAATTTAAACATTTTTCAAAAATGTATAAGTTATAAGACGAATTAGGTGAGCGCTCTTAGCGGTGTCCTAATTTCAATTGGGAACTATTTTAAACTTATACAATACGATTTTTCTGGATTAAGCAGGAAAATTTAGTGGAGACAAAGATGATGAAGCTGTGCGATCGCTACTATTGCAGCTACCACCATCACTATCTGTCAAGTAGTTCTGAAAATCATTATAGTATAAAAAATACATATTTTTTGATGATAATTATGTATTTACAAGCAATAAAAGAGGAAGGAGGAGTAGCATTCGTCAATACTGAGCCACAGTTCTTACTTAATGCCCTTTACCTCTCTGCTAACTTTCAACCCACATTCCGCTTGCACGGAACGAATGTGAAAACCAACCTACTAACTCATAACTCATAACTCATAACTCATAACTCATAACTCATAACTCCTAAAGCGTCTCCAAATAACTTAATAAATCCGCCATTTCTTGGATGCTGGGCTGAAATTTTGGCATCGGTGGGGTGTCACCACTAATGACTTGGTGAATTAGACCTTGTCGAGACTTGCGCTTGGAGACAGCTTGTAAGCTGGGACCAACACGCCCCGAAGCTTCTAAGCCATGACAACCAGCACAGTTGATTTGAAAAATGGCGTGTCCTTGGATTGGGTCGGCTTTAAGCGATAGAACGCTCTTAACATATGGGTCTGAGGTTCTGAGAATGTGAACAGCAAAAATGCCTAAAAGGACTGCTAGCAGCATCGCCAGCGCCAACACAGCGATCCGCTGAATCTGAATTTCAGGTTTGGTAATATGGTTATCCAAAAGATTTGCTGTTTAAGACCAAGTGTACAGAAAGTTTTCTTTTCATACACATAGCTTAAAAGTTCTTGATTGTGTCTGCAAGCACAAATTATGGTTTTTAGATGCCTAATTGCCGCATAAAAACAGGGACAGTGCGGGATTTATGCCACATTTGGTAAAATCAAGGAATGTCAGTAAATATTCTAGAATTGCACAAAGGAGATTTAACGTGGTTGAACCATTACTTGACGGTATTGTCCTAGGTCTAAGCTTTATCACTCTCGCTGGGCTATTTTACAAAGCCTACCAGCAATTTAAGCGTGGCGAACAGCTAGGGCTGTAAATTGGGGAGTGGTTAGTTGTTGGTTGTTGGTTGCTAATTGCTAATTGCTAATTGCTAATTGCTAATTGTTAAAAGCCAGTCTTCCATTAGCCATTAGCCATTAGCCATTAGCCACTTTATAGAAAGTAACGGCTGTGTTACCGTAAACTTTTTCGCGGCAGATTTCCCAAGAGGGAATCACTGGATGTGTCCAATGTTGCGGACTGTGTTCGACTGCTATCTCGCCACTGGGATCTAAAAGTTGAAGTTCCGCGATCGCTTCTAAGACTGGCTGGTATAACCCACTGGCATAAGGTGGATCGAAGTATATTCGGTCAAATTGCTGTCCTGAAAGCTTTGGTAACAGTTTTTGGACATCTCCTCGCAACAGTTGAAATTCTTGTTCAGTATTCGCCACCTGCTGCCAGTTTTGTTGGATAATCGCACAGGCACGGCAGTTGTGTTCAATTCCTACTACTAAGCTGGCTCCTCTACACAAAGCTTCTGCGCCCATTGCTCCTGTACCGGCGCACAGATCCAGCCAGCGACAACTGAAGATTGTTAACTGCCAAATATTAAAGACTGCCTCCCTTACCCGTGCACTAGTAGGTCTGGTTTCTTTTCCTGGTAAAGTTTTTAACTGTCGGTTCCCATAAATTCTTAAGCTCATTAGAAATTGGTCATTGGTCATTGGTCATTGGTCATTGGTCATTGGTCATGAGTCCTTAATGACAAATGACTAATGACTATATTTAGGCAGCAACTTTTGCCCAAACTTGAGAAACAAAATTAGATAGAATTTGCAGTCCAATATTAGAGGATTTTTCAGGGTGGAACTGAACTGCCATTAGGTTTTCGCGGGCAATTGCGGCTGTTATAGTTTGGTTACCGTGGGTGACAGTTGCAGCACGAACTTGGGGATCAACTGGGTCAACATAATAGGAATGGACAAAATACACCCAAGGCTGAGGCGGTAAATGCTCCCAAAGAATACTTTTTGGCTGAGTCAGTTCCAGTTGATTCCAACCCATATGGGGAATGGTAATATCTGGTTCTGGACGAAACCGCCGCACTTTTCCTTTAATAATTCCTAGTCCTGGTTTGGTACCTTCTTCACTGGATTCAAAGAGAATTTGCAGTCCTAAGCAGATGCCTAAGAAAGGTTTACCAGATGCGATCGCACTCTTTATGGGTGCTTCTAATCCACGCAAGCGCAGATGTTGCACCGCCGGATCAAACGCACCAACTCCTGGCAATACTATTGCACTTGCCTTGGACAATTCCCTTGGAGAATCAGTAATCTTGGGAGTCGCCCCAGCTTTTTCCAAGCCTTTGCAGACTGAGTGCAAATTTCCCATGTCGTAGTCTACAACTGCAATTACCGCCATTTACCTGCTCCCTGTAAATTTACTATGGAGGGTTTTTCTATTTTAAATAATATTTTGAACAAAGAAAAGAATACTACTAATTTATTTTGACACTTTTCTACCAGATTGAAAGTCGAATTTTGCTCATCATCTGTTGATAATTTGCACAAACGTGACTCGATACCTCACAATTTAACTTTTTGGCGACAGTCGCACTCCATATACAAGTTGCCCGTTGTCCTGTGCTAAAAAAATCCATGAACTTCAACGAGATGGCATCATCTGTTGTGTTTGTCGGTAAGCCACGCGCAATATTTTGTTACAACCTGCGGTTGATTTAGAGCAATTAGTTGCAGGAGCAGCAGTAATTGAGATGAGTCACCACTGTAGGAAATTTTTCTGTGGAAGGTCTTGATGATTCACTCTTAAATTTAGATCGCCATCAACGACTTCTAGTGCGTATCTCTTGAAAGCACGTTACTATTTTGACTAGCGAAAACTTTGGCGCTCATTGTGACTGATTTTTGATTAATTATTCACAGGCTGGCATTTTGGTAAAGTTATTTACCTGTGTATGGAGAAAAAAGTATATAAGTATATGTCGCTATTCTTACTAAGATGACGCACATATAATTTGCAGAATGTCAGGAAGGGGTATGCGTTCAACTGTCGTAAATCCGTAGCGCACTTCAGATATGAACCGTACCCGACACACATTAAGGAACAGACGGGAGAGGTTTCCGCCGCTACTGAACTGCACAAAGGAAACTAATGAAACTGATTTTTATCGACCAAAATTTCTCCTACAACGCCGCGTTGCACCATTGGACACACTGTTTACGGCGGTGCGGAAAAGAGCGAATGTCTGGCGACGGCATCTCGCATTAAAAATGGAAACTATGACCAATGGTACAGAGAGTGGCGTCCCGATCGCGATCGCACACCGGATGATGAAGGGCGAACCGTAGGGGCGCGGTTTCCGCGCCCTGACAATGTTGCACGGATTCTGTAAGCTAGAGCGCTTGGTAACTACAAGCCATAACGCTACGAACTTAGTAGTGGTCACTATTGAAATCCCTTCGCTGGATTCTTTTGCCCCTTACCCTTTGGTTTCGATTTACTTACCTCCACCACAGCTTCTTGAAATAAGTTATGTAAATGTATTGGCACGCTGGCAATTTCTGGTAACTCTGGCTCAGTTCCTTTGTTAAATTCTTGCAAAAGTGCATCCAAGTCGCTTTCAAGCCTAAAGTCTGGACGTTGCAGTACATTTTGCAACACCTTTTCTAATTGAGTTGGGTACTGTTGGGCTAAGCGCTGCCAAATGAAGGCATTAATATTTTTGTCTTCGAGGTAGTGGCGAATCAGTTTCTCTGCGCCTTCTATGCTTTGCCAGTCCTCTGCTTCTAAAATGGCTTTTGCTTTAGTATAGGTTGGTAAAAACATTTGTCCCCAACGAGGATGAGAAAAAGTTGTTACCTGTTCTGCTTTCTTGAGGTCGGCAGGCAAATCAATCTTTGGCATTACCATTTTGCTCGTGCCGTTTTTGTTGTCTAACATTTGAGAAACTACTTTTGAGTCAGCACCCAGTTCTGCTGCGGCTGCTTTGATTTCTTCTTCTTCAAGACCAGCTTCAAGTACTACCTCTTCCAGAGATTTTGAAGGATCAATGCCTGCGGCTTTCAAGGTTTTCTGCGTCAAAAGCTCTTGTAATTCAGCAATTTTTTTGTTAAGCTGATATCCCGGCAGTGTAATTTCATCATTACCAAAAAACTCGGTAAACTGCTGATGATATTGCTCTACTGACTGCCAAGCTTCTTCTAGCAAGTCGGGAGCATCACTGTAAAGGTTATTTTTGTAGTTGTCTTTGAAATTACCGATTGCTACTGCCAGTTTGGGTTTGCCCAATTTACCCATTTGTGTATAGGGACCAGAGAATGTCCAGTAGGTATCGGTAACGGGAGAAATGCGAGTTAGTAAGATTTCACCCTCTTTCAACCGAGATATGTTCTGCAATGTTTGGGCATTGCTTGGCTTGACAATGTAGTGTTTAGCTGTGAGCCAGCTCATGAGTTCAAAGCCATCGGGTAAGATTTTAGTGATGGCGAATAAGCCAGTAAAAGTGCGATGCCAACTATTGATAAGTTTGCGATCGCTCTCTGGCAACTCTGGATAACTTTGTATATACAAATCCAGCGGTGAGGAGTCGCCAACTCTGCCTTCTGTAACAAAGGAGTCAATGATTAAGTCCTGCTGTGTACTATCACCGCTTCCACGGCGAGACTTGATCGCTGCATAGGTTTCCAGTGCTTGTGCAAGTTCGCCTTCTGCATCAAGGACAAAATCGGTTAAGGCTTGTTTGAGTTGGTGCGATCGTTCTAATATTGCATCCACAAGTTAATCTCTCGCTATCGACAGATGTAAATTATAGCTTCGTTAAGCATTTCAGCGTCTTGCCGTTGTTAAATTTGTGGGGATGCGTACAGATTCTCTTACGGCTCACTGCCTGTCTTTAGACAACTCAGGTTCAAGTAGGGTTACGGGAGATTTTACACATGTAGAGCATGCAACGTCTCTACATAGGTTGACGTTAGATAAATTATCTGCTCAGCAAGCGTATTGGGGTATAGGTTATGGGGAAAATTAAGTAATTACCACGTTGCAAATATAGTCAAATTGTTACAGCTTTTCCAAAACTTAAATTTTGTCTGTCAGTCATCACGACTATAGTTGCAAAAAGTACATTATTTACTTTAACTCCCACAAAGATTTTTCCGAAAATTTACTGTTCCGAATCAGAGTGATTATTTTGTAACCTAATGAAATCAACTTTTTTTCCTTAGTATCAGTATTTTTTTGTTGAGCGAATTCAAATATGTCACCATTGCTATTTATATTGATTTTTTTGTCAAAAGATAGACTATAAGCATTTTGAAGAAGAAGTATTAAAAAACGAAGTTTCTAGGCAAACAGTCTTTAAAGGTCTATTTTTTCGAGCAAATTTTAATAAATCACTCCAAGGTAAAACAGTGGTTTTACCACGTATTTTGGATACAAATATCCATGCTTTGAAGAAAGGGCAAGGAAAATTAATTAAACTAGAAGACCCTGAGTTTGCTAAGTTTTTTACTGTGTATGGAGACGATCGGGTTGAAGCTAGATATATTTTGTCAACAAATTTGATGGCAAAGTTGGTAAAATTTAGAAAGAAAGCGCGTAGGAGTATTTACGTTTCTTTTGTAGATAATATGATATATATTGCTATTGAGTATACAGAAGATGTATTTGAACCTAAGCTATTTAAAAGTATGTTAAGCTTTGCTCCTATACGAGAATATTTTGAAAATATACAGATGATGCTCTTAATTGTTGAAGACCTAAATCTTAACAGACGCATCTGGAAAATCAGCGAGCAACTTTGATGACGACTTGTTTTACAGAAGTTTTCAATTGAACCCGCGCCACATTGTAAGGGCGGGGTAACCCCGCCCCTACGGTTATCTTGTGGTCTATTCGATAATGGTGCTGTAATTGTGCGATCGCTCTAATACTGCATCCAAAGTTTTATCTCCTGATATCTTGCACCATTCTCAATCAGGGTAGGGTGGGCACTGCCCATCAACGCCAAAATAAGCATTTCGGTCAATGGTGGGCGATGCCCACCCTACAAAAATAGCGTTATTGCATAATCAGCCACGATTAAGAGGATTTATACTTTATTTTATTTGATCAACCAAACCAAAAGCCCCCTGACGCAAACAGAAGGGGGCTTTTGTGTAAATAATAACCTGGCATCGAGCTATTTTGACAGGAGGCT
>CAXTSI010000379.1:0-9248 GCA_964246695.1 uncultured bacterium
CCACTCCCCATTCCCCATTCCCCCTAAACTTTGCAATTGTTGTGATAGCAAGCCAAAATAATTATATGCTGATGTTTTGGCAGTTCGATAGTAGGCTAGAAACTGAGAATAATTTGTGCTGGATATTAAGCAAATACGGGAAAATCCCCAATTGGTTCAGGAAAGGTTGAATACTCGTAGTCATAATTACGATATTCAGCCGCTTGTAGAGTTGGATAGACAACAGCGCGAATTGGAAGCGAAGCGAAATCAACTTCAGGCACGCAGTAACGAAATTGCTAAATTAATTCCTGAAAAGATTAAATCGGGTTGCGAACCTAAAGGATCGGAAATTCAAGCATTGCGGGATGAGGGTAGCGAGATCAAAGCTGAACTCAGTACCCTCGAACCTCAGGAGAAAGACCAAACAGCCAAAATCAACGAACTTTTACTCGCACTTCCCAACTTACCCGCAGCGTCCACCCCCATCGGGAAAAGAGAGGAAGATAACGTAGAAGTCCGCCGTTGGGGTGATGAGTACATTCCCCAAAATCCGAAGATTCTTCCCCACTGGGAAATTGGCGAAAAGTTAGGTATTCTTAATGTTGAGCGAGCGGTGAAAGTGGCACAAAGTCGCTTTGTTACCTTGATAGGTGCTGGTGCAGCACTAGAAAGGGCATTAATTCAATTTATGCTCGATCGCCAAATAGCAGCAGGGTATGTGGAAGTTATTCCTCCGTTTTTAGTTAATAGCGAGTCTATGACAGCCACGGGACAGTTGCCCAAGTTTGCTGAAGAAAGCTTTAAGTGCTTATCTGATGATTTATGGCTGACTCCCACAGCAGAAGTACCTGTTACCAACCTCTACCGTGGTGAAATTCTCGATTCTGTTGAGTTGCCTATTTATCACTGTGCTTATACTCCGTGTTTTCGCCGAGAAGCTGGTAGTTATGGACGCGATATGCGGGGATTAATTCGCCTGCATCAATTTAACAAAGTTGAATTAGTGAAATTTGTCCATCCCAAAACTTCCCAGGACGAACTGGAAAAATTGGTGGGGAATGCAGAAGCAATTTTACAGGCGTTGCAATTACCTTATCGGGTAGTAGCGTTGTGTACTGCGGATTTGGGATTTTCTGCTGCCAAAACTTATGATTTAGAGGTTTGGCTTCCCTCCTCTGAAAAGTATCGCGAAATTTCCAGCTGTTCCAATTTTGCAGATTTTCAGGCGCGGCGGGCACAAATTCGTTTTAAAGAAAGCGGTAAGAAAGGAACCCAGTTTGTGCATACCCTCAACGGTTCTGGTTTGGCGGTGGGGCGGACAATGGCAGCAATTTTGGAGAATTATCAACTAGAAGATGGGATACGTGTACCACAAGCGCTGCAATCTTACTTGGGACGGGAAGTGTTGTAATTTTGCTAGTGGTTAGTAGTTAGTGGTTAGTTGTCAAAACATACCACTAACCACTAACAACTAACTACTAACAAATTTGGAAATATACCATTTAGGGCAGTGCAAGACTGGTAGACATTTTAAAATGAAGATAAGTAAAGCTCAATAAGTTCACAAATTTTCTCTATGTCAGTTTTAGCGGCGATCGCAGTCTTAGCTGTTCTAATCGTAGTACACGAACTAGGACATTTCATTGCAGCAAGGTCTCAAGGTATTTACGTTAATCGCTTTTCTCTGGGTTTTGGACCTGTTCTTTGGAAATACCAAGGACCACAAACAGAATACGCTGTCCGCGCTTTTCCGTTGGGGGGTTTTGTCGGCTTTCCTGACGATGACCCAGAGAGCGAGATTCCGCCTAACGATCCAAATCTGCTGCGCAACCGACCAGTTCTAGATCGGGCGATCGTCATCAGTGCGGGAGTCATAGCAAATTTAATATTTGCTTACTTCCTCCTAGTGGCACAAGTTGGCTTTGTTGGCATCACGCAAGCAAGTCAACCAGGAGTTTTAATCCACCAGCTAGCACCAGAGGTGAGTTCTGTAGCAACCAAAGCCGGAATTCAGCCAGGGGATGTGATCTTAGCAGCTAATCAAAGACAATTTGGAAAATCGCTGCCAGAGATGGAGGCTTTAAGGGAAATCATTAAAACCAATGCAGGTCAGCCAATTCAACTTGATATTGCCCGTGGCGACCAAAAGCTGTCTTTGACTGTAGTTCCAGAACCTAAATCAAACGGTGATGGCAGTATTGGCATTGGACTTTCTCCCAACGGCAAAGTAGAACGCCATCGTGTTACGAATCCGGTGGCTGCTTTGCAAATTGGCGCTACAGAATTTCAGCGGATTGTCTTGACGACATTTCAAGGTTTTAAGCAACTCATCACTAACTTTGGTGAAACAGCTAGTCAAGTCGCTGGTCCAGTAAAAATTGTGACAATTGGTGCCGACATTGCCCAGAAGGATACAGGCAGTTTGTTCTTTTTTGCCGCGTTGATCAGCATTAACTTAGCTGTGATCAATATTTTGCCTTTACCTGCTTTAGATGGAGGACAACTGGCTTTTCTGCTAATAGAAGGTTTATTTGGTAAGCCCTTGCCTACTCGCATTCAAGACGGTGTAATGCAAACTGGTTTGGTGCTACTTTTGGGAATAGGAATTTTTCTCATATTCAAAGAAACTACCCAGTTGGATTGGGTGCAAAAATTATTCCAGTGATTAGTAGCCGCAAATTGCCATCTCAAAAGCAACGATCGCTAGAAATTCTAGTTCGCCTTCAGCGTCTTTATCCAGACGCTACTTGCTCTTTAAACTACTTATCGCCCGTACAGTTGCTGGTGGCAACAATTCTCTCCGCTCAGTGTACTGATGAGCGGGTGAATAAAGTGACACCAGCATTATTTCGCCGATTTCCCGATGCGGCTAGTTTGGCATCTGCTGACTTGGCAGAGTTAGAAAGCTTGGTACGTTCAACTGGGTTTTATCGTAATAAGGCGAAGAATATCAAATCTGCTTGTCAGATGATTGTTACATTTGGGGGTGAAGTACCTCGTGTGATGGAACAGTTATTGCAGCTTCCGGGTGTAGCACGAAAAACGGCAAATGTCGTCCTAGCTCATGCCTATGGAATTAATGCTGGAGTCACCGTGGACACCCACGTTAAGCGCCTTAGCCAACGCCTGGGTTTAACTGAACACTCAGACCCGATCCGCATTGAACGAGATTTGATGCTTCTGTTACCTCAACATGACTGGGAAAATTGGTCAATTCGGTTGATTTATCACGGTCGTGCCATTTGTAAGGCACGAACTCCTGCATGCGTTGCTTGTCAACTTGCTGACCTTTGCCCTTCTGCTTTTGATGTCACAAAAAGCCAGTTATGTGCGGAGGAAACCTCCGTTCAGCAAACTGGCACAGAGGAGCTAGAAGCCAGAAGTCAGGAGTCAGGAGATTTCGATCTTCTGACGGACGAACGCCAGTCGCTGCATTCTTCAGGGTGACCCGACATAGAGATCTCGCTCCTGCTGACTACCCAAACGCTATATTATATAGAATGGAAGATACTGTCTTTTAAGAAGTTACAGACTTTATGGCAAAAAAGAGCATGATTGAGCGCGAAAAAAAACGCGCCAAGATGGTGGAAAAGTACGCCGACAAGCGAGAAGCATTGCTGGAAGAATTTCGACAAGCAGAATCTCCTCTAGACAAGCTGGAGGTTCATCGCCAAATTCAACAGCTACCCCGCAATAGCGCTCCCACCCGCCACCGTAACCGCTGCTGGTTGACTGGTCGTCCCAGAGGCGTCTATCGCGACTTTGGACTTTCTCGCAATGTCTTCCGGGAATGGGCACACGAGGGTCTTTTACCTGGAGTGGTTAAGTCTAGCTGGTAGTTAGTGGTTAGTGGTTAGTGGTTAGTGGTTAGTAGTTAGTGGTTAGTAGTTAGTGGTTAGTGGTTAGTAGTAATTTTTAAAAACCAACTAACAACTAACAATCAACAACTAACAACTAACAATCCACAACTAACAATCAACAACTAACAACTAACAACTAACAACTAACAACTAACAACTAACAAAAATCATTCTCCACAACACCGATCAATTCCCAGACTTTCTAAAAGTAGATCGCTGACGGCGTTGGCGATCGCAAACTCTCCATAAAAACTTTTGGAAAAATCAAACAACTGCATTTCTGTAACAATGGCAATCACGAGAGAACCTAAGTCATCTTCTCCTTCCATTCGTTGTCGGACAAAAATCTGTGCTACTCGCGCCGCAATTTTCTGATTGACTGCTTCCGGAAGAAATTCTTCATCAAGCCACTGATGCAATCGCTGTTGCAACCATTCTCCCTCAAGTTTGGGATTTTTAGGCGGTGGCAAGGTGATGGCTGGAATTGGTTCATTCATTTTCTTAAACACACACTTTGTTAGTTGTTAGTTGTTAGTTGTTAGTTGTTAGTTGTTAGTTGTTAGTTGCCATCTGTAAATACAATCAACAATTCCCCAATTAACAATTAACAATTCCCAAATGCGCGTTACTCAAAATCAGAGATAACAACTTCTCTATCAGGAAAGCGAGCAATGATCTTCAGACTTCCCCCAAGAGATTTAATGTATTGCGAGAGCATAGATATCTGAATATCTTCTTGATGCTCAATCTTTGAAAGAGCCAATTGCACTGCTCCCGTATCCTTTGCCACATCACTCTGAGTATGAGTAAGGCAGTCTTCAAGTTCTTTTAACGTCAAGTGGAGCAGTGCGAGATTTGTCCGCATCTCACTTTCTGCCCTTTGCTCAGAAGTCATTCTTTTGCGAAGTTCACTAAATGGCTTCGTCTTCATAGGAACCCTTCTGTTTTCAATTCCTCTAACTGTTCGTCATACAGAGTATCCGCCTTTGGAACACTCTCCTCGTACCATCGATCATCTCCTCCCTTGTTTCCTCCTAAAAGAAGAATAGCGACCCTCCTTGGATCAAATGCATAGAGTATTCGGTACGGCTCCCCCTTGTGCTGCACTCTCAACTCTCTCATGTGGGAATGGCGTGAGCCATTAATTTTCGAGCTATAGGGGAACGGAAGCTTTGGTCCTCGTGCCTCAAGTATCCGCACTACCACATCGATTGTAACTTGGGCGCTTTCATCTAGCTCAACCCACCAAGTTTCAAACTCGTTTGTGAACTCTACCTCCCACTTCATTGTTGTCTACACATACCATAAAGGTCGGTTTATAAGCATTATTAAGTTTATGCAAGAAGTCTAACATTCAATATGAACTATGATATTGCCGCTATTATTCAAGGCTATGCTCAAGGATATTTTCTCATGGCTGATGAGAATGATGTCTTGGGCTGGTACAGCAGCCGCGATCGCACTCTCATTCCCTTGGATGAGCGATTTCGCTACCCCAAATCCCTGCAGCGTGTTCTCAATCAAGAGCGTTTTACCGTTGCGATTAACCGTGATTTCCCATCTGTGATGGCTGGGTGTGCCAATCGAGAGACTACTTGGATTTCACAGGAGTTACAAGAGATTTATTTGGAACTTTACCAGGCGGGTTGGGCGTATAGTTTTGAAACTTGGCAGGGTGATGAACTAGCTGGGGGAATTTTAGGGATTGTGATTGGAGGCGCTTTTATTGGAGAGTCGATGTTTTATCAGATTCCTGAGGGATCGAAGGTGGCGATGGTAAAGTTGGTGGAAAGACTGCGGTCAAGGCAATTTGTGCTGTTTGATGCCCAAATGACGAATCCTCATTTGGAGAGGTTTGGTGCTTATGAGATTGGCGATCGGGAGTATCAGGCGCTACTCAAGCAAGCGTTGCAGCGGAAGTGTAGTCTTGTTTAATTAACCGCAGAGGCGCAGAGGTCACAGAGAGAAGAGAAGAGGTTTTATGGTTGGGTTTTCTTTTCGGTGACTAAAGTGAGGCTTGTCCATTCGCCTTTATCGTTGTAGCTGCGAATCAGCCGTTGGCGTAAATTGGGTTGGAGTAGCCAACCTACTTCAAGGAATAAGGGTTGACGATTTGGCAGTTTGAGAGGAGAAGTGGCAGAAGCACCGTCGGGTAGCAGTAATACTTGTACCTGATTTTGCGGGTTTTGGTTAAAGTGAATAATGGAGCCTTTGATGGTAGCAGTTGAGGTAATTGTGCGATCGCCAAAGGTAAGGCTTTGTGTTATTTGCTCAAGGTTATCAAGTTGTAATTGCATCTTGACTGGGTAAGTGCTGGGATGACGCAAGTCTGGATATGTTGTCACGGCTTCGCCAAGCCATTCTCCTAGTAAATCATTTACTGTCAAGGATGGGCGTCGGGTTGGTTCGGTTCCAGCAAGATGTTCTCGAATTAAGGTGAGTTTGTCTAATTGACCGTTTTTATCAAACATTTGCACGAGGCGTAAGCGGCGATTTTTATGAATCAAACCGAGTTCAGTACCAAATTCGGAAAATGGCGCTAGTTGAATCGAACCTTGGGAAAATGCTCCATTTTCAAAAAATAATATTCCCTTTCCTAAAGAACTGTATTCTAAAACCTTTTCATTTTCACCTAAGCGGACAATCTGACGAATTGTCTGATTATTGTTTAACCCTTCCAGGGATACAATACTCTTGGTATCTTCCAGAAGTTCACCTTGAGGAGAGAGACGGGTGAATGAACCTTGCCATTCACCAATATTTTTCAGCAAACCTTCCCATTGTGAGTGCATAATTAAAAGTTAGGAGTTAGGAGTTAGGGTATATTTATCTTTCAGATTCTGAAATTGTCTCATAACCTCACGCAAAGGCGCAAAGACGCAAAGAAGAACGCCAACAAATTTGGTCTAAATAAGTGAAAACTGCTGTAATAAACCGCGAAGACGCAAAGGACACTAAGAAAGAAGATTGGTAATCTTACACTCGTGTTGGGAGTAGGTAGGGAAGAAAGCTTTTTTAAGCACGAATAACGGTAATAGAACGTTGATTTTTTGTGGCGATAATTTGAGTTGATAAACGTTCTTCAATTGGTAGTGCATTTTTACGTCGGTCAAATACGAATAGCCAACCAAAATCTAATCCCAATCGCGCTAAATATGAGTCTAATTGATCAAGACCTTCAGAAAGAGGGTCGCCCTTTTTATCACGCCATACTTTTAATTCTATCCCCAGAGTAGTAGAACCATATCTTAAACATAAGTCCATGCGTTCGGCTTTGCCGTTGCGCTTTGCGCATCGCTTCCAATTGCATATTCTCGTTCTAAGGTTCCACCACCATTCACGACACGATGTAAAAATGCCATTAGTACTATATGGGGTGCGACTTCATGGTATCCGGTACTCTTTAATAATGGTTCTCCATGCTGTCGCCAAAATCTCATAAATGCTTGCAGCAAATCATCGGTGTTTAGTTCTCCAGAAGAAGTCAACCAAGTCGGTGCGATTTTTGGTAAGGAAGCGGAAGGTGTTACTGTTAATACTCTGGGTAAAACTTCGCGATAAATTGGATTTGCGATCGCCAGTCCTCCTAAAGGGTCCATTTTGCATAAACCTAGGTCGATAACAAATTGAATATCATCGTTAGGTACATCTCCTAACTCCAAACCTGCTAACATTGGTTCAATAATCGCCTTGATCCTTGGTTGAAGCAAACGTTCAGCTAAACTATCTAGGTGGGTATCTTGACGTGCAATTAATATTTCTTTTGCGTTTAATATATGTTCATGAGTAATGGTAATACTTCTATCCTTAACCATTTTTTCCACAACTTCTTTGGCAAGGGCATTGACTAACCAAGGTTGTCCTTGAGTTAAATCAAATGCTGTTGCAACTGAATCGGGGGTAAAAACTTGCCCAGTGTCGTCAGTATGTTGTTGATATAGTTCTTGCACCTCTTCGGCATTAAAGTTTCTTAGCGTGAGGGAACTGACTTTAATATTGAAAGGACTGGATGTATTTAACCGATCGCTGCCACCCGATGCTACTTTATAATCGCGTACATCCCGCAAACCAATTAATCCTACAGATAACGGAAAGTTCTGAGGACGGTTGGGATAACCATCGCGTAACTGTCGCAAAACCGAAATGAGCGCTTCATCTTGTAGAGAATCAATTTCATCTATAAATAATACCAAAGGTCGTGATGAAGCTTGCGCCCAAACTTGTAAACTAGCTCTAATTCTCTGTCCTGGTGCTGAATAAGACCAAGCAGGCGGTTGCAGATCTTTGGGTAAACGAACTGCAATTGTATCGCGCCAAGTTTCAAGCATCGCCACTTCTGCCACACCTACATCATGATTAAATGCACTTCCAACTTCTGCTGATACCATTACTGCTGTGTAGCGTCCACTTAGAGTCAGTTGTTTTGCCAGTGCTAGCATTGCAGTAGTCTTTCCTGTTTGGCGAGGCGCATGAATCACAAAATAGCTACGTTGTTCAATGATCTGCTCCAAATCCGGAAGACGAGCAGTAGCTGACAGCATATAATGAATGTCAGCTTGACAAGGACCTGCGATGTTGAACCAACGAGACATGGGATAAAACTGCCGTCAGGGCGGATATCTTCGAGTCTACCTTATAATGAGAGAATGTGCGCTCATATATTCGCCCCACAAATCTATCTCTTTAAGAGGGAACAGGGAACAGGGAACAGGGAACAGGGAAATCCCCTTGAGGCATTCATCTGGGGTATGATCGCGTGTAACCTTAGGGCGATCGCACGAAAAGCTATGGGGTTAAAGCGAATTCCAGAATTTTTCTCACCCAATCCAGGGCGAAATCCCTATGCCTCGTTGGTTCAATCTGTGACTAACACAGAACGAGCAAGAATGTCGATATTACCTGCTTTGCCAATACCTCCAGATTCTACAGTAGTTCCGATTTTACTGGAGTTTGTAAGTGTAACAGCATCATCCACCTTCACTGAGATGTTACCTGCATCTGCTCGTCCAAAGGTACTGGCATCGAGTTGCGCACTATTAGATCAGGATAGTGTTCCTGATTTTACCCGGATATTTCCCCCTTTACCAGTACTACCAGTTCCTACTTGACTGAAGACACCTGTAGTACGTCCATTGGTTGATGTGTCTTGTGCGTAAGTCCTATAGGCATAAATAAGCAATGCAATTGACATGCGGATACCCACCTCACAAAATGTCGCGTCAAGACAAGTCGGAAATTCTCACCAACAACTCCTAACCGAACCGTATTGCGCTATATGTAGGGGAATGTATGATTAAACGGATCGCATATTTCACAAATAAATTCAGCTTTATTGCTTCATGCGTCGAGATTCAATATTTTACAAACTGTTTCAACAATCTCCCACACTGTTATTTGAACTCTTAA
>CAXTSI010000380.1:0-9193 GCA_964246695.1 uncultured bacterium
GGCTAAAGCCGTATCGCATACTGCGAATCATAAAGGAAGACCCGCCTCCGTCGAATGACTTGGCGGGTTAAGTTTTATTTGGTCATAAGCGTTGCAATGCAACGCTTATGTATTACAATTATAGCATAACTATCGCACGCTTGCGAACCCAAGTGCATCGCAATAAATTCTACTTATTGCCTTGTACTGCGATTGCCCTTTGGGTGATTGCGTCACAACCAGCATCGCTTCATCTGGAGAAGAAGCGTCGCAACAACAGGATGCATCATCGCAAAACCATCCTCAAGGGACTCCACCAAGCAGTTGAGCAGAACATCCTTGAAGAAAACAAACGACCAGGAACCAGCAATGAGTATTCCTTCAAGCCAGTAGAAGAGTGGAAACCAGAACCAGTCCGTAATAAGGACACCCAGAAAATTGGGGGTGATAATCTGGTACAGTTTCCTACTGAAACAAAAGAAGACATAGTAGAAACCGAACCAGTCCAAAATATGGACTACCCTGAAACGGACACAAACACTGTTGTTGTTATTAATAATTTATTAAAAGAAGAAGAACAACAACTTGAGGTTAGCATCCCTGACAAGGACACCCCCACAATTTGGAGAAGAAACCCTGACGCTACCCGGTATTGTCAAATTCCTCCCATCTATGACCAAGACACTGGGGTGGAAATCCAGAGGCAGATGGAACAGGAGGGGTTGACGGCGCAGTCTGTGGTGGGGCGTGCTCTAGCCCTAACCAAAGTCCCCCTAATGTTGTTGGAATTGTGGGCGAACATTGGGAAAGCACTGGCGAATTCAAGTTTGAATGTGCAGTCTGAGCCTACTGTTACTCCAAAAGAAGTCCTGGTGTCGTTGCAGCTGTCTAAAACCCTGGAAGTTATTTGCAGCGATGTCTGTTTTTTCAACACCTAAGACTTGTAACCAATATGAGCAAGGTTTAGGCACTCGTATGATTACCAGCACGGTAGCGATCGCAGTGCAATCTACACAGCACCTGACTAGAACCCTTAGGTTTACTTTGGTATCTTTTAGGTTGAATAGTGTTTGTAGGCACACAACGCCTTACTAGACTTGGACTTCAAATGCTCCAATATCTGCTCTACCTGTACACGCCTGATCCCTCAGCAGCAGAGTTGAGAGTGAGGGTACTAAACACCAGAGTTAGAGTGCCATCATTGTAGATGCCGCCGCCAATTTTGCCGCGATCGCTGAACGAAAGATTGCGGCTCGCACTATTACGCTCAAGAGTGCTGTTGCTCACCGTCATAGTGCCATTGTTAAAGATCCCGCCGCCGATAGCGGCTGAGTTACCACTGAATGTGCTGTTTTTTATTATACTTTTACCATAGCTAGAGATGCCGCCACCACGTTCTGAAGCCGAGTTATCATTGAGGGTGCTGTTGCTTATTTCCAGATTACCGCCGTTTAAAATGCCACCACCGTTACTAAAGCCGGAATTGGCTGAGTTGTTGTTCAAGGTGCTTGTACTTAAGAGAAGATGACCCACATTGAAAATGCCACCGCCTCCGGTACCACCGTTGGAAGCGACTCTGTTGTCGATAATGGTGCTATTCAATACTTTAGCTGTACCCGTATTGTAAATACCACCACCAGCAGCAGCCATTCGTCTGCCTGCCAAGTTACTACTTATCGTACTATTGCTTACTGTGAGAGTGCCTTGATTATAGATGCCGCTGCCCAAGGCTGCTTCATTACCGCGCTCTGGTGCTGTTGTTTACTTCAAGAGTGCCTGTGTTGTAAATGCCGCCGCCTGAGACAGGATTGTTTTGTACTGGGTTAGGAACTAAGTTATTGCGAACAATGCTGCTATCTAGGGTGAGGGTACCGCTGTTTTGAATTCCACCACCATTGACCGCCAGCTGAGGATTGTTCGCCAGCAAGACATTGTCAACAGACACCCGACCATCGGCTTCAATCAATCCAGACAGTGTTACTGTTGCTCCTGTTTCAATCTCAAACACCCGCGTAGAATTATTTCCACTTACCGTCACCAAGTCCCCACCTGTTAAAGAGTCCCGTGGGGCAATGATGCTTGTGTTGTGGGTAATGTCTAGTTCTCCCAAGTTCAAAGTAATGGTCTGTGCAGTGGAAAACACAGAGCGCTCAAACACAATCAAGTCTTCACCTGTGTCAGCATTCGCCTGAAGTATAGCATCCCGCAACGTTGTTACACCTGAAGACGGGTCATCTACCGTATCGGCAATACTATTCACCACAATTATGCCTGTGGGATTTACGTTTAAAGCTCCTGCATTAAGTAAGTCTTGTACATTATCCCCAAATACAGGTGTATTGGATGTAGATAACGGAGATGTTAAATCTGTAGTAGGGTTAGGAGATAATAAATCCATACAATTTATCCTTTATATGGTGAGTGCAGAGGATGTTACTAACTTATGCATTTTTCTTTCATCGTCTAGGATAAGCTTTGAATGCACGAACTTGGTTATTATTTGGTTAATTCTAGACTTGAAAATTCGCACTCTCAGAACTGACAAAAGCCTCCAGTTTGTTAATGCGCTCAAATAAGAGTGTCAGGGAAGCAATTGGTGCCAACTTTAAGAGAATTCAAATGCCCCAATATCTGCTCTACCATTGACTACACGCGGGTTACCGCGCTGGTCGGTAGTAGGGTCAGATAAGAGCACTGTGGGGTCGCCTGCATCAATTGCTGGACTATCCGGTCGGAGGGCAAATGTCTGTGTGGGACCACCGTTGAAGTCCAAGGGGGCAAGTCTTGGGTCAATCGGGTTATCGCTTGTGCCTACTATGTCGCCAATGGCTTCATCAAATCCAGTACTGCCTGTGCTGTCACCAATCAGGTTGTAGCCATTGCTTGTAAAAGTGCCAAATACGTCGGGGTTGATACCGTTCTCATTTTTGAGGTTAGAGGCGATAATTGTGTTCCGTGCGCTGGCTTCCCCTGAAGTCAGATTGAACAAAGTATCAGCACCATCGAACACACCTGAGCCATTAGACGCTAGGTTTTGAGTGATGGTACTGGATACCAGCGCTATTGTGCCATTGGAGTTAAAAATGCCGCCACCGTCTTTGGTTACCGAGTTACCAGTGATGGTACTGTTGTTCACTAAAAAAGTGTCATTACGGACATGATAGATGCCGCCCCCACTAGTTGCCCTATTGTTGCTGATAGTGCTATTGCTGACCACACCGCGACCGAAGATGCCACCACCATAACTTGCCGAATTATCACTGATGGTGCTGTTGCTCACAATAACGTCACCGTAGATGCCACCACCAAGAAATCCTGTTGAGTTACTGCTGATAATACTGTCGCTCAGCACAACATTACCAATAACCCAGATGCCGCCGCCGTTATCTCCTGCCCTATTGTTGCTGATAGTGCTGTTGCTTACCGTTAGATTATTCCCGTCGTAGTATATGCCACCACCTGTATATGCCGAGTTACCACTGATGATGCTGTTACTTATCGTGATGTTACCGCTACCGGAGATGCCGCCACCAACAAAGTAGGAAATAGATACTCTGTTACCGCTGATGGTGCTGTTGTTTACCGTTAGAGTACCGCTGCTCACGATGCCACCGCCGCCTTGCGCTCCTAAGTTGTCACTTACGAGGCTGTTGTTTAGCGTTAAGGTACCGCGATTCAAGATGCCGCCAGCGCCAGTTGACTTGTTACCGCTGATAGTGGTGTTGTTTACTGTTAGAGTACCGCTGCTCGCGATGCCACCACCTAGGGCATATGAATTGCCACCGTTCCCGCTTAAGTGGCAGTTGTCTAAGGTGAGGATACCGGAATTCCTAATTCCAGCACCGCTTCCATCACCCCTGTTCTCGTCCACAAAGCCATTGGTAACGATCAACCCGTCAAGACTCACCGTTGCTTCTTTTTCAACATCAAACACTCGCGAGTATTTATTCCCGCTCACTGTCACTAAATCCCCACCCGTCAACGGGTCACGTGGGGCAATAATGTCCAAGTTGTGGGTGATATATAGTTCTATGCCACTGAGGGTAATAGTCTGCGGACTGGAAAACACCGATCGCTCAAATACAATCAAGTCTTCACCATCATCTGCATTTGCCTGATTGATTGCTTCGCGCAGTGTGGTCACACCATCATTGTCATCCACTGTATCAGCAATACTGTTCACTGTAATGATGGCACTGGGATTTACATGTAACGCACCAGTATTAAGCAAGTCTTGCGCATTATCCCCAAATACAGGTGTGATGTCGGTGTTTGTAGTCAAGGTAGGAGATGATAAATCCATGTACTTTGTAGAACTTTAATTTACGTAAGTGAGTGCAGAGCATGTTAAAAAGGAATCTGCACCCGAATGAGAGTAATGGTCAAATTCATCCTTAAATATAAAAAACTCTACAATTTATTGGGCGAAAATATATCTAGTTGAAACTTTTTTTATAGACCTAACTAAAACAATTATGTCCCTTTTCAAGCTTTCTCACTTAAAGGAATATAACAATTCTACGGAGGTAGTCTAAAACCATCCGATCATCTATTTCTAGGCAACTACCGACTGTCCCAAAGAAATTCGACCGCTCTTTAAGAGTAATACTTGGCAAAAAGTCAAGTATATTAGGCTACTAATTTTGGCGAGCAAACTTGAATAATTATGTCCCTAAAACCAGCTTAGTATTAGTCGTTGTAACTGAACACTCCCAAATCGAATGCTCAAGCACCGAGAGCGTGTGTATCTGAGCGTGAAGCGATCGCTCATCTCTCCACCCACCCTACTGAGTATCCACCACATCACGCACAGCAACAGGAACATTGTCAAGGAAATGATACCCCGTCAGTCCTTCCAATGTCTTAACACTAACACGGTAAGCCTTCCAGTCATAATTTATCCCTTGCTGATTCGGCACATTAACCGCAATAACACGAGTATTCGCAGTAACAACACTGCCAGGACGGTCTAACACAACTACTACTTTCCAAGTTGACTGAGGAACCGTCACCTGACCTTTGAGTGTACCCTGACTGCCGTATGGTCCTGCAATAATGTAGAGTTCCTTGCCATGTTTTACCAGCTGACGACAATACTTTTCCAAACCTGACCACGTGTGCCGATTGTTATCTGGTGTTTGGGGCATCATGTTGGTCATCAAAAAAGTTTCACTGTTGTCCTGGGCATTCGTTGTGCGATCGCCCTTGGAGTGCAATGTGACCCTTATCATATCCTGACCTACTGTAAACACGCTTGAGTCACCCGTTCCCAACCATTCGGCAATGTCTCATCAGGGCGTCCGTCATTCTGACGAAGATAGTGTCCCAACCATGAGGAGTTTGGAAATCTAAAGTTTGGCATTAAAATCAATTATTATGCATTAAGGAGCGTGTGTGCGGTTAAAATACCGCACACTGCTTGTCCAGACTAACTCAGCCCAAAACCCGTGTGAACTTCCTTAACTTCAACCGACTTCAAGTCTCGTTCAACGAGCTGCTGTTGTATGTGCTGCATCCACAGCCCAATCGCATCAACTTCGGTGTACCCTTGAGAAATCATCGTGGGGACATACTTGTTGAAAGTGTTCAGAGCATGATTATGTTGCATCCCCTGTTTGGCTGCCCACTGCAATGCCATCCACTGCACTAGCTCATCCACTTGTGTTGTCTCCAACTCCGCAGGAGTTTTAACCAGCATCTCAGTCTTAAGCCATTCCAGAACAGCTTTACCCTCAATACCCAGTAAAGTACGGAGAAGCTTGACACGCTCGTTATGGGGGTTTCCATTAGTCGCAACAGCAGTAGTAATAGGCAAGTTCTGCTGTTCAAGCTCCATGCTGATAGCTTCAACGGGTGTCACACTCAACGCCAAATTACCCTCCTCATCGGTTGGCTGGTCTAGCTCATCCGGGGTGTATACCCCAACTAAGATATCTGGGCAGTACCACCGAACACCGTTGCTGATAGCACGACTAAACATCATATTTCTGGGAAACTTTTTCCACGTATGAGAATTTGAACCACTCAGGGCACCAGCAGCAATAGCATCATCACGAGTAAAAGTGCTTTCTCCAATCTGTTGTCCACTTTGAAGAAACGCGATTGTACAACCATCATTATCTAATCAAGTCACCCTATAATCATACTTTTCACTGCGTTTAATAGCAGATGCCATTAGGTTGGCTCCCAGAGATGGTTTACCGTTGATAATGTGAATTCCAGTCATTGAAGGAATACTACCAAACCCTAATTCCAGACCTGCTAACAACTTTACGGCACATTGAGCCGCTTGTTTTGAATCGGCAAAAAAACCAGAATCAGCAAGAATTTTTGCAAGTCGGCTCAAGTCATCAATGCTACGGATAACGAAACCACCAGAAAGTTGTGCATTAGAAAGAGCGCTTTTCATTTGATTCCTCATTATTAATTAACATTGGGAGTGGGCAGCCTGCCCACCCGTGATTACTACGCCGCTATCCGCTCTACATCTTCTGGCTGTGGTTCGTACTCCAAGAGTTGCCTCCACTCAACTTCTGTCAGTTCGTCAAATGGTTTATCAAGTAATTCCTCCGTCGTTGGTGAAGTTTCTACGGTCTGGGGTGGCAATGAGGAGCTATGCTCTGGCAGTGTTCCGCTTTTGTAGTGCTGCTCTACATAATTACAAGATTCTGCCCAACCGTGAGAACGGTAGAGATGAGTTCCACTAACTGTAACCACCCACCAGCAACTACTGTCAGAACTATCTAAAGTAATTTGAGCGATGACATTGCCGTTCACAATCGCTTCAAAGCTGTAAAACCCATCAATGTCAATAAATTGGATTTCTGGCTCTGGTGCTATGGCTTGGGCAAGAGACTCAATGTATGCGTTGAGTTCTGCCTGCGCTATGGTCTGTTCGTCAATGAGTCGCGAGATGAGAATGTTGTAGCATAGATTAAAAATCCTGTAAGTGAACGGATTTCACTCATGCGATCGCCCACCGTGGAAAGTTAGCGATCGCATGAGTGTTTTGTCTACATTCAATTTATCCTATTGTTGTCCCATTTGTCAACCCGGTTGGGATAACAAAGAAAAATACAAAAATAAAGGCAAGAGCTACAGTTGTTATCCCAATAGGTTAATTGGTAGCCTTGAATTAACACGCTTGTAATTTATCGATACGGTTTTTATATGAAAGAAAGTAGAATTAATGTCCGAATACCCCCAGAAAAAAAAGACGCTTTTCAGAAAAAGGTGGAAAGCCAAGGCAAGAAAGTTACTGACGTGATCTTGGAAATGATTGAGCAGTACCTAAAGGAGGAAACGCCTATTCATGTCACAGACTTAGCAAAGCGCTTAGAAAAGTTGGAGCAAAAGATTTTGGGGGAATCAGCAGCCTAAGAGATCCTCATGATTCTCGTGGGCTTGAAAATGATTATCGAGAGTCAAGAAAATCAGTCTTTGAAGCGACTGCGACAACAGCTATTCGGATTTGCTCATTGAAAGACCCGCCAGTCATTAGGCGGGTTTTGTTTTTGTAGATTTCCCAAAATGATCACATTGGGATAACATAAAGAGGCGGTCGCTTTTCTTTCTTCGTTGAGCGATCGCCGATTCGGGTGTTGGCAAAAATCAAAAACCCTCATAGCGCGTGCGTCGAAAACATCGCTATAGAGGGCTATATCACGCTGCACGGTACGAGATGACTATCCAAATAATACACGCAACCTCAGCACTATGCACGGGGGTTAATTTCCTATGTTTACGCAAGCGCCTTTACGGATGCCAAAAACATTCACACAAGATCGAAAAGTACGGGATGCAATGCTTTTGGTGCGGCGCGAGGTTCACGAACCAGACGTTGACAATCGACAAGGCAGCTTTTGGGGGGAATCCTCCCCCCAAAACGTGCCGCCATTACATACCCTTGTCACGAAGCGGTAGTAACAAAATCAAAAACTTGCGACTGTCCTGCCTGGGTTGCAACAACGGACGGGGGAATGCATTACCAGGAGAGATTGAATAATGATTGCAATTCCATCTCCCCAAACAGAATTTGACGACGGTAATTCCTCAAGAGGTGTCACCCTAGAATGGATACAAACTGTGCCACAAGAGTTGAAAGACGAAGCATTGTTACGCCTTTGTAAGACAGTGGAATCCAAACCAACACTGGTTGAATCATTCACCTTGAACCAAGTCCTTTACCGCACGATTTCAGGCAATACCTTCACTGAGTCAGCCGAGTCAATCGCTGCTAGAACGGGGTGCGACAGAAAAACCATCCTCAAAGGACTGAATCAAGCTGTTGACCAGAACATTCTTGAAGAAAACAAGCGACCAGGGACAAGCAACGAGTATTCTTTCAAACCAGTAGATGAATGGTTACCAGAACCAGTAGTCCATATTAAGGACATCCGTACAAAGAACATTATAGAGTTTCCAACAATACGCAGTACTCAAGAAGGAATTGAACAGCAACTAACCAGCAATTTGGAGGTAGTCCGTGTTGTGGACGACCATGAGACGGACTCAAACACTGTTGTTGTTATTAATAATTTATTAAAAGAAGAACAACAACTTGAAGTTAGTGTCCACAACGAGGACACCACATCAATTTGGCGTCGCTTACCTTCGGGGAACCGCTATGCTCAAGTACCTCCTATCTATGACCAAGACACTGGTGTTGAGATTCAGCGACAAATGGACTCTGAGGGATTGACGGCGCAGTCTGTAGTGAGTCGTGCAGTGCGCTTAAGTAAAGCCCCCCTGATGTTGTTGGAGTTGTTGGTCAACATTGTACAAGAGTTGGCTAATTCTTGTTTCCAGGTGCAGTCTGAGCCAACTTCAAAGAGCAAGGATGAGGGAGAAGCCCTAGTGTCCTTGCAGCTGTCTAAAACCCTCGAAATGATTGGGGTTACCCTTTCCCCACGGCAATTACAAAAGTGTGTCACAGAATATGGTGAGGATGTGATCCTTAATGCCGCGAACGAGCTTAAGAGAACGGGAGTGCTGACCAATAAAGAAAATCCCACAGGCTATTTCCTGGGATGCCTGAAAAACGGCATGGGGCAGAAACCACCCGCCGTACACAATGCGCCCCAAGAGGTTATGGAGCAAAAGAGCAAGCCAAAGTGCAGTACCAGTGAGATGGGGCAAGCTATGAAACCAGTGGCAAGCTTTTCTCACGCTGAAACCAATCCCAGAGTCACAGTTGCACGCCTAATCATTGATG
>CAXTSI010000381.1:0-9193 GCA_964246695.1 uncultured bacterium
CACTTCCCCCACTTCCCCCACTTCCCCTTGGTGGCAAATCTTGGTGGTTGCCATTGGCACAACAGTAGGGTGTTTGGTCTGGCTGCCACTGTTTTTGCAGGCAAATCGTGGGGGTGAGTTGACTCAGTGGATTCAAAGTGGCTCAAGCGGGTTGTTGAAGTATATCAGCCCTTTGTTTCAAGCTTTGGCGACGTGGATTAGTATGCTGTACTTATTGCCAGTGTCAGCAGATTCGCTGTTCGTGGTCATTATCTCTGGCTTAGCAATGCTCTTGTTCTTTATCTGGTTGCTGCCAATTCTCAAGCGCGGTATGATTACCCAGCTTAAACAACCGACAACCAGTTTAATGACCCAACTGTTTACCGTATTGATTATAGGAGCAGGAGTCCTATTCTTTTTCTTCACCTATGTTCTTGGTATTGACCTTACACGAGGCGCGAGGTACTACTTCGTTTACTTCCCATCTGTGATGGTTTTGTTTGGGGCAATTCTCTGCCATTGTTGGAACACTCCCACAAATAAGCACAAATTTTTCCCATTATCAGGCAAAACATCTGTTGCCATAATTTTGTCAATGGGATTCATCAGCGGACTGATAGTTGTCTACAATCTGGGTTACCCAAAATACTACCGCCCTGACCTTTTAGTCCCGGTGATGCAAAAGGTATCTCACTCACCGATGCTCATTGCTACAACCCACAAAACCCATGTACAGACTGGGGAAATGATGGGCTTAGCTTTGGTGTTCAAACTATCTGGTTCACCAACCACTCCTTTATTTCTTCTCGCCCATCAAGACCAAAACCCTAATACTTCAACAATTGCCCTGAAACGCACCTTGATGCAGTTACCACGACCTTTAGACTTGTGGTTAGTCAACTTCCATGCACCAGTAGGGGCGATCGACCCAACGGGAAAGCAGTCCCCAGCTTCGGGAAACCGAAATTCAGGGCTGTCTCACCGATCGCCCCTACTCAATGGTTGTATTGCTGACCCTCAATCTTTTCCTCCTGTGAACGGTTACGAGTATCATATTTATCATTGTTCTCAATAGTTTGTTCGTAGTTGCGCTTCAGGGCGCTGAAGCCCCAATTCTACAGCCAACATTTAAGACAGTGGTGTCTGGGGGTAATTTATCTAAACCGCCCCAACGCACCATTTCATGCACAAAGTCAGATTTGGCAGTCAAAAAATTCTTCCGATCTGATTTTACAGAGCAAATGCAGATATGCTTATGGGGATCATCATAAAAACTCTAATAAGTTATTCAGTCTCATTTTTCTTAATTGATTTAAAAACTATTTTTGCTTGCACTTATTAAATAATCTTCCACTATTTATTAAATAATACGTATGTTGTTGTTTGTAAAATTAATGACATTTTCCGGAAAGCGACTAGCAGACAATCAATTGTCCTTATGGGCTAATCCCAGTAAGATATAACTAGAGTAGGAGCAAAAGTGTTCTTTTGTTTGCCAAACTACACCTCAAGATACAGTTGATTTTCAGATGCAAGATTTACATTCAATATATGCGATCGCAATGAAAAGTATTAGCAATTAATAAGTTTATAAATACCATCTTTATAATTTATTTGCTATTTTGTATTTAACGGGACAGTTTTCCATTGCACAGCGGGTTTAAATAACTATCATAGATAGGGTTTACATAAAAGTAAATCAATTATGCAATCCGCCTCTTTGTGTTGTGATAACGCTATGTTCAAACACAATTCAAAGGACTGAACACCTGCAAAATCTAGATTAATTCAACGACAAACTACTTACAACTATGCTCAAGACTAACAATCGTCGTATTATTCTGTCTGCTTTTGTGCTCCCTATTCTAGGAAGCAATCAACAAGTAAATCAAAAACAATTCTCTCAATCTCAAGTTGATTTACTACAACCATTACGTCAATGGCTCGATTCTTTAGAAATTCAAAATCGTAAATTTGCGAAATTTATTGCCAAACTGATTCCAGCTCAATGTCCATTTGAGCGAGATGTGATTTTATTGGGTCGCAAAATTGCTCACATTCCCCCAATGTGCAAGCTAAATCCGCTATACGACCAACTTGTAGGATTGCGTTTTCGCGCTTTGTGTTATTTAGTAGATCAGTGTGGTGAGGACATCCAGTCGTACTGCTAAAAATGTTAATTGGGGAATTGTTGATTGTTGATTGTTATACTAACCATTAACAACTAACAACTAACAACTAACAGTGATAACAAATGTTACTGCATTTAAGTACCTGGCAGGAAGTCGAAGCTTATCTACAGCAGTCTCAAGGTATTATTCTCCCTATAGGTTCCACAGAGCAACATGGACCAACAGGATTAATTGGCACTGATGCGATTTGTGCAGAAGCGATCGCCCGTGGTGTAGGTGAAGCAACCCAAGCAATAGTTGGTCCAACAATCAATGTCGGAATGGCACTCCATCATACCGCCTTTCCCGGCACAATTAGTCTACGTCCCAGCACAATGATTCAGTTGGTACGAGACTACATCACCTGCTTAACGAAAGCTGGCTTTACCAAGTTTTACTTTATCAACGGACATGGTGGCAATATCGCCACTCTCAAAGCAGCTTTCTCTGAAACTTACGCGCACTTAGAAGATTTGCAGCTGAAGAATGCACATCAAGTGCAGTGTCAAGTCGCTAACTGGTTTATGTGTAGTTCAGTTTACCAGTTAGCAAAGGAATTATACGGCAACCAAGAAGGCTCTCATGCCACACCCAGCGAAGTGGCTGTAACACAATATGTTTATCCAGAGGCGATTAAGCTTGCACCTCTTTCGCCATCCGTGGGAACTGGACACAAGATTTATAGTGCAGCTAACTTTCGCGCCTCTTACCCAGATGGCAGAATGGGTTCAAACCCTGCCTTAGCAACGCCAGAACATGGTAAGCAGCTTTATGAGTTAGCGGTAAAAGAACTTAGCAACGGGTATTTAGAGTTTTTGAATGCGGAGTAAACTAATTAAAAATTAAAAATTAAAAATTAAAAACATTTCTAATTTTTAATTTTTAATTTTTAATTAGTTTACTCCTAATTACGAGCGATCCCTTCAAGTCGTGCTGCGTGTTGCACAGCACCTGCAACAGCAGTAGAGACTCGCTCATCAAACACAGAAGGAATGATGTGTTCCCTGTCAAGGTCTGAAGGTTTAACGAGGCTCGCGATCGCACTGGCGGCTTCTAGACACATTGTGGTGGTAATTGTCGTTGCCCGACAATCCAAAGCACCGCGAAACACCCCAGGAAAAGCGAGAACGTTATTAATTTGATTCGGGTAGTCACTACGACCTGTGGCGATCACAGCAACATCTTCTTTCACTAATTCTGGTTGAATTTCGGGAATCGGATTTGCCATGGCAAACACAATTGGGTCTTTCGCCATTGAACGTACCATTTCCAGCGTCAATACGCCTGGTGCGCTCAAACCAATAAATACATCTACCCCTGGTATTGCACCCGCTAAAGTTCCTTGCGCTTTCACAGCAAATTCACGCTTTTCCTCTGTGAGGTCGGTGCGACTGGTAGAAATGATACCTTTAGAGTCACACATCCAGATTTTTTGGGCTCCAGCTTTCTGGAGTAATCGGGCGACGGCAATTCCAGCAGCTCCAGCACCATTAATTAAGATGTGGATATCCGCCATTGATTTATGTACCACCTTGAGAGCGTTGAACAACGCTGCTACAGTGACAATTGCTGTGCCATGTTGGTCATCATGAAAAACGGGGATATCTAACTCCTGCCGCAGTCTTGCTTCAATTTCAAAGCAACGAGGGGCAGCTATATCCTCCAAATTCACACCCCCGAACACTGGGGCAATGTTTTTGACGGTTTCGACAATTTGATCGGTATCTTGGGTGGCAAGGCAGATGGGAAAGGCATCAATGCCAGCAAATTCTTTGAATAGCATCGCTTTACCCTCCATGACAGGCATTGCTGCTGCTGGACCAAGATTACCCAATCCCAAAATAGCACTGCCATCGGTAACAATGGCGACAGTATTTTGTTTAATAGTTAAGTTGTAAACTTCTGACGGGTTTTGGGCGATCGCATGACAAATCCTTCCGACTCCTGGTGTGTAAGCCATTGCTAAATCGGACACGCTCTTGAGGGTAATTCTACTGACAATACTGATTTTACCGCCGCGATGCAAATTGAAGGTGCGGTCATAGACATTCAGCACCTTAATATCTGGCAAGGCTTTTACCGCTTGCGCAATCATCTCAGCATGTTCCGTGCTAGCAGCATCGACGGTGATATCCCGAATTGATACTTGGCGCGTTTGGTCGATTAAATCAATTTGACCGAAATTACCGCCACTGGTGGCGATCGCCTTGGTGACGCTAGCTAACATCCCGACGCGGTTGGGAATCTCTAGGCGCAGCGTTAAACTAAAACTAGAATTAGGTGTTAAGTCTACCATTATGATTTTGGAGCCATGAATTTTAGATTTTAGATTCAATTGATTGTAAAAATCTGTTTAAAATTTTAAATCTAATATTTCACGAAAGTGAACAATTAACAATTGAGCAATTGTACTGCGATCGTCTGTCGGGGAGAGTCAAGAGCTGATCAATTCATATATAGCGTCAAGCTGCGCTTGTGCATTCAGCGGGATGGCAGTGAAACGGATGTAAAAACTTTTCTTATTTTCCAGTTGTTTCACGACTTTGGCATAGATATCTTCGCTAACTTCTGCCTGATTATTCGGTGTTAATAAGTTAAGCTTGAGATTGGTAAACTCAGCTGGTAAGCTGTCCTCTCCAGGGTTCTCAATGCGAATCTCAGATCCCTTGGCTGAAAGCTTGACTAAACTTCCCTTGAAGATGGTGTTCTTAATATGTTTCCCTTGCAAAATTTTGTATTGAAGCGGAATCTGTTCGGTAAGGGGAAAGAATACCTGTTCTTCCTTAGGGAGATAAAGGTTGTAGACTCCACTAATTCCATAAACTTCATAAATTGTAATTGGCTTTTTAAATCCTTTCGGTTGTACCTGCTTTTGCCCTTCGATTTTCACAGCTGACCCTGCCTCTTTTAAGGTCTGCTGTGAAATCAGAATTTGACCACCGCGCGTGTAGGACTCGATGCGATAAGTGAGGTTCACTTGACTGCCAACGATGCCGTACTTGCTCCGCTTCTCTGAGCCGATATTTCCCACCACGACTTCACCCGT
Organism: uncultured bacterium; assembly: GCA_964246695.1. Taxonomy (GTDB): domain Bacteria; phylum Cyanobacteriota; class Cyanobacteriia; order Cyanobacteriales; family Nostocaceae; genus Stigonema. Next base: position 5,197 of record CAXTSI010000381.1, read on the forward strand.
ATTAATGCCGATCCCCATTTCTAATGGCGGTAAGCCCAACTCCTTCATCTTTTCGTTGACCGCGCCCATCGCCAACTGCATTGCACAAGCGCAGGCTACTGCCCTAACCGCATCGTCAATTCTTGCGATCGGCGCACCAAACAGTACCAGAATTCCATCCCCCATAAACTCATCGATGGTTCCCTCGTATTTATTAATCTCCTCTGTCATGTACTCCAGATAGAGGTTGAGAATTTTAATGACTTCTTCCGGCGGCAATATTTCTGATAGGGCTGTAAATCCTCTGACGTCAGAAGTCAGGATCGTGATTTTGCGTCGTTCGCCACCGAGTTTCAATCCTTCCGGACTTTCCAGCAAGTTAGCTACGATGTTATCGCTCAAGTACCTTCCAAAGACCTGACGAATGAGTCCGTTCCTTTTGTCTAGGTCAGCGTTAGCTTGTGCTAAATCGGCAGTGCGTTCTCTGACACGCTGTTCTAACTCCTTTGCCGTTTGACGCAGCCTACCAAACACCAAGCTGATTCCTAAAAGTCCCAAGACAGATAATCCCCCTAACATCACGGAGGTTTCAGTGAGATGCTCGTTAATCTTCGTGTTCAAGCTATCTAGGGACTGATTGATCTCCCACACACCTCCCACATTTCCCACCTCCCAGTCTTTCTTGGGACTATTCGGATCCGTGTTGTGACAAGCGACGCAACTGGGCTTCATGATGATGGCTTCAGCATATCGCAACCAGCTATGTCCATCACGCTTTTCAGGCCGAAAAAATTTCTTCGTGGGATTTTTTCTCAAGTATGCGAGCGCTGTCTGCTCAAACTCGTCTTTGGGACCTCCTGTCCCTTTCGCTTTTCGGTTAGGAAAAGGATAGTCACTATACTGTCGAACAAACATCTCAGCATTGTTTTCACTGATCGCCTCTCCCAGTTCGATGGCAAAAGTTGAAGGTAATGGGATTGCGCCCTTTTGATTGAGGTAAGCATGGGTGACGGTAATCCCGTTCACGGTTTTGGCTCGATCAACGGCTTCGTTGCTGTAAAGGTCGGTAGCACGTTTTAAAGATTTAGCATATAACGTTGCATTTTGAACAGCTTGTGATTGAATCAGGCTCGAAGAGAGACGAGACATATTCGACAACGCCACACCGACTGCAATACATAACATGAGCGTTAGCACAAGAATAGTTCTCTTGAGGAGTAGGCGTAGAAACCAGTTCCATGCTTGAGAAATTAACTGGGGCATAACACAAACTCAAAAGATATTTGGAAATACACTAGTGGCTCGACCGTTTCCTAGCTTGGAAAATTAAAAAATTAACTGAGGCGTAATAACATCGGATGATCTCATGGACAAAAGATTGGATTAGTGTATCTTAAATCGTACCTGATTTGCTTAACGGACCCAGTTACTGTAGTCTATTTGAATATTTGTCAGTTAGCACTCAGTAGCAATACCGATATGCGCTCAATTTTGGCATCAGCTAGTAATCGAGGTTGTGGTTGCGGCTATCGCTTAATATGTGCAAGAAAAATCAACTTATGCACCTATTTTGACGAGTCGGCAACGGCGCTGCTTGGCGCAGTATAGTTGATTTCCCATCGGAATTCCCCGATCCCTGTGAGATGGCAATTTACCAGCGGTTCATACTACACTAAAAAAGTGCTGATCTTTGTCTCATTCTACTCGTAAGCTTTTAAGCATATTTTAAGTTTCGTAATTATTAAAAATGGATATTGAAAAAGCACTCGCATGTACAGATGCCTTAGTTTTTGCCTCCTCAGGAGTGCATTTGAGTGACCTCCAACAAGCCATCCTGCGGCAGTCGTGGTCTTTGCAGCGCCAAAGTTACGATCGAATTGCCGATACCTACGGCTATTCTCCGACTTACTTAAAGCATGATGTTGGTCCTAAGTTATGGAAAATCCTTTCAGAAATCTTAGGGGAAAAAGTTAATAAAACGAATTTTCGGGCGGCGATCGAGCGGCGGTTGATCGTTGAGAATGTCACCGCCCAGCAAGAGCAAACATCACAGTCCCAAGAACGAACCACCACTACGCCTTCTCCAGTCCCTGACGTTTACGAGAATCAGGAAGTGGCTACGAAAGCGCGCCAGGATTTGGGAGAAGTGCTCGATGTGAGTTTTTTCTACGGGCGTCAACAAGAACTGGCACAATTGCAGCAGTGGATTCTGGTTGAGCGTTGTCGGGTTGTTGCAGTGTTGGGTATGGGCGGGATGGGTAAAACCTCGCTGTCGGTAAAGCTGGCGCAACAATTACAAAGTCAGTTTGAATTGGTGATTTGGCGATCGCTCCGCAATGCACCGCCCATTCAAGAAATTTTGGCTCAGTTGCTCCAATTCCTCTCTAACCAACAAGAAATTGATCGCCCAGAAACCGTCGATTCTAAAGTTTCTCGTCTACTGCATTATTTGCGATCGCACCGCTGTCTGTTGATCCTCGATAACGTTGAGACGATCTTGCGTGGCAGTGATACACCCGATCGTGCTGGATATTGTGAGGGCTGTGAGGGATACGGTGAGCTACTTAGACAGGTGGGAGAAACTGTACATCAAAGCTGCTTGCTGTTGACGAGTCGAGAGAAGCCGCAAGAAATTCGTCTCCAAGAAGGAGCCTCTCTACCTGTTCGCTGTTTGCAACTCGGTGGTTTGAAGCAAACAGAAGCACAGGAACTGTTGAGATTAAAGGGTGATTTCCAAGGTTCAGAAGCCGAATGGAATCAGCTAATCGATTACTATTCTGGGAATCCCTTGGCGTTGAAAATTATCTCGACGACCATTCAAAATTTGTTTGACGGCAGTATTTCTGATTTTTTCCAGCAAGATGCCTTCGTTTTCGGCAATATTCGCAATCTGCTCAAGCAGCAGTTTGAACGCTTGTCAGATTTGGAGAAAACAGTCATTTATTGGCTAGCAATTTATCGCGATCCGGCTTCATTTTCTGACCTGCGAACCGATATCTTTCCGCGAATATCTCCGCAAAAACTGATCGAAGTTCTTGACTCTTTGGAACAGCGATGTTTGATTGATAAAACTGCGGCAGGGTTCTTACTCCAGCCAGTGGTAATGGAATATGTCACTAGTCAATTTGTTGAACAAATTTCTCAAGAAGTCTGGGTGGGTTTAGCCCCAACAACTCCCCAGAAAAATCTACTGTTCAAAAGCCACGCGCTGCTGAAGGCGCAAGCAAAAGATTATGTGCGAGAAACTCAAGTTCGCTTCATTCTCAAACCCGTACTCGATCGCCTACTGACCGATCGGCCCGGTCAAATCACCCTTGAAGACCTGCTCACTGGGCTGTTGACAAAGCTACGAGGTAAAACGCCACTGGAAACAGGATACGCAGGCGGAAACATTCTGAATCTACTTTGTCAACAACAAAGGTGTTTAAGTGGCTATGACTTTTCCCATCTCACTATTTGGCAAGCCTACTTACAACGGGTGAATTTGTATGATATCAATTTTGCTCACGCTGACTTATCAGGGTCGGTTTTTGCGGAAACTTTAGGCATTGTTTTTGGTGTGGCATTTAGCCCAGATGGAAAACTGTTAGCAACGGGTGATGCAGAGGGTGGGCTTCGCCTTTGGCAAGTTGCAAATGGTCAACTACTCTTAAATTTTGAAGGTCATGTTGGTTGGGTTTGGTCAGTTGCCTTTAATGCGGATGGTCAAACGTTGGCAAGTTGCAGTAGTGACAAAACGATCCGCCTGTGGGATGTTAATACGGGTGAGTGCCTGAAAACGCTACAAGGACATACGAGCTCGATTTGGTCCGTTGCCTTTAGTCCCGATGGTCATACCCTTGCAAGTGGCGGTGATGAACCAACGGTTAGACTCTGGGATGTCAGCACTGGGGAATGTCGCCATTTGGCAGGTCACACGGGTCGTATCCTCTCAGTTGCCTTTAGTCCTGAAGGTAAGAGCTTAGTACAGCTTTGCATAAGTTCGTAGCGAATTGACAAAGGAAAACTTTTGACGCTA
>CAXTSI010000382.1:0-9132 GCA_964246695.1 uncultured bacterium
GCAATTAGCAATTAGCAATTAGCAATTAGCAATTAGCAATTAGCAATTAGCAACTTGGGTTACCTACGAACTTGAGCGCTAAATCCAGCCGCTTTAAACTGCTTCAGCTTCAAGGGAGTAGGCTGATTTGCAGCAACAGAAATTCTCAATTCAAAATCGCTGATACCTGGTGGTACTTTCTCGATTGAACCAAGACGGGTACGGTTTTGCATGACCGAGTCATTGTTAGCATCATAGATCCGCCCAAAAATATCTGCGTCATAGACGCTTTTGTTGGTGGTATTTTCAGCTTTGCCAGTGACAATAAAGCAGTTAGCTGCCATCGCACTACCACCACTAGTTACGGCACCAAGTGCCAGTTCTGCTGGACACTCTTTATAGGAAAGATTAGATAATTTAATTTGTGTCAGCGCTACAGCGGGGGGAGTAAACACCCACGATAGAACTCCGATAACACAGGCAACGAAAATAACCGTGAGTGAGCGCAACCGCATAAAATATACCAATAGTTAGTGGTTAGTGGTTAGTGGTTAGTGGTTAGTTGTTAGTGGTTGGTGGTTGGTGGTTAGTGGTTGGTGGTTAGTGGTTAGTAAAAAAACTGACCAACAACCAATAACTCACAACTAACAACCAACAACCAACAACTAACAACTAACCACTAACAACTAACAACTAGTAAATTTTAACCTTGAAAATAAACCTGACGATTTTTGTAATAATTAGAAAATAAAACCCTCAATTACTATATAACTGATAACTTATGAGTCCAGAGGAGATTGAAGTAGCACTGCTTACAGTCTTTGATCGTTGTGATGCAGCCAGCTGCCCTCTCACTGATACGCAGAAAGAGATACTACTGCAAGCGTTTCTTGCAATTAAGGGATCTAATCCTAGTGTGTCAGATATTGACAATCCCTTGGACGAACTGAGTGCAGAAGAATTACAAGCATTTTTACAGTTTTTTGAAGCACAATCATCACAAAATAGCTTGTGGAAAGCGCAATTACTCAACGACTGGCTGCATGAAAATGACTCTGGAAAAGTACAATTTATCCGCAAGCGTTACGGTTTGCAGTGGCTTTCTCGCGTTGAGACATATCATTTTGATAAGTATTCTGTTAAAAATGCACTCAAGCTCAGGGTAGGCGATCGCATAGAAGTTTGTAATGCTCTATGGGAATGGGTACAAGAAAATGGTCCTTGTCAGCCAGAATGGTTCTCCTGCATAGTGATTCAGGTTGATGAACTTAGCAGCAGCGATCGTTCTACCAATTGCATTATCCGCTTCCTAACCGGTGTCGAGTACGAAATTCAAGGAATTTACGAATGGAATCAGTATAATTGGCGCTGGCCAAGAAATTAAAAATTAAAAATGCAAAATTAAAAATGAAGAATCCCCAATTTTTAATTTTTAATTTTTAATTTTTCTTGCAGTGTTTGACGCATCACGTCTACAGGAATTTGCTGTGACAACCAGATTTTTAATGCTGCTGCGCCTTGTTGGACTAGCATTTCCAGTCCATCAATAGCGATCGCACCCGACTGCTGCGCCTGTTGCAGAAATTTCGTGGGGTTAGGAGTATATATCAAATCGTAGGCGATCGCCCCAGGCGGCAACTGCGCCATTTCTTCTGCACTCAAAGGCGACTCCTCAATTTTGGGATGCATTCCGACTGGAGTTGTGTTTACCAGCAGGTTAGCTTGCCCAATTAACGAGGGTAATGAGTCCCATGTATGGACCTGCAGATTAACAGAAGACGGCAAATTGCCCCAACTATGACGGAATTGTTGTAAATTCTGCATATTGCGCCCAACTACATGAATTTCAGCACAACCTAGCTGACTACAACCTGCGACAACCGCCCGCGCCGCGCCGCCATTGCCTAAAATCACTGCTATTTTTTGGCTCCAATCTTGGTCATATGTGGTTTGCAACGGCGCGAGAAATCCTTCTATATCAGTGTTTCTGCCAATCCATTTGTTATTTTTGCGACAAACAGTGTTGACTGCTCCTACGGATTTAGCAATTGGTTCTATTTCTGATAGTAAAGGCAATATTGCCTGCTTGTGAGGAATTGTGACGTTAAAGCCCACAACACCAATGGCGGTAAAACCTTGAATGGCTGTTTGTAAATTTTGTGGTTCTATCGGGAAGGGGATATAGACGTAATCTAGTCCTAGGTGAGTGAGTGCTGCATTATGCATCACTGGCGATAGTGAATGTTCTACTGGATGTCCAATCACTCCTAGTAGTTTGGTTTTTCCTGTAATTAAGTTAGTCATTGGTAATTGGTAATTGGTAATTGGTAATTGGTGATTGGGATTTGACAAATGACCAATTTTGCTGAGGCTTTCGTTAGAATTATTAAAGTTACTTAACATTTCATAATATCATGCAGGCAACTACAGCCCCCTCGACAACCCCTGTTCCTGGTAAATATTGGCAGTGGCGAGGGCATAATGTTTACTACGTGAAGGCGGGAGAGAAACAATCGCAGCGTCCTCCATTGCTGTTGGTACATGGGTTTGGTGCATCTACAGACCACTGGCAAAAGAATATCACAGGATTGTGTGATGATTTTGAAGTGTTTGCGATCGACCTTTTGGGATTTGGACGTTCAGCAAAACCTAAGTTAGAGTATAGCGGTGACTTATGGCGCGACCAACTGAACGACTTTATCACGGAAGTGATTGGTCAAAAAGCTGTGTTGGCAGGTAATTCTCTTGGTGGCTATACCAGCTTGTGTGTCGCAGCACAATGTACTGATGCGGCGGCGGGTTTAGTGTTGCTTAACAGTGCTGGTCCGTTTAGCGAAAACCAGCCTTCTGTTGAACCGGAAGCGATGCAAACTGAAATTCAACCAAACAAGCAGAATGAACAGTTACAAAAACTATTGGGTGACGTTGTTAAATGGATTTTTCAGCAACCTTGGGGACGTTTTATGTTGTTCCAATACGTGCGACAACCTTGGGTCATTCGCCAAACCTTAGAGAAAGTTTATCTTGATAAGAGCGCGATTACAGACCAACTGGTAGAAGAAATTTATCGCCCTGCTTGCGATTCCGGTGCTGTTGATGTGTTTTCTTCTGTGTTTAGCACTCCCCAAGGTGAAAAAGTTGATGTGCTACTGAAGCAATTAGCTTGTCCAGTGTTGCTGTTATGGGGAGAAGCTGACCCCTGGATAAATGCTAGAGAACGTTCAAAGCAGTTTCGGAAACACTATCCTCAACTGACAGAATACTTCCTACAAGCGGGTCATTGTCCCCATGATGAAGTACCAGACCAGGTAAATCGGCTGCTGCGTGATTGGGTTTTATCTATTACCGTTGCTTGAAATTTTGTCGAGACGTTGTATGCAACGTCTCTACATTTTAGTTTGTTTCCTGAATTTGCAAGCGGACAGTGCGTTCAGTTGCACCACCAAGTTGAACTTCCATCACTTCGCCGCCAAAAGGTTCCAAGCATTCAAGAAGCGATCGCAACTTCGGCGTACTTGCACCAGTATCTACATACAACCGATCTGATAGATTACTAATACGCTTCCAAGTCATGTACAACTTGGCGATTGTTTGTTCAATCTGGGATGCTTGATTTACTAAGTCGGCAGCTATGTTCAAACAGCCGACTCTTTGAGCTTCTACCAAGGCTGTTTCGATGTCAATCTCTTGGGCGTTAAGTGCTTGGACAGCGGCAGCCGCTTTGAGATATTTTGCCAGGTTACGTGCCTCAGTGGTTACCAGTTTCAGGGTATCTACATCAGGATTTGCGGCAATTTCCTTTTGGATAGCAGTCTGATGAGACTCTGGTAATTTCTCCATTTCCCGCACCAATGGGGCGAGATAACGGGGAGGAAGGGAATTGTCTGCTGCTTTTTCTCTAACTGGTGCGGGTAGCAAGTCAGAGGACATGGCTGTCCATTCGTCGTTGATTTGACGAACTTCCCGACGTGTAATGCGATCGCCTTTTTGTGCTGCTTCACTCACCATCTGTTGAACTTCTGGCGCTGCTTTGGCAGTTTCCACAAATGCCCGTTTGCTAAAATTATTAATAGCTCCTGGGTCTAGTTTTCCCTCTTCTAACAGGGTATCAGCACTGTTAGCCAGTTGAATCCAGGCATAAGCCTGACTTTTGCTGATTTCCCGTTCTTTCAACCAGTGGAGAAAGCCTGCACCCCGTCCGTCACCGCCTTTTTTCTCTCGGTCACGGATAGCACGTAAAATCCGCCCCCGCCAGATTTCAGTTTGCAAGTCAAAGCGATCGCACACTTGCCAAGCTATATCCAACTGCTGTTGAAATTCCGGTTCGGTAATTTCTTCATCTTCTGGATCTGGCAGTTGGAAAGTCAAGTCGGCTGGCTGTTGTAAGGCAGCAGCCAGGTCATCCATAGATTCGTTATATTGCACCATTAATAGCGTGCTAGTGTATGCGATCGGCTTATTATTGCATAATCTGCGATCGTCAAGCCCAGAGGCAACCTAGTTCCTATGTACTAGTATAGGGGTTTCATTGCGGTGTGACAGTTCTGGGTGCGGAATGTGGGTTTTAAGTGATTGTTTTTTTCATTGTGAAGTAATCCTTTACCTCCCCATGACAATCAATAAATCTCACGTCAAGCCTTTTGCTCTGTACGTCTAACACCAGTGACCCAGGAATACTAAGTGAAGTATACATTCCCGGATGCGGAAATACCAGATCGGCTAGAGCCGAAGTGCCTGCAACAATATATACTGTCCCCGCGTGCGAAGCCAAATGGTGTTTTTGATATGCTCCCGACTCATCCTCTCGTCCACTTCCTGCATCCTTTTTCATTGCTTCAGTAAAGGAGTCTGAGATGCCATAATGCCCATCAATCAGGTAAGATCGCTCATAAGAGTGGCTGTGACCACCCAGCACAATGTCTACACCCGCGTCTTCTAAAATGGGAAGAGCGTTTCTCATTTCAATTAGCTCAAACTCAATGTCTGAATCGTGTGACCCTTTTGTGTAAGGAGGATGATGCCAAAAAGCGATTTTCCAATCCTGACAAGATGAAGCTAAATCCCGTGCAAGCCAGGTGAACATCGCACCTTCAGGGGAGCGATCGCTACCATAAGAGTCAAGACAGATGAAGTGGATATTGCCGTAGTCAAATGAGTAATACGCCGCAGTTCCAGACGCCACACCACCCGCCTCCCCATTAGTTGGCGGAGAAAAAAGCTCATAATAAGGTCCTGTCTGCAACACGGAACTTGCACACCCAGCATCATGATTACCGATAGCCGTCCAGAGGACACTACTGCAAAGGAATTGGGGATACATATCAAATATTGCCCCCTGGTACTGGTCATATGTACCAACATCATAGGCATTGTCGCCTAGCATCAGCCAAAGGTCAGTATGACCTGTTCCTGTAAATTTCAGGTATCCATCCCGCACACTTGCTGCTATATCGTTTGCACGTCCCGCATCTCCTAAAACCCAGATCCTTAGTGGTCGGACTTGTGACGCTAAATCTTTTGATGGCGCAGTGATAAAAAAGTAATTTTCAGTCCGACTCCTCTGTACGTACGCCGTTGTACCAATTGCATAGTAATACTTTGTGTCTGGCGTTAGTCCGTCTAGTTTTACTATGTGGTCACAAGTAACTGTTTTCTCTTCCTGTGTTAAATCAAGTTTCTCAGAATCTGTGCCATACCATACTTTGCCTTGAAAAAGAGTAGAAGTAGCCCAACGGATCATTATGCTAGACTCTGTACCCTGCTGCAAATACGGACCCCGAACAATTTGCACCTGTTCAAGGAAAGTTTCTTTCTCTGCTTCCAGATTGATTACTGTCATTGGCGCAACTTCAACAGTTTGAGGATGTTTACCTTTGTCTGCCGAGGGATTAAAGGCAATTAGCAGCCTTCACTCAGCACGTCTCAAATCAGTTATATCAGCCTTGTTTTTTTTAATGCACACATAAAATCTTAACTAAAAAGTTTAATTATTACAAATATTTTACATATAAACTGTTATAAAATAAAAAAATTTTTTCACCTCACCAACTGGGCTAAGTATAGTAGGACTTTCAACTCGGCTTTACTCATCGCTTTGTAATTCAGCTTCCTCATCAGCGACTCCTACCTGAGTATTACTATCCGGCTTTGGGAACCGCACAGCAAGGGTTATTCTTACTTTACCTTAATTTAAAAAGGGATGCGTTATCCAGGAGCGCGATCGCAACCTTTAACGCTGCAAGTAGCCACAGAGGGACAACGAGAAATTCGCTTAGATATTGGGGAAATTGCGGAGGTGTCCTCTGCGGAAGTTACCTACGATGCTAACGGACGGATGAGCAGTACTCAGCTAGTAAAACAGGACACCTATCGGTCATATCATGTTCGCTTGAATACTTACGATAAAATAAAGGCTAATATCCTGAAATATAGGCGTTGCTGATTTAAAGTATGACAGGACTACGCAAAGGCAAGGCAGCGCTGCAGGAGGGTTTCCCGACCTAGGCGACTGCCGCGCAAAGGCGCAAAGAATCGTTGTTTAATCATGTTGAAAAATGTCAATTCATACTCCGATTCAGCAACGCCGATGTTAGTTCGTAATCTGCACTCACTTACATAAGTTTTCCTGATATGGATTTATCATCTCCTACCTTGACTACAAACTTGGACATAACACCTGTGTTCGGGGATAATGTGCAAGACTTACTCAATGCTGGTGCGTTAAATGTAAATCCCAGTGCCATCATTACAGTGAACAGTATTGCCGATGCGGTGGACGACTTTAACTCAGGTGTGACCACTTTAAGGGATGCTATCAATCAGGCTAACGCCGATGATGGAGAGGACTTGATTGTGTTTGAGCGATCGCTGTTTGCCAATGCACAGACTATTAGCTTGAACTTGGGCGAACTAGACATCACTCACAACTTGGACATTATTGCCCCAAGGGATTCGTTGACAGGTGGGGATTTAGTGACGGTGAGTGGCAACAAGGCAACGCGGGTGTTTGACATTGAAAAAGAAGCAACGGTGAGTCTTGACGGGTTGATCGTTACCAATGGCTTTGTGGACCAGAACAGGGGTGATGGAAGCGGTGCTGGAATTAGGAACTCCGGTATCCTCACCTTAGACAACTGCCACTTAAGCGAAAACGGTAACTCGTCAAAATATTCTACAGGTGGTGGAATCTCTAACGGCGGTACTTTAACGATAAACAACAGCACCATCAGCGGTAACACGTCAACTAGCGCTGGCGGCATCTTGAATGGCGGTATCTTAACGCTAAACAACAGCCGAGTATCTGACAACTTAGGAGAGCAAGGTGGCGGTGGCATCACTAACAGCGGTACTCTAACAGTAAATAACAGCATTATCAGCGGTAACAAAGCATCTACTTACTACGTTGGCGGTGGTGGCATCTTAGGTAGCGGTAACATCACGATAAGCAACAGCACTATCAGTGATAACTCGGCATATTTTGGTGGTGGCATTTACTACAGCAACGGGAATAACTTAACGGTAAGCAACAGCACTATCAGTAACAATAGGGCAGTAGAGAGTGGCGGCGGCATCTTAGGTAACGTTGTGCTGAGCAACAGCACCATCATCAGTAATTCGGCAGGTTGGGGCGGCGGCATCTTAGGTAACGTTGTGCTAAGCAACAGCACCATCACCGGTAATTCGGCATCCAATGGCGGCGGCATCTTCTCCAATAATGGTGTAGTCAGCAATAGCACTATCAGCAACAATAGGGCAACATACGGTGGCGGTATCAGTAGTGGTACATTGACGCTAAGCAACAGCACCATTAGCGGTAACACGGCAACTGACAGTGGCGGTGGTATCAGTAACGCTGGTACATTGACGGTAAGCAACAGCACTCTGAGCGGCAACTCGGCAGCCAATAACGGCGGCGGCATCTTTAATGGCAAAAACATCTTCAACAGCGGTGGCACAGTGAATGTGAGCAACAGCACCCTTAGTGGTAACACGGCAGGCAATGACGGCGGCGGGATCTCTAACAGTAAAACCCTGACGCTGGTGTTCAGTACCCTTACCCTCAACCAAGCAACTAATAGTGGCGGTGTGTTCAATGATGCTCTAGGCTCTGCCAGTGCGCGCAACACAATTATTGCTGCCAACCTTAATAGTACAGACAGTGTCAACCCCGACGTATCAGGTACTTTCAATAGCGAGGGCTATAACCTGATTGGCTCTAGCACAGGCAGTACCGGATTCGATGCCACAGGAGACATAGTTGGTACAAGCGATAGCCCAATTGACCCACGTCTCACTCCTTTGGACTTAAATGGCGGTCCTACACAGACAATTGCCCTACTCTCAGACAGCCCAGCAATTGATGCAGGTGACCCAATCTTACTAGATACAGACCCCACTACAGACCAGCGCGGTTTAGATCGTGTTGTCAATGGTAGAGCCGATATTGGGGCGTTTGAAGTCCAGGTCTAACGATACACGCCTTACTCGTTACCGTGTACACCTTCGATTGACCAAGATTAGCAGCATTTGCAATGGTATAAGTCCCCATCTGTTGTTGAAATAATCAGACTATTCCCACTCAAAGCAGCTAAGGGGTGGGAAGTCTGCGAACTCACTGTTGATGTCTCAGTAGAACTTGTGGAATTAGCTGTTGACTGCGCAGTGGTAGTTGTAGTAGCTGTAGTAAAAGCATTTGCAATGGCGATCGCACTGCGGTGCGGTAAAATTCTCAAATAATAGTCGGGTAGGGCGGGGGCATTGCTGCCCCTTTCCCCCCTAAGAACCGGACTTACAAGTTTCCAAGTATCCGGCGATAAGCTTGTCATGGAGCTTATCAAGGTTGCGGTTCTTCTTCTGTTGTACCTGTTTTCTGAAGAACGTGTATTTGCTGGTGGCAATAGAAATGCACAAATTGCAGGTTGGAGTAATTATCTTTCCCACCTTGGTGGCGGGGGATTTTGTGGTGACAGTGTATTGGTTCCCCGTTGAGGAGTGACTCACTGCACACTGGACATAAATAGTTTTGTCTCTTGGCTATTTTCTGAAGGCTTGGAAGTAATTCTTTGGAATTATTTTTCTCCCTATCTTTCCAGTACTCTTTTAACCCACATTCCGCACCCCAACTGTCACGATAGGGAAATTACTGAGAGAAAA
>CAXTSI010000383.1:0-9129 GCA_964246695.1 uncultured bacterium
TTGGACATTTCATAGCGATCGCCCTAATTCATATTTCTATTCTGCAACGCCAAATTTCGAGCAAATGCTTCGATTGCACCCTTGCTACCGCCATAAACCGAATGATTAACAAAACCTTTGCTGGCACTGATAGATGAAGTACAAATCAGCCGTCCACCATTTTTCATCTGCTTGACAGCTTTCTGCATTGCAAAAAACTGTCCTCGAGTGTTAACAGCAAAAGTCTTATCAAAGTCCTGTTCGGTGACCTCTTCAAATGGTCCGAAATGCTCAATCCCCGCATTGCTAACAAGAATATCCAGTTTGCCGTACTTCTCAACTGAAGACGCAATTAATTGCTCGGTCTGATCTACTTGGCTAATATCAGCCTTAATTGCAGTGGCTTCGCCGTTGTGTTTCTTAATTTCGTTGACAACTTCTTCTGCTTTATCAGCATGACTGCTATAATTAACGACTACAAGAGCACCTTCAAGCGCCAATTTTATCGCGATACCTCTGCCGATCCCGCTACTCGATCCAGTAACGATCGCCACGTTTCCTTGCAGTTTTGTCACTTTGAACTTCTCCTTGATTTGTAACTGCGATATCTTGATTTATCTAATTGCGGTAGGCTAAGAACCCTGCCAATGATGATGGCGGAGGTACTCCTCAAAGGTAGTCAGCTTGGGGTACTCTGCTCGTAGTGCAGGAATGTTAGCTTCGTAGCCCACATTATTGAACCATTTCGTCATGACGGTGATTTCCTCGCCTGCTGCTTGCTGGAACTGCTCCCACGGGATTTGGTCGTAGCGAACCGGGCGACCAATGACGCGGCTAAACTTTTGGGCTAACTGTGGCATGGTTGATTCGTCTCCCGCCAAATCAACCTCACGACCGAGCCACTTATCTGGCTGTTCTATGGCGATCGCCACTATAGCCCCAACGTCATCAACAGACACTTGCTGGAGCTTTTTCTCCGGGTCGAGTGGCCATTGCAGTGTGCCGCCCGATATCTCTTTGCGTTGCGCCTCCCAGTTCTCCATTAAGGCGACAGGTCGCACAATTGTGTAAGGAAGCGCTATGGAGCGTATGTGTTCCTCAACTTCCCATTTGCTATCGAAGTGCGGGATTCTTGTCTGACCGTAGGCACTCCCAACTGAGCTGTAGACAAAGTGCTGCACATTCGCCAATAATGCGGCGTCAGCGAGGTTCACTCCCTGCCGCACCTCGCCATCGTAGCCAGTCTCATAGTAATTCTGAACTGAGAAGACGCCATAGACTCCCTTGAGTGCCTGCTCGACGGAGGCTTGGTCATCCAAATCACCTTGCACGACCTCGGCTCCCCGATCGGCTAGAGCCTGCGCTTTGGGCTTGGTGCTGTCACGGGTGAGAGCGCGAACTCGGAAGCCCTGCTCTAGGAGGTGATGCACCACTGCACCACCCTGCTTGCCCGTCGCTCCAGTCACGAGAATCAAACGTTCAGTGTTCTGCTGGTTAACCATGATGTTTTTGCATTAATGAGCCTCGCTATATCTTCAGGAGCTATAGCAGTCCTATCTGATTTGTGAAATTCTTCCTAGGGTGAGCAATGCTAGCCCTGTCAAGGTGAATAAAAACTTCAGGAAATTAGTAACTCCCGAACCTCTTACCTCTGTGTACTCTGCGTCTTGGCGGTTAAATAAATTACTTTTAAACCGCCGAGGCACAGAGAGCGCAGAGAAACAAGATGAGAAATTGCCGACTGAATCAAAATTTTATGAGTCACCAAGACGCGGACGCTTGTGGGCAATGCCCACCATTACCAGGTTTGGTGGGCATTGCCCACCCTACAACATCTATTATTCACGAATGATTTAGGATTGCTATAGTTAGTCTTATTGATCACAATCTTGCCTGAAGAGGGACTTCGATAGATGTACCTAAAGAGGTAGATTTATTTTCGGTTTATACCAGTTTTGAAGTTTATTAATACCCTTAAGGTATTGATTAATTATTGGAAAATATGGAGTTTCGACAGCTACAATATTTTCTGGCTGTGGCAGAAGAATTGAACTTTAGTCGCGCAGCCAAACGGTTGAACATGGCGCAGCCACCATTAACTCGGCAAATCCACCAGCTTGAGCAGGAGTTGGGCGTAGAACTTTTTTACCGGACTAAACGCCGAGTTGAATTGACAGATGCCGGGAGATTATTCCTAGAAGAGTCTCGTCGGATTTTGGAACAGGTTGAACAAGGTGTGCGGGTAGCACAGCGAGCCAGTCGAGGTGAAATTGGTCGGCTTGTTGTGGGCTTTGAGGGGTCTTCTGCTTATGACATTGTCCCTACCTCTCTAAAAACTTATCGAGAGCGCTTTCCTGGGGTAGAACTAATCGTCTTGGGAATGACCACGGGTAAGCAGATGCAGGCATTACATGCAGGTCAGATTGGAGCCGGATTCCTTGTCCCACCGCTGAGGGGGAAGGACAAAGAACTGGTTATTGAAGCTGTTTTACAGGAACCTTTAGTTCTGGCTTTACCGGAAACCCATCCACTAGCAAGTCAACCTAGAGTGAGGGTAAAAGCGCTTTCCACCGAACCTTTCGTGATGGCGCAACGCGATAGTGGCTGTGGACTCTATGACCAGGTATTAGCCGTTTGTCTGCGGGCTGGCTTCAGTCCGAAAGTGACTCAAGAGGTGAACGAGATGCAGGTCATGCTGGGTTTTGTGGCGGCGGGGTTAGGGGTTGCGCTGCTATCGGCTTCAGTCAAACATTTTCAGCGACCAGGAGTAGTCTATCGTGAGTTGCAGCCGTCACAACCAGAGGTAGCCCTGGCGATCGCTTGGCGACGGGATAATCCTTCCTCAGTGCTACACGCATTTCTTGAGGTGGTCAAGTCGCTTTGCTCCAATTCGTAATTCGTAATTCGTAATTCGTAATTAATTAATTGAGCGAAGATGCGAATATATTTTCAGAGTAGCTGGGTTTGGGACGCGATGAGATCGCGCAACCAGATGTGTAGCGGATCGCGATCGCTCCGTTCATGCCAAATCTGCATATAGTCGTACTGACCAAGTTCAATCGGTGGCTTAAGGATAGCAAGGTTTGCTCCCTTAGCAAACCGCATTGCAATTCGACGAGGTAATGTCAGAATGAGATCTGTTTCTTGGACAATCATCGGAGCACTGAGAAAATGCGGTAACTTCAACATCACTCTACGCTTCACGCCTAAGCCTGACAACACAGTATCCACATGGCTAACAGGCGAGTTAGGGATTGCGCTAACAGGCGAGTTCGTGATTGTGATTAAGGCGTGTGACCAAGCAACGTAAGACTCAATTGTAAAATCTGTTTGAGTGATGGGATGGTCAGCCCGAACTACAGATACGAAATCTTCGACAAATAACGTTTGGAACCTAAACTCCGAAGCTGACTGTAGATTGAGAACTCCTAAGGCTAGATCAACTGCTCCATTTTTCAGTAAATCTAATATGTCAGAACGCCAATTATCGCACTCCACATTCAGATGGGGTGCATTGTCAGAAATTCGCTTGAGAACCTTTGGAAGAATTACAACGGTTCCGTAATCTGATGCAGCTAGTTGAATGGTGCCAAGTGCTGTTTTCGGTTCAAAAACGGTTTGTTGAATCAACTGCTCGATATCTAACAGAATTTTCTGTAATGGTTCCAGTAGCTCAAGAGCGCGTGGTGTGGGAACCATGTTTTTTGTAGATCGCACAAGCAGTGGATCGTTGAATACTTCACGTAATCGCCCCAGCGCATGACTGGTTGCTGATTGACTCAAACCAATTCTAACTCCAGCACGAGTGACGTTACATTCAAGTAGCAAAGCATGTAACACCAATAGAAGATTAAGATCCAGTTTCAATAAATCGATTTCATGCATACATATTATTTATATCATGCATTTGACAAATAACAAGTAATTATCTACTCTCAAAATATTAATTAAACACCTAATGGTACTTAGCGCCACACTGATGGCAAACAGTATCAAACCGATCTGAAGGCTGGTTGGTGGTTCTTCTTCTAGGGTGCAAGGCTAATTTCAGTTGAGGTTGAAGCGCACTCAATTACAAGTGTATGAAAAATTATGAATATTAATGAGATTTTGGCATATGTAGAACAAGTTATGCTTCATCGGCGTCTCAGTCCCCTTGAGCGATTCATCCTGCGCTCCTCCTGGCAAGGACAGGATTATAGCGAAATGGCAAAGGATAGTGCCTACAGTATCTATCACCTCAAAGGAACTGGCTGTGACTTATGGCATAAGTTATCAGAAGCGCTTGGGGAGAAGGTGACGAAAAAAAATCTGCAAATAGTCTTTAATCAGTACCTGCAAAACTGTCCTATCTGGCACAGCATACAGCGCTGCCAAACCGACACACAAGCACAAAATAATTTTCCACCAACTTTGACAAGGACAGAGATTAAATTTCCTGGTGGTTGTTTGCCGTAGATTCTCCTGTTTACATCAATCGCCGTCGGATTTAAGAACGTGCCTGCGCAGAAATTAGTCAACCTAGATGCCTGCTAAGGATCGAATCCCCCAAGCAAATAACACTCTTTAAACCCCCTTTTTACAGCGAATATCAGTCGGTTAGACCACAATATAACCCTTCGGGTTCGCCATAAAGCTTGGTGCAGTCGCCGTGAGAGCGGGAAACACTCGTGTCGGCGCGCTGCTTCACCAGGAGCCACTGCGCGGGAAACAAGCTGCAAGGGCTGGACTCACCGTAGGGGCGCGGTTTGGGCGCCCTTACAATGTGGTCAATTCAATTGAAAACTGCTGTAAGGGGGTCGCCACAGGCGGAGAGAAGTTGCAATTCGGGAAACCCTCGCCCGCAAACTTCGTTCGGCTTCATCAGACTTGGAGGGAAAAATCTTATCCGAGCAGTATTGTTTATACAGCAGATTTCAAGTAAGCCGAGTACACGGTAGAGCGACACCAGAGTTCACAGGTTGCCACTGTACTTCATCAAGCTGAAATCCGCGCTTATTCATAACGTAAATCCTGCAATTGATACTTCACTATCTTGTAAACTCCACTTTCAACATTGTCGTTAGGGGGATTAGCATAAAAAGATATCTGTGTTTTTGAAGTTTTTTTAAAGTTAAAAAAATGAATTGTAAGCGTTCAAGGCAGGGCAACCGCACCTTGTCAATAAAAACGCAAAATTATCAATGTAACCTCTTTTTTCGCATTAAATGCTACTTATAAGTAGGAAAAGTAGGAAAAGTAAGCTACATCCATATTTGATGTCATATATTACGAACTTATTTGTGGGAAAAGTAGGTGATTTTTTAACCACATTTTAACCTAATAAAGCAGTGTTTTTTTGTAGAGTTTATAACGTAGATAAAATTACAATTACGCTAAAAAGCGTAAATTATTAAGATGACAATTCGTCGTAATTTTGTGAAGTTGGCAACAGGTATTTTTTCAGCCGCCACCCTGCTATCTGTTCTTAGTTGCCCCCAGGTTAAGGCTCAAGAGGTAACCTCTGGTTGCAACAATGCAACCATAAGTGGTGGCTATGGATTTCAAGATACAGGCACTCGAAAAGTTAACGGTGCTACCGTGTCTTACGATGCCGTGAGAACGGCTAATTTTGATGGCGAAGGCAACCAACAAGGGAGTGGCTTTTTCAGCGTTGACGGAGCCATCACAGGTTACACGGTGAATGCCACTTACCAAGTAGGAAGTGATTGCAAGTTCACTTCGGAAGGCACCCAAGTTTATGACGATGGAACCACAGTGCCATACAAGCAGTTCGGTGTGGTTGTTCGAGGTGGAAAGGAAATCCTGACGATACAAACAATCGATAATCGGAACCAAGCTGGAAAATACCAGAGAGTAACTGATTATTAATTGAAAGGTGCATTAGCTTGTCACCTTAGAAAACAACTACAGCCATTCCACGAGGCGTAATTTGTAAGGCATCTTTTCGGGGGAAGTTTTGAACGTAAAATGCCGTAATTATTACGAGCCAAAATGCGGTGCGGCGGTGACGGACGCGAAGCCTTCCGGATAGAGTACTCTATCCGGAAGACTTCGCGCATTGTTGGCGTCCCCACGCATATCTATAGCAGTCCTAAATCATTTTTGAACGCTGAGAAACCCGGTAAATGAGCGCGAAACCTGGTTTCTTAGGCTGGGAGTTTTCACAAATCAAATAGGATTGCTATAGGCGGTTTTTGTTTTTACTGATATCCGTAAGTTAGTAGCCGCTTAAATTATGGGAGATTGTCAGGGTCAACGCCGATTGAGCGCAAATATTCTGCCATCAGATCCGCCCGTTGGCGTTCTTGCTCTAACAACAACTCCGCCCGTGCAGCCCGTTGCTCTAGTTCCACTGAGGTCAAAAATTTTTGCCCATCTGGACGGTAAATCACCAATTCTCCCTGTCCGGTATCAAACCGGATTCCCAAGCGGGGACTAACCCAGCCATCCAATTCCCACAACTTGTTCAAATTCCCACCTTGCCGCAACCATCCATCTAGTTGGAAGCTTTCCGGATCATATATATAGTATTCTTCAACACCATAAGTATTGTTAAATTCCAGTTTACGGCTCATTTCATCCGCATCATTGCTGGCGGAGAGAATTTCAAACACGACTTGGGGTGGGACATTCTGTTCATTCCACTGACGATAAGAGCGACGTTTCCCTTTTGTTCTGCCAAAGACCACCATCACATCTGGTGCTGTTGGCGAAATAATTTTTGATCGCACTGGATACCAGAGTAAATCCGCAGCAATAAAAACATTGTCCTCGGCGGCAAACAGGATCTCTAAATTCTCTTTGATAATGACTATCCAACGATACTGCTCTGTATTATCCGCCATCGGTTTGCCGTCACTGTCAGGAAAGAGGACATCCTCATCGATGTCTGAAAAGGTAGTCATCGCTTTTTACCCACCTTTTGTATCATTTTATTCTAAGTAAAATAGATTTTTTCAGCAGAACACCAATTACGCCCACAAAAATCTTAAAATGGGTCACAAAGTCACCTTACCAAAGTCTATAACAAATATCTATGCCTCCTCGTTGGCCTCGTGAACCAGATCGTAAAGACCCAGATTACCGCAAGTTAGATGACCGCATGAATTTTGCCGTTCATGTGGCGATCGCCGCTTTGATTAATTCTGGGTTGTGGTTTTTCCACCAATTGAGATCTACTACCTGGGAGTGGCTACCTTTGGTCACAGCAAGTTGGATAGTGGTTTTGTTGGTGCATCTGATTTATATTTCGGCGATCGCCGACTACTCACAGACTGACACCAAATCCACCTGAAGATGGACGCCTAACGCTGGGGCGATTGTAACTTGTGGTGGTATCGGCTTGGCAACAAAGAGCGATAATGTTAAATAGCTTGAGAATTTCGGCTCATTATTTAGGGTTATTTTTATGGCTAAAACTAACACCACAGAACTACTGGAAGCCCTAGCAGCAGAAATAGGCGAAAATGTCTATATGGACATTGCTAAGTGGCATCTTTATTTATCAGATGCCAAAATGCATAACCTCGTCGCCGAAAAGATGTATCCTCTAATTACATCAAATTCCGTGAGTGAAGACCGAGTTACAGAAGTGTTGTCATCCATTCCCGTCAAAATTGGTGGCGGGAAACGGGAAATTTCGCTAATTGATTTACTTCCGCTACAATGCCAGGTTAACCTAGTAGATATATTGGAAAAATATCAGAGCGAAATATAATCTGCTTTTCATCAACCCTCTTTGAGTAAGGGAAAGTTATGACTGCGTATCAGTTCCACGATGAATCCAGCTTGGCAGAAACAGCAGAAAAACTAGGCAAACAAGCTTTAAAGTTAGGACTAATACCTAGTTTTGTTGTACGTCACTTTCCCGACAGCAGCCAATACTATATTCCTAACGAACAAGAATGTGAACCGCTGACGCCAGAAGAGGCTTATTTGCGGTTCAAGAAATTATTGGCGCAAGATAGTTGATTGTTAATTGTTGATTGTTGATTGTTGATTGTTGATTGTTGATTGTTCTACTAACAACTCACAACTAACAACCCTTCGGGTTCACCAGTCGCCTAGGTCGGGAAACCCGACATAGAGCGCTGGTTCACCAACAACTAACAACTAACAACTAACTACTAACTACTAACAAAAACTTCTGGAGGCTATTTAAATGCTTTTACAACTTAAAGAGAATGGTGAATTGGTGAAAATCGTTGATGTTCAAGAATTAATTAACCCTAATACTGATACAGTTCAGGCAAAAGAACAACAAGGTCAAGAAGAACAGCAAGCTGATTCTTATAAAAAAGAAAATCTAGTTTTTCCTTCAGGTGAAAGTCTACCGCGTTGTTGGATGGATGCCAATTACAAAAATGCCACACCCTGATGATTGAGTAGGGTTG
The DNA here is from genome assembly GCA_964246695.1 of uncultured bacterium. Taxonomy (GTDB): domain Bacteria; phylum Cyanobacteriota; class Cyanobacteriia; order Cyanobacteriales; family Nostocaceae; genus Stigonema. Next base: position 8,376 of record CAXTSI010000383.1, read on the forward strand.
GCAATGCCTGATAAATAGGTAGGCACGAATAAACTGAAAATAGGGCGGGCAGGATGCCCACCCCACAAGAAAACCAGTTCTCTTGTGGGGTGGGATATTTGTTGGTCTTATATGTAGTAGGACAAATTTTTTTGAATTATTTGTATCTGTTTATTACAGCAGCTTTTAATTGAATTGACCACATTTTAAGGGCGCGGAAACCGCGCCCCTACGGTAATTGTTCAATGAGATGATGCAGATTGTTCTGCAACCGTCGCCACTTCACCCTCACTACGACGGAAAAATCTCTGAGAAATCCAGTTAGTAAAGATGTGAGAAAGCAAGCCTAACGGACCTGCAAATAAACAGAGTGCAAGCGAGTGAATTGTCCAGATACCTGTTTTTTGTCCTTGTAAGTAAATGTAGCGTGCCACGAACAAATCCATCACCAAAAAATGAATCCAACCAGTTGCAGCGGCTTTTTCATCAGCAAAAAATCGCGCAATATCCGCTAGTTGAGGATTTGATAAAGCTTGGGCATTTTCTGGTGTAATACTGTTAACGAACAGATACAAATATACTGCTGCTAAGGGTACAAAGGGTAGATAGGATTCCATGACCCGCTGTGTCACCTTCCATTTTGGTAGGACAATCATTAACGCCCAAAATGGTAAAACAAAAAGATTGGCAACGTTGAAAATTTGAGCAATGGACATAGAAAATGGCTAATGGCTAATGGCTAATGGCTAATGGCTAATGGCTAATGGCTAATGGC
>CAXTSI010000384.1:0-9099 GCA_964246695.1 uncultured bacterium
AGCAATTAGCAATTAGCAATTAGCAATTAGCAATTAGCAATTAGCAATTAGCACTCCCCCAACCTTGACGCTGTAGGGGGCAAATTCTTAACAGGAGAAGCTTCTTCAAACACCCCTAAATCGAACCAAAAAGTCGTACCAACGCCAACTTCACTTACCAGACATATCTTACTGTGATGCTTTTCCATAATATTTCTTACAATTGATAGTCCCAAACCGGTACCTTCTAGAGTGTGAACTCGGTTTTCTACTCGGAAGAAGCGGTCAAAAATTGCTTCTTGGTCTTCTTGCGCAATACCAATTCCAGTATCAGAGACTTCCACTCGCACTTGCTGTAGGCGATCGCCTTCTTTAAGCTTTGGTTTTAGTTGGTAGGCGCGGAGTGCCACTTTTCCACCCAGCATGGTGAACTTGAGGGCATTACCAACCAGATTAGCCAAAACTTGCACCAATAAATCATAATTACCCACTACTTGCGGTAAGTTAGGAGCAATTTCCTGAATAAGTTCAATGCCTTTATCTTTAGCATTCAGTTGATAAGTCCGCAGTGTCTGTTCGATCGCTTGCGCCAAATCCACTCCATCTAAGTTGTAGCGACGACCAGATTCAAGTTTTGACAAATCCAAAACATCGTTGACCAAACGGGTTAGTCGATCGGTTTCATGATTGACAGTTTGCAGAAACTCCCGTCGTTGGTCTGTACCCAAGTCTTCGCCGTACTCATGTAAAGTTTCAATAAAGGATTTGATGTTAAATAGAGGGGTTCGCAGTTCGTGAGAAACGTTGCTAATAAATTGACTTTTTGCCTCGTTCAGTTCAACCTCGCGGGTAATATCTTGCACGGTCATCGCAATGCCTTTGATGCTCTCCCGTGGTAGGTTGAGAACTGTAGTCAGCAGAATGCGGACAGTCCGTTGAGTGGGTTGGCTGAGGTGAATACGGAATTCAGCGCTTTCGCATTCCCCTGCTGCCATTTGGGACAAGGGATGGGTAATTTCCATTCGCATCGCTGACGGTAAGAGATCCAAAACATTCCCGGTGAGGAAATCAATCCCCTCCCAGCCGAAAATTCGTCGCGCTGTGGGGTTGACTAAAATCACCTGCATGTTGTTGTCTATTAGCACTGCACCATCAGCAATGGTGGAAACCAGGGTTTCCAGCTTGGCTTTTTCTGCAGTCAGTTCCTCAATATTTTGTTCTTCATAACGCTCCAAGCGCTCTGCCATTTCGTTAAAATTGAGAATTACCTCTCCTAGTTCGCCTCCTAGTGGTAAGTTAATTCGCTGCTTGAAATTTCCCGCAGCAATTTGTTTCACCCCTACAAGCAGTTCTTTAATTGGCTTAGTGATCGTCAAAGCGTTAATCACCCCTGCCAAAATCACCATTACCCAAATCGTGATAAAAACGGCAATAGTGACATCGCGGGTGAAATTTGTGGAGATGACTGCGGTTGGGTTAGGGTTAATGCCGATCGCCAACATACCAAGATATTTGCCATTAATAGTCAGGGGAACAAACACATCGGTGACTTCCCCATCTGGTGACTGGTGTTGCCGCACCATCGGTTTTTCTGCATCAGCAGCGTAATCCTCAGGCAGTTGTATCCGTCGTTCTATACTGAGGGAGGTTTCCACCTCTGGTTCCCAAAAGGGAAGACCGTAAAAAATGTTTCCATTTTCATCAGCGTAAAGCATATAACGCACACTAGAGGTGCTGCTGTAAAAGCGCTGGGAAAATTGGGCAACTTCTTTAAGATTGTGGTCGGCAATCAGTGGGGAAACATTAGAGGCAAGCAGTAGTCCAAGGTCACGACCGAAGCGAGTGTCATTCAGACGCGCATCCTGCTGAATTGTATTGACTGCCCAGAAGGTCAAACCACTCATTACCAGAGATACCACCAAAGTGGCGACAGCCAAAAGCTTGGTCTGGAGGGTAAACTCAGACCACCAATTTGCGATCGCTTCTCGAATTGTTTTCAAAAGAGCCAGCATTTCAATAAAAAGTTGTTATAGCGGTGGTCGTTCGCTTAAAATACAACTTTAATCATGTAAAAGTATATAGTGTACAATGTAGCAAATTCGTGGGGTATGGCTAATGGCTAATGGCTAATGGCTAATAGCAATGAACAATTAGCAATTAGCAATTAGCAATTGTCCATACCCGATGACCAATATCTCGCCGATAATACATCCCTTCAAAGTGAATGCATTTTATGCTAGCGTATGCGGAGGCAATTGCCTGGTCAAAATTTGACCCGACTCCGGTGACATTTAATACCCGACCGCCATTTGTTACGAGTTGTTGTTGGTTTAACTTTGTTCCGGCATGAAATACAGTGGCTCCCAGTGACTCGGCTTGCTCAATGCCAGTAATTACCTTTCCTTGCTCGTATTCTCCAGGATAACCACCAGCGGCGGCAACAACAGTGGCAGCTACCCTTGGTTTCCAGGCAATGGGTGGCATTTCTCCTAAACGCTGCTGCACGCAGGCAAGCATTAACTCTTCTAGAGGTGTTGCCAACAGCGGCAAAATTACTTGTGTTTCTGGATCGCCAAAGCGACAGTTAAATTCCAAAACCTTGAATCCGGACGGGGTAATCATCAATCCGGCGTAAAGTACGCCTCGGTAGTCAATGCCTTTTGCTTTTAAAGCAGCGATCGCTTTCTCCAACACTTCTTTTTGAATTCGTTCCATCAAAGCAGGTGTGGCAATGGGCGCAGGAGCATAAGCTCCCATGCCACCAGTATTTTCCCCCGTATCGCCTTCACCAATGCGCTTGTGATCTTGAGCTGGTAGCAACGAGCGAATCGTTAACCCATCGGAAAGCGCTAAAACGGAAACCTCTTGCCCAGTCAAATATTCTTCAATGATGACAAATTTCCCAGCACTGCCAAACTGCCCTTGGAAAATGGCATCAATTGCCGCCTGTGCCTGTTCCACCGTTTCGGCAACTGTGACACCCTTACCTGCTGCCAAGCCGTCGGCTTTAACGACAATTGGTGTTCCCTGTGCTTTCACGTAAGATTTTGCTGCTTTAGCCTCCGTAAATACCGCAGCCCGTGCTGTAGGAATTCCGGCTGACTGCATCAGGGCTTTTGCCCAAGCCTTACTTGCTTCAATTTGCGCCCCGGCTTTAGTTGGACCAAAAACCATCAGACCTTTGTCTTGAAGATAGTCTGTTATTCCTCTTGCCAGTGGTACTTCTGGTCCCACCACCACAAGATTTATACCATTATTTTGAGCAAATTTGCTTATACCTTCAAAGTCATCTACTGCCAAAGGCAAATTTTGGCAATTTTCCATGCTAGCTGTACCCCCGTTCCCAGGCACACACACAACTTGCTCAATTTGCTTTGATTGTAGCAGTTTCCAGACTAAGGCGTGTTCCCGCCCTCCATTACCTACAACTAAAACTTTCACAGTACCCCCAAGGCGGAAGCCCACGAGGATGTGTCTGACTCAGGAAGATACATCCGTCCTTTAGGCGTGGGAGGAAGCCGATGCACATGACGGTGCAGTCTAGAGATCCGATCGTCAAGAACCATAAGAGTAACCGTCTTTTTTGTGAATGGGTGAACAGTATTTGTGACTGATTCCAGCCACTCTGCCTGTCTTAGTAGAGATATCAAAACTGCCAGACGCACGGCAAAGAACTCGACCGATATATGTACCGACTTTTTTCCCTTTGGTGACGGTAGCTTTGATAATATCTCCAGTCTGGAAGCCAAAATGGATTTGTTTCAAAGTACGGTGACGTGTGGGAAAACCATGTTTGTCTGTGCCACACATTTGACGGGTTCCATGCCCCGACGCTTTAATTAATAGTGGGTGAATACCTTTAATATTGAGTTTTTCTCGCGTAGAAGTACCAACACAAGCGGCATCAATCCAGTGAGTCTTTTCTAAGTTTTGAGTATTCCTATTGAACTTAGTCAGCCCACCTGAACCCGTCTCTACTGGCAATCCAGTTGCTTTTAATGTTGACAATAGCTTGAATCGAGTCGCATTAACGGCAGCAGTATCAGCCATTGTTTTTTTTGCTTGAGATAGGATTTTCTTTAACCTTTCTGGGTCTTTCTTGAGAAAGTCTTTGATGTCTTGAGTCCCTTTCTTGAGGTTACAAGTCTCACAACTTAATGTAAGGTTTGAGATCCGATTAGACCCACCTTTTGCTTTAGGGTGAATATGTTCAACTTGTAATTTAAGTCCTGGTTTACCGCAATACGCACAATCTCTACCAAATTTTTCAAGTAAATACTGACGGGTTTCATAGCCAGCAAGAGTACCTTGCTGATATTCAATACCGCTAATCTCTGGATTCTGCATAATTTGAGTATCAAACTTCACTAACTCTTGAGAAATAGCCGTGATGTTTGCATATTTGCTTAGTCGTTTCACCCAAGTTTCAATATTGTAAACTCGACTCAACAAACTTGGTGGTAGCCAACCATCCCGGCGTTGTTTAGGAGATGGCATCTTGTTCCCTTTTCTTGACCATTCGTGAAGAGGAGATTGACGATAACGAGTTTTTCGGTTCCTTCTACCTCTACGCAACTGTTTGCGAGATAGTAGGGATTCTTTAATGGCAAAACCTCGGTGCTGGAGTTCTGCTGCGAATACAACTTCGCCCGTAGCATCATTAACAATTGCAATTCCGGTGTACTTCGCGCCAGGGTCAATCTTGATTCTGAGTGGATCGACTAACACATTTTCCTGAGATTCTTTAAGGATGATTGTAAAGGGAAAGCGTCTAAAAACAGCAGCTTTTTTGTTACTTAATAATTGTCTCGCTTGCGCTGGATGTATTGGGTTTAAGGGTTTTTTCTCAGAATCTATTACAAATACTTTGGACATAATGTCCCTCCATTGCTGGGTAATGTTAGCCTTGACGATGTTACGGGTCGGTACCCTTGCGGGTTCGCCCTTCGGGTTCAGCAGTCGCCTACGGCGGGAAACCCGCCTGCAGCGCTGCTTCACCAGTTCCCTAGGTCGGGCTGACCCTCCTTCAGGACTGGCTCACTATCTATTGCGGCACTGGCTTTAACCCTTTAGACCTGGTTAACCGCTTCGTTTTAGAGCAAGAGACTGGCTGCGCATCCCTTGGTAAGTTCTTTAACCTTGCCCGTAACGGCTGCTTGGAACAAGTCCAAACCGTCGGGTCAGCTAGGGCTTTTTGGTTTGGAGCCTAAACTCCTCGCCTGAAGCCCACGGCTTATAGCCGTGGGTGCTGACTTATTTCCTCGTGAGTCCCTTGCAAAGCGAGATTGCCAATAAACCTAAGAGTTGTATTCTAGCATTTAACTTGGTGCGTATAAATTAAAAATTATAAATTTAAGTATAAATACTGTCAATAATTCTAAGTATCTCACCAAATTTACGTGTTTTCCATGATTCTCGTTGATTAAATTTATTGCTAAAAAGTAATTGTAAAGTAATGGCGGATACCTGAATGTAAGGATTAACCTTTAAATATTGAGATTGATAAAAGTATCAAAAAGTCAGGAATCATGACTAAAAGTATCGTTACCGGAGCCGCAGGGTTTATTGGCTCGCACCTTGTAGAAGCATTGTTGAAACAAGGAGACGAAGTCATCGGAATTGATGAATTCACCAATTATTATGACCCCATTTTAAAGCGCAAAAACATAGCACACTTACAAAATCACCCCCACTTTAAATTAATAGAGGCAGATATTCAGTTTTTAGATTGGCAGAACCTTCTAGCAACGGTAGACGTAGTTTACCATCAAGCAGCTCAAGCTGGGGTACGGGCGAGTTGGGGTCAAGGTTTCCGCGCTTACACCGAGCGAAATATTAACGCCACGCAAGTTTTGCTGGAAGCCGCAAAGGATGCTAAACACCTCCTCAGGTTAGTATTTGCCTCTACATCTAGCGTGTACGGTGACGCTGAAACTTTACCCACCGACGAGAGTATTTGTCCCAAGCCGGTTTCTCCTTACGGTATTACTAAGCTAGCAGCTGAACAGTTGTGTCAGCTATATTACAAAAACTTTGGTGTGCCTTTTGTAGCATTGCGCTATTTCAGCGTTTATGGTCCAAGACAGCGACCAGATATGGCATTTCATAAGTTTTTCAAATCTGTTTTACAGGATGAGGCGATTCCCATCTACGGCGATGGTGGGCAAACGCGGGACTTTACATTTGTGAGTGATACGGTAGCAGCCAATTTAGCCGCAGCTACCGTACCAGAAGCTGTGGGCGAAATCTTCAACATAGGTGGCGGTAGCAGGGTGGTTTTAACACAAGTCCTAGACACAATGGAAGAAATTGTTGGGCGACCAATTAAAAGAAACCACATTGAAAAGGCGATGGGAGACGCCCGTCACACTGCTGCTGATGTCTCCAAGGCGCAGAAAATCCTCCGCTACCAACCGCAAGTGTCCTTGGTTGATGGCTTAATTCAAGAATGGCAGTGGGTGCGTGCATTGTACGGGTGAGCCAAATAATTACTAATTCGTAATTCGTAATTCGTAATTTTGTTAGATAATTACGAATTACACCCGGCGAGGACGGGTCAGTGTGGGTAGTTTAGCTAACAGCATACTCTGTGAACTGCCGCATCCAAGTAGAATGAAACCCAATCACAATATCCTGCTGTGGTATCCCTAACCGGACTAGCTCTGTTGCAAAATCGATTTCCGTACCATTGTACTGTAACCAAATTTTCCCATCTTTGATGTCAAAATGCAAAACACACCCATATACCCGATTCCGATTTTCCCAGCCAACGTTTACGAGTTGGTAATGGTCATGCTCGGTATCGAAAATCAACTGTCTTTCCACATTACCTCTGGTTGTCCCAGTATTGGCATAGTCTGTGATGAGATTTTTTACCAATAAGATTAGCATCAGGTAAATATTTTTGTCCACCTACTTAGAAGCAGCCAGATTGACTAAGGGACTTCCAAAAAATAAATTATTCAATAAGCGTGGGGGAGCGAAGCGCCATGCAGCAGGGTAAACCCTGCGTAGGTGTCTGGTGTTGGGCATTACTTAAGTCCGCACAAATCAAGTTAGCGGTACTGAGGTTGGCACTACTCAGGTTAACATGACTCATGGAAGCAAAACTCAGGGTGGCATGACTGAGATTAGCACCACTCAGTTTAGCACCAGAATAGACTTGGAAATTACAAAATTAAATGATAAGTATCTTTACCAGTTTCTGGAAGGACAATCAGCTTTTGATTAATTACATCAGGATTCAATCCTAACTCTTCCAGTGGAATTAAACCAAGAAGGGGATCTTCTCCTCCTGGTAACTCAGTGCAGGTGAATTCTCCCTGTCTTCCTGCTACTGTAAGACTTACACGCTTAAAAAGCCTTGTTTTACGAATCCCGGCGGCTGTTTTAACATCAATTTCTCCCGCCAGTGGTAAGCCAAGGTCGCTAATAATATCCGCAGGTAGACAAAGACGAGTTGCCCCTGTATCAACTAAAACATTATTGAGAGTAATTGAGCGAATCTGTTCGCTCTTAATAAATCCTCGTTCTGCCAAAATTTCATCCACCAAGTTAGAGACGGTGATTGTAGTGGTGACAATTCCCATTTCTTGAGTACGTGTTATTGTCATATCATTAATGGATAACTCAGTTGTTATTGTGGCATCAATCCCGTAACGACGTAAACCAAGTGCGATCGCAGGATCGACATTTTCATCAAGGTGGAAGCGGATACGCTTACTCATCCCTCAACGACCATTATTTTTCTTGGAGTCTTGAAGGATAATTGGACTTCAAAACTCGAATATACTCGTCTTCTTCTGTCATGTGGCGGTCTATCTCATCTCGGTAGTCAAAGTAGTAAGCTATTGCTGCATATACCGATGCCAAACAGAGGTCATACTTGCCAGCTATTTCTATAAGGGAATACCCCATTTTCAGGTGCATCACAGCTACATCCTCTACGGCAATTCTTGTGCCTGCAATACGGGGCTTACCAGCACGTATATCAGGGGAGATTTCAATATGCTCCCTACTTAATGCCTGCATAACTTCATTTGATATTTTAATTTAATCTTTCAAACCTAGCATAAATTATGGGTCAATCGCTTCGTTCAAATTAAAAATTAAAAATTAAAAATTACAGAACAACGCATATTAAAAATTCGTTGTTCGTAATTCGTAATTCGTAATTATTTTTCAGACGGGGATTTAAACCCTGACTGAAAAATGAGTAACGAAACGCTCCGTGCTTCAACCCATTTTTAATTACGAATTACGAATTAGTAATTACGAATGATGATAAATCAAATATACGTAGGGTGCGTTAGGCGGAACGCCGTAACGCACCATTCCACACATAGGGCAAGAAATACTACGTCCTTATTACAAGCCCCTTGCTTTAGCTATGGGGTTGATAATTACGAATTACGAATTACGAATTACCCATGACTTGATAGACTACTAGGATAAGATATTTAATAAAAGCGATACAAGGTTGCGGCAGATGCTCAAGCGGCTTTGGCAATGGCTCAAAAGGTTTATTCAGCGCTTATTGGGTAGCAAACAAACCCTTTCTCCTCTATTAGTAAAACAGGAGACAAGAGAACCACGCAAACAATTTACAGATAGTGAGTATGAATCATTATTTCTCCAATTGTTGGCAGAGGTTAATGATGGCTTGACTAAAGGAGGGGTAAAAGGTTTCTTGGCTGCAAACCGGATCAATGATGCTAATTTGCTGGAATGGTTGCGCGGCTTTGGTGATAAATTGCTAGCATCCTCAGAATCGCATCATGAGTTAGCAGCGCGGATGGTGCAGTTGGGTGAGTTGGGCATCGGGGAAGTGAGTGATGTTGCTTATGATATTGGGAAGCGGTTGTTGGAGAGGGGAGGAGGAACGAACCGCGTAAGTCAAATAGATGCTGATGAATTGCCAACTGATGATGCAGAAGCGTGGGTTAACAAAGGCATCTCGCAATACGAGACTAGGGATTTTGAAGGTGCGATCGCATGTTGGAACAAAGCTTTAGAATTGAAACCTGACTACCACAATGCTTGGTACAATCGAGGCATGGCGCTGAATAATTTAGGACAATATGAACAAGCGCTCGCATCCTACGACAAAGCTTTAGAATT
>CAXTSI010000385.1:0-9084 GCA_964246695.1 uncultured bacterium
CCCCTAGGCTACCCAGTAACTTTTACACAACTCAACGGATCTGCTCAATTACTTGACAACTATCAACAGATTAAATTTGAAGTGACTGGGTTACCAAGCAATGGTGGTAGCGTTTCTTTGAAGGGAGATGCACGTCCGAAGACATTTGACGCTAACTTACAGGTGCAAGCAAAAGACTTTCTTGCCTCTGATGTCACTCACATAATTAAGTTACCAGGGAACTTACAAGCGGGTCGAGTACAGGGTGATTTGAATGTCCAGCTTAAGTCATGGAATGGATCGCAACAATCATGGGAAGAAATTTTAATCGACGGCAGCGCTGTTGCCCAAGGTGTTCAACTTCAGGTTCCTCGCGTACCACAAACGTTTAACAATTCCCAAGGAAACCTACGCTTTCAGGGAACTAAGATTCAGCTAGAGAATATCACGACTAGCTACGGCAAAATCCCTTTGGTAGCTAACGGTACACTCGACACGAAAGCTGGCTTGAAATTGGCAGCTACTGTCAAGGCTGTGAGTCTGGCTTCTGCGCTGGAAACTCTGAAGCTAACATCACCAGTGCCTGTAACTGGAGAAGTAAAAGCAGATTTGCAGGTTGTAGGACCAAACACTGCGCCGATTCTTTTAGGTACAGTTACTAGTACCAAGCCTGCCAAAGTCGATCAAGTTGATTTTAGTAGCTTCCGCAGTAAGTTTGATTTTGATACTGTTGCCGCAGTCATTAACATAAAAGACATTCAAGCGAAACCAAAAGTAGGCGGTGATGTAACAGGTACTGGGTCTGTCAAACTCACTACAATTCCCCAGCTAGATTTTAATTTAAAGGCAAAGAATGTTCCAGGGGATGCGATCGCCGGAGCTTACAATATCAAAACCCCGTTTCAAATTAATACCGTTGCCGCCACAGCCCGGTTGACAGGTTCTCCTAGCAACACCCAGACACTAGTGCGATTGCAGGCACCAAGCGCGACTTACCCAGCAAATGGCGAAGGTACGATCATTACCCAAAATCAAGCCTTTTTGTTCCGCAATATTGCTCTCAATGTTGCTGGTGGTACAGTGCAGGCTTCTGGCAGTTTGGCTAATCAGCGTTGGCAAGGGGTAGCTGATGCTTCTCAAATACAGGTAGATCGCTTCGTCAAACCAAGTCAACAACAAAATATATCTCTTCAGGATGCACGGTTCAATGGTCGCTTCATCCTTTCAGGAACCAATTCACCATTCAAAGTTGCTACGATTCGCCCTGAAAATGCCAGACTTCAAGTTGCTGGTGGCACAGTAGCAGTTTCTAAGATCGTGTTTGGAGAGCAAAGTTTTACCGCTGAGTTGGTAGCAGATGGGATACGACCAGGACGTTTGCTCAAACAGGCGACTCCTCCAGCTTTAAACGGACCATTGGCGGGTAGATTCCAAATCGCTGGCAACACCAATGATCTGAACCTCAACACTCTACGTGCTACTGGCAAGGCAAGCTTAGGAGTAGGTGGTGGCACGGTGACAGCTTCTAATATCCAACTGAAAAATGGTCGTTATCAAGCACAAGTCCAGGCGAATGATTTAAATGTACAGCAATTAGCAGCACAATTACCACCGCAAGTTCAAGGAAATTTAAATGGTCAGTTCAACGTCGCGGGTTCTGTAGAATCTGTCCAACCGCAAACAATCCAAGCGACTGGTCAAGCACGGCTGAATGTTGCTGGCGGCACTGTTAATGCTACAAATATTCAACTGGCTAATGGTCGCTATCAAGCACAAGTGCAAGCAAATAACGTGCAGTTGCAGCGCTTGGCAAAAGTACCACCGCAAGCTCAAGGATCGTTAACAGGTCAGTTCAATGTTGCTGGTTCGGCTACGTCGTTTCAACCACAAACAATTCAAGCAACTGGTCAAGCACGGTTGAATAATATTGCAGGCGGTACAGTTACTGCCAACAATATTCAATTGGCTGATGGTCGCTATCAAGCAGCAGTTGATGCTTCAGGTGTGCAATTAAATCGGTTTTCACCGCAGTTGCGAGGTCAGTTCGGCTCAAAGTTGCAAGTCGCTGGTAATGTAGAGACGCGAAATTTCGCGTCTCTACAGAATTTGCTACAAAATCTACGTGCTAATGGTCAGGTGGATTTTTCTCAAGGACTTGCTGGTTTAGAACAACCACTAACTGCCGTAATCGGGTGGGATGGAGAAAAGCTCAATATTGAGCGAGCAACTGCTCAAGATTTAAATGCTAGTGGTTATGTAGCAGCTAATTTTACAGGTAATACACCGGAAATTACTGATGTAAATCTCAACGTCCAAGCCAAAAATTACAATTTACAAAAGTTGCCCGTTCAGCTTCCCAATGCAGTTGCTGTAGCCGGACTCGCTGATTTTAGCGGACAAATCAGGGGTAAGTTACCTGTGCCGAATGTACAAGGGCAACTCAAGTTGCGAGACTTGGTGGTGAATAACTTGGCTTTTGAGCCACTGTTAAGTGGACCAGTCCAGTCAGTACAGGGTCAGGGTGCGAGTGTGGATCTGACCGGAACACGAGATCGGATTGCCGCCAGCCTAGATCCAGCTAATCGCCCCAACTCTTTCACGGTGAAGTGGAAGGATGCACTGGCAAGTGGTCAATCTCAAGGGGATAATTTAGCAGTGAAAGTAGACAACTTTCCCTTAGCTATATTAAAATTGACTCCGCCTCCGAGTGTTCGCCTTGGTGCTGGTGGTATTGCTGGGGTGTTAACTGCGAATATGTCTGTTAATCAGAAGACGTTTGCGACGGCGGTGGGGGATGTGGCGATCGCACGTCCACAGATTGGGCGGATTAAAGGCGATCGCGTTGCGGCTCAATTCCGCTACGAAAATGGTACAGCAAAAATCACAAGTAGCGAATTTGACAAAGGTAATAGTCGCTACGCCTTAGCAGGTACTTTCACCCAAACATCTAAAGGTCCTCAAATCCAAGCCAAAGTCAACGTCACCCAAGGACAAATCCAAGATGTCCTGACAGTACTACAGTTATATGACTTGCAAGATTTCAACCGTGGTATGGCAGCGCCAACCTACGGTAAGGCGGCAGATCTTGCCAACACTGCGCCAGTGGGATTGCCAAATCAGCCTTTATATACCCAACTAGAACGCTTTGCCGAAATTGAAGCACTACTGACAAAAGAGCAAAAACAGCGGCGTAATGCTTCTTTCATACCTGATTTGGCAGATTTATCGGGAACCTTTAACGCTGCAATAACTGTAGATACTGCCACAGCCAACGGACTGGCGGCGAATTTTAATGTGAACGGTCAAAACTTTGTCTGGGGTAAACTTGACCAGCCAGATCGTCTTTATAAAGCTGAGCAGATTATTGCTCAAGGAAGCTTTGAAAACGGTGTGTTGAGATTGCTACCTTTGCGGCTTGAGTCGCAAAACAGGCTAATAGCTTTCAGCGGTAACATTGGCAGTACGGAGCAATCAGGTCAGTTGCGGGTCACCAACTTCCCCATACAGAAGCTGAATAATTTTGTCAAACTACCAGTTGATTATACAGGTAATCTCAACGCTACAGCAACTTTGGCAGGTAGCATTAAAAACCCACAAGCAAAAGGGGAATTGCAAATTATAGATGGAACTTTGAATCAGAAGCCAGTACAGTCAGCTACTGCTAGTTTTAGCTATAACGATGGGCGCTTGAACTTTGGCAGCAACGTCTTAGTTGCCAGCGCCGAACCTGTTAATATTACTGGCAGTATCCCCTACCAATTGCCTTTTGCAACTGTAGCACCAGCAAGCAATGATATTAATCTAGACGTGAATGTGAAGAATGAGGGATTGGGATTATTAAACCTGTTGACCGATCAGGTAGCGTTTGAGAAAGGTGAGGGAGAGGTAGACTTGACGGTGAGCGGCACAATACAACAGCCAGTGGTAAAAGGAATTGCTAATGTCAAAAATGCTACTTTTACAGCTCAGGCTTTGCCAGGAAAACTGACAGATGTAATCGGAAATGTGCAGTTTAATCTTGACCAGATAAACGTAGAAAATTTCCAGGGTAACTTTAACAAGGGTAAAGTAGAGGCTCAAGGAAATATTCCTATCTTTGGTAACTCGCAAACGCAAATAGCGAATCCCCTTACCGTTAACCTTGACAAGTTGGCGGTAAACCTGAAGACACTGTACAAAGGAGGCGTGAGCGGTAACTTGCAGATTACTGGTTCTGCCCGCTACCCAGCAATTGGTGGTCAATTGCAGTTGGCGAACGGTCAGGTGTTGCTACCTAAATCTACTGATGATAATAATTTAATTGGTAGCAATTTAAACATGTCACGGGCTATAAAACAGAACAAGCAGAACGATCAAAACAATCAGAACAAGCCTCAGACTGGAAACCCAACGCCACAGTTGAAGAATCTTCAGTTGACACTAGGCAAGAACGTAGCGATCGCCAGTCCACCTATTATCAGTTTCCAAGCCACTGGTACTCTCGATGTCAACGGTCCGTTAACTACTCCAGTACCAGAGGGAATTATCAACCTCAAAGGAGGAGGTGTGAATTTGTTTGCTACCCAATTTAAGCTCGCCCGTGGGTATGAACAAACAGCAACGTTTAGAGCAAATCAACCTCGCGACCCCGACTTAAATGTCTATTTAGTCACCAATGTAGTAGATTCAGGAACCACGCAGGTTACAAACTCACCCACATCGTCTGAAATCAACGACCAGGGAATTAATACAAGCTTTGAAGCTGTAAACACTATTCGTGTTGACGCAAAAGTCAATGGTCCAGCCAGTGAGATCAACGAAAATCTGGAACTGACAAGCTCTCCTTCACGCAGCAAAACAGAAATTGTTGCCCTGCTAGGGGGTAGCTTTGTGCAAACCTTAGGACGCGGCACAAGCGGCGGCGAGAGTACCCTAGGACTCGTCAACTTAGCAGGCTCAGCTCTCAACGTTCAACAAACTTTTAGCCAGATTGGTAATGCCCTTGGCTTAAGCGAATTCCGTATATTCCCTACCTTCAACCCCAGCACCGCAAATTCAAAGAAAAATACATCGCCATCAAATTCTCAGACTGGTTCTGGAATAGATGTGGCGGCAGAAGCTGGAATCGATATTACTCGCAATTTTTACGCCTCTATTCTGAAAGTATTGACAACAGACCAAGCCCCCCAATTCGGTATTAACTACCGAATTAACCCCGACCTTCGCGTGCGTACTTCCACAGATTTTTCTGAAGACACTAATGCAATTATTGAGTATCAAAGGCGGTTTTAGTCAATCGCTTCGCTCAAATTAAAAATTAAAAATTAAAAATTAAAAATTAATACCCCTTCAACCTCGTTGCTCAGTGTAAGTGATGAAGTCGGTCACAAGTTGAAGGTGCGTTACACTTCGTTAACGCACCCTACGATTTTAAGATTGACTTTATAAATCAATCACAACAGTATAACTTATAGTTAGATGGAGTTTTCCGTATAGTATTCCAGTTTGTCTGGGTCAGACGTAGATTTTAAGTATATCAAAATTGGGCATTGCTGATTTAAAGTATGACAGGACTACGCAAAGACGCAAAGACGCAAAGGCGCTTTGAATCGTTGTTTAATCATCTCGAAAAATGTCAATTCATACTCTGATTCAGCAACGCCCAAAATTGGCTTGATTTTGGATGTAACGGTCTTTCGGAAATGCTAATTCCACAACTTTCTACTCAGCGTTTGATTTTAAGAGGTTTTCGGGAAGAAGACCTGGATGCTTATGCCGAGATGTGCGGCGATCCAGAAGTTATGCGCTATATCGCCAATGGGCAGCCCCTATCTCGTTGGGACTCTTGGCGCAATATGGCGATGATCCTGGGGCACTGGCAGCTGCGAGGTTATGGATTGTGGGCAGTTGAGGAACGCTGTAGTGGTGAAATGATTGGGCGCATTGGCTGCTGGCAACCAGAGGGTTGGCCCGGATTGGAAATTGGTTGGACTTTGCGGCGGGCTTATTGGGGACGCGGCTATGCAACAGAAGCTGCAAGGCGATCGATGGACTATGCCTTTGAGAAGCTAGGGCAATACCGCGTCATTAGCCTAATTCGTTTGGAGAATGAAGCTTCAATGCGGGTGGCAGAGAAGTTGGGAGAACATCTGGAGGGGACGACAGAACTCTTTAGCAGTGACATACCTCGTTGACTCAGAAGTTGTTGAATCCGATCTGGACGATATAGCAGTGAAACCAGAAGGACAAGACAACACCGATAACTAACACTTAGTTATCAGCCCCTAGTTAGCCACTAGGGGCTATATTCGAGTATTATATAAACCAGATTTAATTATCTCACATCTTGCACCTGGGTGAAAAACCGGGTTTCTTGAGAATGACTAATGGTCAAACCCTTAATCTTTGGTTGAGAAACCCGGTTTTTTAGGTCTTGTTGAGAATGGTGCAAGATATCAGTTATGACAAATTCCAGCACTACAGTTTTTTGTCCTATTTACTATCAAATCATTGAGCGCCGAGGAAATGGCTGGGCGTTCAAGCATGGTGAACCGTTCATCAATTTATTTAATGCCCCAGATCTATCAATTGAAGATGAATTTGCTGCCTTTGACACTTCGATGAAAAAAGTAGCTATTGAGCTTTTCCGCATCAACGGCGGCTTGCAGGGCTATTATGTAGCAAACATCTTGGACAAAAAATACTACTACTGTGGTAGTGAGTGGTCAGATGTCAAAGCCAAACTTCAAGAACTGGGGATTGGCAGACCAGATCCGATGTCCGCTTAAAGACAACAATTTGTAATTACTCTGTATTAAGTGCGATCGCTCTAATATTTAGTTTTGTTTTCAAGCGGACTCAAATATTCACAAATCAAAATTCCACAGCACAACATAGGACGAAATTCGGAGATGTCTAAGGAAGAGAACCTATATTTTTTTAATTTGTTAAAGTTTCTCCTGCGCTACGATTAAGTAATAATCGCAAAATTGACAGACCTAAAATTATCAAAAATAATACCAGCCCGATTGTGCAAGCATAGCTGATTTCCAAGTTATTAAATGCTTGCTCATATAGATAGTAAACAATTGTTTTCGAGCTATTTCGTGGTCCGCCTTGGGTCATGATGTATACTTCTTCAAATACCTTGGTGGCAGAAATAGCTGAAATCACTGCCACTAAAGCTAGGTAAGGTTTCATCAAAGGTAAGGTTATATCCCAGTGTTTACGGATACCGTCTGAACCATCAATTGCGGCGGCTTCATACACATCAGCCGGAACGGATTGTAACCCAGCTAGATAAATCACCATATAGTAGCCTAATCCCTTCCACACGGTAACAGCCATCACACTGAAAAGCGCAAAGTGGGGGTCAGTTAGCCAAGGAATTCCTGCTGGGATAATGCCTTTCAGTAACTGATTGAGTAAGCCGTTTTCTGCATACAGCCATCTCCAAGCAATTCCCGCAACCACTACGGAAATCACCACTGGTGTGTAGTAAGCAGCCCTAAACCAATGCATTCCGCGCAGTTTCTGATTCACCAAAATTGCTAGTGCCAAGGGAGCAATTACCAAAATCGGCACTACACCTATAAGATATAGTAAGGTATTTCCCAAGGTTTGCCAAAAAACAGGGTCATTCCACAGACGGCGAAAGTTGGTAAAACCTGCCCATTGCGGTATCTCGGTCAGATCGTATTCGTAACGGGTAAAGCTGAGGTAGAAGGCTTGTAGTGCAGGCCAAAAGACAGTTAAGACTAGGATAACCAGGGCAGGCAGCAAAAACAAATAAGGCGTTAGTCGCTGTTGGATCAGAATCCAATTTTTAGGCGTTAATTTGTTCATAAAGGCTTTTTTCGTTAGAGTGGTCTTTTGTCAAGTAGCATTGCTGGTGAACGTTTATTTTACAAAACTTTGTTGGTATTATTCTCATCAACCTACTTATTAACCATTAACCATTAACTAATGACTAGAAGAAAATTTTTAACAGGGATGGTGACGCTTTCAGGCTTGTCTTTGACTGGTTGTGGTTGGAGACTTGCCAATGTACGAGCAACTTCTACTACTAAAGGTCCTCGCGATCAACTCAGTATCTACACGTGGACACAATATACTGACAAAGAATTAATGGCAACCTTTAATGCCCAAACAGGTACTAAAGTACTTGCAGATGCGTATGATTCTAATGATGTCATGCTGGCTAAGCTGGAAGCTGGAGGTGGAGGATATTACAGTGTTATTTACCCATCTGATTATATGGTACAGAAGATGGTGGACAAGGGGTTGTTAGTAGAAATAAATCACACTCACTTAATCGGGTTAGAAAATTTATTATCACGGTTTCAAAATCCTACATACGATCCCAATAATCGCTACAGTATCCCTTTTAGCTGGGGGACAACAGGTTTACTTTTCAACTCCGAAATCCTGAAAACTCCGCCTGAAGACTGGGACTATCTTTGGCAAAACCAAAAGCAACTGTCAAAGCGAATGACTTTGCTGAATGATGTCCGAGAAGTGATGGGTGCGGTGTTGCGGATGCTGGGTTACTCCTATAACTCAAAAAATGAACACGAAATCAAACAGGCTTATGAAAAGTTGAAGGTTCTCAAAGGTGCGATCGCTGCTTTTGATACTGATGCGTGGCGCAATCAAATTGTGGCGGGAGATTTATTATTGGCAATGTGTTACTCAGCAGATGGGGTGAAAATTACTCAAGAAAATCCTAAATTCAAGTATGTTATTCCCAAAAGTGGTTCCTCATTATGGACTGACACAATTGTCATTCCTAAAACAGCCCCTAATATCGATGGAGCCTATGCTTGGATTAATTTTATTTTACAACCAGAAGTAGCAGCGCAAATGAGTAAACGTTTAGGCATTGCTACTCCTAATCGTGCTGGATTCGATTTTTTACCAAAAAAAATGCAGAATAATTATAATTTGTTTCCCCCACAGTCACTGCTAGAAAAGTGCGAACGTATTACTCCTTTGGGGAAAATTGAAGAAGTTTACGATCGCTATTGGACTGAATTAACGAGTGGGTAGTTGTTAGTTGTTAGTTGTTAGTGGTTAGTTGTTAGTGGTTAGTTGTTAGTGGTTAGTTGTTAGTGGTTAGTGGTTAGT
>CAXTSI010000386.1:0-9075 GCA_964246695.1 uncultured bacterium
CCACTCCCCACTCCCCACTCCCTACTCCCTATTTTCAATTTTCAATTACATCTACCCAAGACCAATTATCATTAATTTCTTTAGCCTCTAAAAGTCGTGCATAAGATTTTAAATTTCCGGCTCCAAAAAGATAGTTTTCAATGGGTGTACTAGTATTTATTTTATAAATCCAAGCTGTATAATTAAACTCACCAATACTGGGAAAAAACATGATCATTTTAGTCTGATTGTTTTTATTAGTGATGATGTTAATTTCTCCACCTTTAGCCCCTCCTTGAGAAAGATGACTATACTGAGATGGTAATTGCACCTTATAAATTTTATGAAGAACTTTACTAAGATGATCTAACCATACTATCCGTTGTGACTCATCTGTTTTTAATGTACCTGATTTGATCATTGTAACTATTGCTTCACGCTCTCCTAGATGAGAATAATAATCTTGTAAAATTACAAGATTATGCATAATAACTAAAATTATAATAGTAAATATATTTATCAGCAAAGGCAAGAGTGCTTTGTACTTATAGCGCTTAAATCCTTTTAAAAAATACTGAACAGATAAAAGCGATAAAATGAGAAAAAATGTACCTAAGAATAAAAAATAAATGCCTTTATTACTCAATATGTCATAATTCCCTTTAAGAGAGAATATGCTAGATAAAAATGTATATTGTGCAGAATGAGGTAAAAATGACCCTCTCAGCCAGAGTAACAAAATACTTGTTACTAAAGATAAATTCAATAGAATAAATTGCTGGTTACGTAAATTTACTTGAATCATTGTTTTTTTATAAAAGGAACTTAGCTAAGGATAACAATTAATAGGTGAAGATCAGAACTAGCCCCCCTTAAAAAGGGAGGAAATAAGCAGAACTTTTTAAGGCGAGCCACCCCCGTGCTTTGGTTCCCAAAGTTGAGGGGAGTGGCGTGGGTTGGGGGGATCAAGTCTTATCCGAACCGTATTGTCTCTAGGACTTACGCACAAGACACATTGACCATCATATGTATGGCAGATCAAAATCTTGCCTGGGCTCGTTCCCAGGCTCTGCCTGGGAATGTAATTAAGGGAGGCTCTGCCTCCCGTCAAACCGTGAGGCAGCAGCCCACGATAAGAGCATTACAAGGCTCTGCCTTGTAACAAGAGACATGTACATTTTGTTCTTTCTGTCAATGCGTAAGTCCTAGTCTCTACACCGATTTAAATTCTCACCGTGAGCGCCTTAACTGAACGGTATTGGCATCAGCCCAGAAACCCGGTTTCTTTGAATGATTTCATCCTACATGCTTGAGTTTATGAGCGGTTCGTAAAATTTGCCCAGCCAAAACTGCTGCGCCAAAGCCATTGTCAATATTCACCACACCGATACCAGGTGCACAAGAGTTAAGCATTGTCAAGAGTGGTGCTAACCCCCCAAAACTTGCGCCATAACCAATACTGGTAGGAACGGCAATCACGGGACAATCCGCCAAACCAGCCACCACACTAGGTAAAGCGCCTTCCATTCCCGCTACAACAATCAACACCGATGCTGATTCGATAACGTGGCGGTTATTCAGCAAGCGGTGAATTCCTGCAACCCCGACATCCCAAAGCCGCTGTACGCGAAAACCAGAAAGTTCTGCTGTGACAGCGGCTTCCTCAGCTATGGATAAATCAGCAGTGCCAGCAGAAATAATGCTGATGGTGCCGGGATACTGTGGTTCGATTGTCGGAGGAGCGATCGCACAAATTCGTGCTTTTTCGTAGTAGCGCAAATCTGTCACCTTGGCTTGCAGCACCGCGTAAACTGCTGGTTCTATACGGGTTGCCATTACTACTGGGTTGTGCTGCCGCATTACTTCGATAATTTGAGCAATCTGATCGTCCGTTTTGCCTAGTCCCCAGATCACCTCTGGGAAACCAGTTCTCAAGGCGCGATCGTGATCAATTTTGGCAAACTCCCCCACAGGTTTATAAGTTAAGTGTTTAACTTTGTCAAGGGCTGCTTCTGGAGAAATTTCACCTTGAGCTACGGCTTTTAGCAGATGATCTAGAGATTCTGGTTGAGTCACGGCGATTTTGGATTGTTGGTTGTTGGTTGTTAGTTGTTGGTTGTTAGTTGTTAGGTGTTAGTTGTTAGTTGTTGGTTGTTGGTTGCTAATTGCTAATTGCTAATTGTGAGTCCAGTCCTTGCAGCTTGTTTCCCGCCGTAGGGAACTGGCGATAGCGCAGCGTTAGCGACGAAGGAGCGTCACCCGAAGGGCTAATTGTTCATTGCTAATTGTTAAAAGCCAGTCTGACCTTAGCCATTAGCCATTAGCCATTAGCCATTAGCCATTAGCCATTAGCCATTAGCCACTAACCACTAACCACTAACCACTAACCAGTTCTATTGTGTTACTTTCAGTTCATATTTGTTCCACAGGGTTCCGCCTTGAGAACCGAGAGCAGAAAATTTGACGTTTTGGATGCGATCGCGCACCGCTGCTAAAGACAACGCAGTCACTAAATAAACGTAGGGTAAATTTTCCTGGGAAAGGCGTTGGGTTTCGGCATAAATCTCTTTGCGTTTTGCGTCGTCTAACTCCCGCGCTGCTTCAATGTAAAGACGACCAATTTCCGCCTCCCAATCTGCCACTTCCCAGCCAATCAGTGGTTCTTGTGTTGCTTGTGGTTTCTGATTAAAAGTATGCAAACCACCTTCAGGTAACCAGACATTAGCTCCATCATTAGGCTCTATCCCTCCAACCAAGCCTAATAGATAACATTCCCAGTCGAGGGTATTAGACATTTTGTCTGTGAGGGTATTGAAAGCAATCGGATTAAAATCTACTGTCATGCCGATTTTGCTCAAATCTTGCTGGATTTGCGCTCCCATTAACGCACGAGTTTTATTTTCAGCATTAGTCAGCAAGGTGAACCGCACACGATTCCCGTCAGCATCCAGTAACTGGTTTCTATCGTTATATTTAAAACCTGCATTTAATAGTAATTTTTTAGCTTTTTCTGGGTTGTAATCGTAAACTTTCAGACCTTTTTCTTGATTAAGATAGTAGGGGCTTTGAATCTCAATTGGTGAATTTTGCAAGACACCAATACCTCGAAAGACATTATTTAGCATTGTTTGTCTGTCGATCGCATAGGCAACTGCTTGTCTAAAAGCAAGATTATTAAACCAACGAGATTTAATCGGATTAATTACAGGAAAACCATTTTTTCTTCGACCTTTGTTGAGGTTAAAGGCAAGAAAATTTGTGCCGAATGATGGACCACCATTGTAGATAGTAAACTTTCCTCGTTTCTCTTCATGCTTAAGTAGGGAAAAATTTTCTGGAGTGACTTGGACTATATCCAAACCTCCAGAACGAAACTGAAGTATGGCTGTATCAGTAGATTCAATAATTTGCCAAACAATCCGCTCAACGTAAGGCAATTGATTACCTTGGCTATCTTTGCGCCAGTAATAAGGATTACGTCGGAAGACTACGCGCTGACTGGGAGCATAGCTTTCTATTTTGTAGGAACCATTAACAATAATTTTACTGGGGTCGGTGTCTGTTCCCCAAGTAGATAGAAAAGCCGGATGACCATTTGCATCCTTAGATTTAACAGTTGGAAGTAAAGCGTGTTTTGGCAAAATAGCAATTGAATTTGATGAGCCTCCTGAATTAGCAAAAATAAAAGGTGCAAAAGGCTCAGGGAGAATAAATTCAACCCGACGATTGTCTATTTTCTGAAGCTTGGGAAAAGCACCACTTTTCCCAATTTTCAGACCATCTTTCCAATCTGTCGGAATCTGTTTGTTGAAAATCACATCTTCATAGGTGAAGATCACATCGTCTGCAGTTAGTGGTTCGCCATCTGACCATTTTAAACCCTCTCGCAGGGTAAAAACTATATGCTTTTTGTCTGCAGAAATTTCCCATGATTCAGCTAAGGCTGGTTCAATTTTGCCTGTGATCCCGTTGAGGGTGGTGAGTCCTTCAGCAGTGAACAGAAAAACATGGGGAAATTCTTGATTGAAGGCGTAGTTAAAAGTTTTCGGATCGCCGATATTGTTAGTAACCCATTGGGAGACTTGCGCCGCCTCAGTTTTAAATTTGGCAGGGTTGCAGCTAATCAGGGTAAGCTGACAACTCAGCACTAGAGTTAACATTAGTACAATCGAAAACCAACGGCGGTGAGAACAGAAGAAGGCAAAAATCATGGGTTGGTGTGTAATGCTCAGTTTTCTTTAGCTTTTAATTCATAGACGTTCCAGAGTGCGCCACCCAGGGCAGAGTATTTTACTCCTTGGATGCGATCGCGCACAGCAGTCAGTGAAAGTGGTGTGAACAAGTGAATTAAAGGTAAGTATTCCTGAGTAATGCGCTGTGTTTCCCAATAAATTTGTTTGCGCTTAGCTTCGTCTAACTCCTGCGCCCCCTCTATGTAGAGCCGACCTATTTCTGCTTCCCAAGGAGCCACTTCTCGACCTTCTACGGGTGTTTGTCCGGCTTTTGGTTTTTGATTGAACGGGTGGAAATCACCGTTAGGAGACCAGAAATTGGCACTACCGTTAGGGTCAAAACCGCCGCCAGTCGTAGCACCAAAATAAGCTTCCCAATCAAATGTATTACCTAGCTTGTCTCCCAATACGCCAAAGTCAATCTGTAGGAAATCGATTTGAATACCGATTTTGCCCATGTCTTGCTTCATTTGTGAACCTACTACCTCACCAGCTTTGCTCCCAGCAGACGCTAATAGCGTGAAGCGGACTCGGTTACCATCAGCGTCCAGCAACCGATTATTGTTGTCGTATTTAAATCCTGCTCCTAGTAATAGTTCCTTTGCTTTTTGTGGATTGTAATCATAGACTTTTAGACCTTGTTCAGGTGAAAGGTAGTAGGGACTGCGTACATAAGTCCCTGAGTTTTGCAGTTCACCCAATCCCCGCATAATGTTGTCAATCATCCTTGGGCGATCGATGGCGTAGGCTACTGCTTGTCTAAAAGCAACGTTATTAAACCAGCGAGATTTAATCGGATCAATGAGAGGCTTTCCATTCCGACTACCTTTGTTAAGATTGAAAGCAATAAAAATTGATCCTGGACCCGGTCCACCGTTATAAATTGTAAATAGGGCGAAGACAGCGCAACTACGAACCTAAAGTAATGTTTATTTTTTCGACCTACTTAATTGTCTACCACTTTGAGTTTAGCAACATTCCACAACACGGTTTCATAATATAAACTGGTAACCTCAACATTTTGAATACGATTGCGGACAGCAGCCATATCCAACGGACTTACTAGGTAAATAAAAGGCAAATATTCTTGGGAGATGCGCTGAGTTTCGCCATAGATAGCTTTACGTTTGGCTTCGTCTAATTCTCGCGCACCTTGAATATAAAGACGACCAATTTCTGCTTCCCAATCGGCAACTTCTCGACCTGTAATTGGGGTTTGTCCGCGTTGTGGTTTCTGGTTGAAGGGATGGTATGAACCATCAGGCGACCAAACATTAAAACCACTGTGAGGCTCAATTCCACCCGTAATACCTCCCAGGTAAGATTCCCAAGTTAGGCTGTTAGCAAGCTTTTCGTTAAGAGTCCCAAAGTCAATTGGATTGTAATCAACTTGAATGCCGATGTTGGCTAAATCTTTTTGAATTTGCGCTCCCATTGCTTCGACAACCCTACTACCAGTTTGAGATAGCATTGTGAAGCGAATACCGTTGCCGTCTGCATCAACAAGTTGATTTTTAGCGTTGTACTTAAATCCTGCTCCTTGCAATAATTGTTTGGCTTTTTCGGGATTGTAGTCATAAACTTTCAGTCCCTCTTTAGGAGAAAGATAGTAAGGGCTTTGGACAGAAATTGGTGAATTTTGTATATCTCCCACCCCTCGTAACGTGTTGATGTTCATTGTTTGACGGTCAATAGCGTATGCTACTGCCTGTCGAAAAGCAACTGTGTTGAACCAGCGAGACTTAATTGGATCTACTAGTGGTTGTCCATTTCTCTGACCTTTGTTAAGATTGAAACTAACAAACGTGCTGCCAGAATCAGAACCACCGTTGTAGATAGTAAAGTTACCTCGCTTTTCTTCCCGCTTTAATAAAGCAAAGGTTCCAGGTCCGACAGCAATTGTATCTAAACCCCCCGAACGAAATTGGATGACAGCTGTGTCACTGGATTCCACAATTTCCCAAACAATGCGCTCAATGTAGGGTAATTGATGACCTCGTGCATCTTTGCGCCAATAATAAGGGTTGCGCCGGAAGACCAAGCGTTCATTGGGACGATAACTTTCAACGATGTAAGGACCGTTAGAAATAATTTTTGCTGGGTCAGTATCCATTCCCCAAGTAGAGAGAAATTTAGGCTTACCTGATGAGTCGTTAGTATTGACTGATTCAGCTAATACATGCTGAGGTAAAAGTGCCGCACCTGTACTGCGTAAGAAAGGGGCAAAAGGTTCTGGCGTGGTAAATTCTACCTGGCGATCGCCAAGTTTTCTCACTGTGGGAAAAAGACCGAGTTGTCCTATTTTTAAACCATCTTGAGTGCCATTGGGAATCTTGCGGTTAAGGTAGACATCGTTGTAAGAAAATACAACATCATCTACTGTTAAAGGATGACCATCTGACCATTTCAACCCTTCTTTCAGGGTAAAAACAATCCGCAGTTTGTCGTCAGAAATTTCCCATGATTTAGCCAATGCTGGCTCGATTTTTCCATTTTCACCTTCAGAAATTAATCCCTCGTTAATAAAAGAACCGAGGTTTGGATACTCCTGTATTAAGGCGGCGTTGTATGTTTTAGGATCTGTGCCAGTACGGGCAATGAGTTCCGTGACTTGTGCAGCTTGAGTGGTTTTAAACTGACTGGGATTGCAGCCAGAGAGGGCGATCGCTATCCAAAAAGCCAGTAAAGCAAAAATCCAACTACGTCGAAAAATTTTTATAACAATGCCAGAATTCATAAATGCGCTGAATCTTTTAAAATTTTCTGTTTGTGAATGTTCCATAGCGAACCACCTAAAGCCGAGTATTTTATACCTTTAATGTGATTACGCACTGCCGGACTTGGGTTTTGAATTGTGTAGGATTGCAAGATACTACAGCTATGGCACTAAACAAAGTTAGCAAGACCACCAACTACTTACGCCAAATAACAGGAAAAATAAAGTTATATTTCATATTAGTAATCATGCTCGTATTTTAGCCAATTAAGGAATGCTTGGGTGCTGCTAAAATACTGGATTACTCCAACATCTTGCAAAGCTTGTTGAACTTCTTGCTTGCCAAAGTCGTTGGTATTTCCACTAATAAACACTTTAACTTCTGTAAGGTGCAATCGAGCATGGTTTAGGATACAGTTAAGAATTAGTTTATCTGTCGGCTCCAAATTAGGACTTGTTAGCAAGCTTGCCTGTACCATATCGAGAGTTAAGGCAATCATCTCTGCTTTTGTTGCCAACTGTTTAAGAGCTTCAAATAAGCGTGTCTCTACCTCTTTGAGCAATCGCTCATTTTCAACACGAGCCTGTCGTAAGAGAGAAAAAAGAGATTGAGCGTGCTGTGAAGTCAGATTTCGTTGTGCATCGTTAATTCTCATATCCAGTTCATTCTGAAAACGGAGACGAGACTTTTGGTCAGCCTCTAAGACTGATAACGCTTCCATATAGCACACGCTTGGTATCGCTATTTGGACTGATGTTGGTGTGTTTAGCAATAAAGTATTAGCTTGGGGATCGCGTCCTGTGGCAATACTCATGGCGAAGTTAGTTTCAATGTACAAAATCATACAATCAAAAATTATCAGGGCGCGGATGATAATATCTCAAAACGATGTATTTCAAGTTGCTATTAATCCTTATTTCAACTTCAGATTGCGTCGCTCCATCTTTAAGTAGCCCTAACAAACCAATCGCTTTTATCTGTTCTTCTCCTGGTGGTTTTTCTAGCTTCCAAGTATGGCTTAAATCACCCAACCACGCTTCGGCAAGTGTCCCAAGGAAGCGGTTAGATATCCATTGATCGGGGAGTTGAAGACCATAAGGAATAAGCACTTCAGCGGTATTGAGGACACAAACTGGTTCTGATATGTTGGGACTGTCCCATTTGAAAATTTGAATTTTTTCCAGGTCAATAAACATTACAAAGGGAATTGCCCCGTTGCCAGCTTGTAACCAGGAGAGGACTTCAGAAGTATCCCCTTGTTTTTTGGGGTTTGCTTGTGCCTGAGCCAACAAAACTATCAATTCGTCACTGTCTAAGATCACAATCTCAGGCTTGATGCGAGCGACAGTTTTTTCTAACTCTTGGGTGTTCATAATTTATTTATTGAAGGAGAAAGCGTAGTTAAAGGAATTGCTTCAAGATGATGTCGTACTCTCGGTTAACGCACCCTACATATTTACTCTTTTCTCTCTGTGTTCTCTGTGCCTCTGCGGTTTGCTAAATAAATTTTCTGGCATTTTTTGCTAAAGTCCTAGTTACTCTGAAGCCACTAACAAAACCACAGCATAAGCACAAATGCCTTCCTCTCTGCCAACTGGACCTAATTTTTCATTTGTGGTAGCTTTGATGGCAACTTGATTTGGTTGTAATTGCAAAACTCCTGCTAACTTGTCGCGCATCTTCTCAATATGCGGTTTTAATTTCGGACGTTCTGCTACTACCACCGAATCAATATTACCCACCTGCCAACCTCGATCCCGAATGAGTTGATGTACTTTACTTAATAGCACTAAACTATCCGCCCCTGCCCATTGGGGATCGCTGGGAGGAAAATAATGTCCAATATCCCCCAACGAAAGCGCCCCTAGCAAAGCATCCATAATCGCGTGCGTGAGAACATCAGCGTCACTGTGTCCCAACAAACCCGCATTGTGGGGAATGTTAACTCCGCCTAAAATTAAAGGGCGATCGCTCACCAGTTGATGAATATCGTAGCCGTTACCAATGCGAATGTTCATTTTTTTTGTTAGTTGTTAGTTGTTAGTTGTTAGTTGTTAGTTGTCAGGAGTCAGGAAGAGACGTTCCGCCGGAACGTCTGTACGCGAGTCGGGAGTTATTCTCCCCCCACTCCCTCATCTCCCTCATCT
>CAXTSI010000387.1:0-9072 GCA_964246695.1 uncultured bacterium
AACCACTAACCACTAACCACTAACCACTAACCACTAACCACTAACCACTAACAACAAAAACAATAAACCCCAGCCAAGACAGCCAGGGTTTAGTAGTAATACTCCCAATGCATAGTAATTTAACCACGAAAGAGTGGAAATTTAGGCAAACTGGGGGTAAACCTCGGCAGGATATTAAGTCCTTGACACCTGCTGTCTCCGGCTGTTGCTTATTTAATTTTGCTAATTGCTAATTGCTAATTGCTAATTGCTATGAACAATTAGCTATGAACAATTAGCAATAGCTATTTATGCTGCTTCATTTTGTTTCAAATCGCGTAAGGCGTTGACATCAACTCTAATTGATGGTCCCATAGTAGCAGACACGTAGATTGAACGCCAGTAACGACCTTTGGCTCCTGAAGGACGGTTACGGTCAATTGTTTCTTGCAATGCCTTCAAATTGACGAGTAAATCTTCAGGCGAGAACAATGTCTTACCAAACATAACATGGACAATGCCAGTACGATCTGCTCGGAATTCTAATTTACCAGCTTTGAATTCTGCGATCGCACCTGCTAAGTCAAATGTCACTGTTCCACCTTTTGGTGATGGCATTAAACCACGAGGACCTAGCAACTTACCAAGCTTCGCTACCTGTGGCATGACATCTGGGGTGGCGATCAGCTTGTCAAAGTCCATCATACCTTTTTGAATTTCGTCAATTAGCTCTTCGGAGCCAACGAGATCCGCACCAGCATTGGTTGCTTCTGTTACCTTTTCGCCTCTGGCAATGACTGCGACACGAACTATTTGTCCTGTACCTTTAGGCAGTACTACTGTTGTCCGCAGCTGTTGATCTGTATACTTAGGGTCAATTCCTAACCGGATATGCGCTTCAGCTGCTTCGGTAAACTTTGCTGTTGCAGTTTCCTTCAGCAGGGCTAATGCATCAAGAGGTTGATAGTCTCTGTCTTCTACTTTTGTTTGCAGCGCCTGCAGTCGGCGCGATACTTTTTTCACCATTTTTCTTTCTCTCTTGGGGTTAATTACGAAGCTGTGCCTCTCCCCCGATACAATTTTGTTGGTTGTTGGTTGTTAGTTGTTAGTTGTTAGTTGTTAGTTGTTAGTTCTTGGTTGTTAGTTGTTGGTTGTTGGTTGTTAGTTGTTAGTTGTTGGTTGTTGATTGTTAATTACTATTAACTACTAACTACTAACCACTAACCACTAACCACTAACTACTAACCACTAACTACTAACCACTAACCACTAACCACTAACCACTAACCACTAACCACTAACTAATCGCTAATCGTGACGCCCATGTTTCTGGCGGTGCCTTCGATAATTTTCATTGCCGCATCAACATCGTTGGCGTTGAGGTCAGGCATTTTAGTTTGGGCAATTTCGCGTAACTGTACTCTTGTCAGCGTCCCAACCTTCTTTTTATTGGGTTCGTTAGAGCCTTTATCAATTTTCGCTGCTTTGGTAATTAAGATCGATGCTGGTGGAGTTTTGAGAACAAATGTAAAACTTCGGTCTTCAAATACCGAAATCTCTACCGGAATTACCATCCCAACTTGATCTGCTGTTCTGGCGTTGTATTCCTTGCAGAACATCATGATGTTGACGCCATGCTGACCCAAGGCTGGTCCCACTGGCGGTGCTGGGTTGGCTTTTCCAGCATTTAGTGCCAGTTTAATGACCGCCGTAATTTTCTTCGCCATCTATATTAGCTCTGTTTTTCTACCTGATTAAATTCCAATTCTACTGGTGTATCGCGTCCAAAAATCGAAAGCAAAGCTTTTAGCTTACTCCGTTCCGGACTGACTTCAATCACTTCACCTTCAAAGTCCTTGAATGGACCAGAAAGCACGATGATCTTATCACCAGTAGCCATGTCAATTTTGAGAACTGGCTCTTGTTCGCTAGTCTGTTTAAAGATTCTTTCGACTTCTGTATGCGAAAGCGGCACTGGTTTGACGTGACCACGACCTTTGCCAGTGCCGCGTCTTTGTTCTGATCCGACAAAATTAATTACATGAGCGGTGTTTCGCACTACCTGCCATGTGTCATCATCCATCATCATCCGAACTAGCACATAGCCAGGGAAAACCTTTTCTTCTGTGTGTTGGCGACTGCCATCTTTACGGATTTTCACCGCTGGCGTATGTGGAATTTCCACGCCGACAATTTTTTCCGCCACATCAAATGTTTGAATGCGCTGCTCCAAATTTGTCTTTACACGCTTTTCACAGCCTGAGGCTACTTGTACTGCATACCAGCGAACTTCTTGCGAAGCATTCGCCGTGTCTGTTGAGCTTTCCTCCGACTGCAGCCCAGAGTTGTATTGTTCGTCTGTTGCATAAGTCATCAGAACACCTTATCTGCTGCCCAAATAAAGAATCTATCGACTAAAAATATTAAGGATGCGGAGAGTGTCACCATTAACAACACAGCTGCTGATTCACTCACCAACTGCTGGCGACTGGGCCAAACCACTTTGTCGAACTCTTCTCTAATTCCTTGATAAAAGTTCCCAATGCTGAACCCATTAGTGGTTTGTGGCATTTCTGCTTCGTTTTTTTTTGCCACTGTCGTTGATCTCCCCCAATTGCCTATACAGCTATTACATGTTAATTTCTCTCTCTAGTGATGACAACTGTTGCTCAAATCAACTTGCTTGAGGCAACAAGCTGTACACACAAATATTTTAACCCGAAATTTGTAGTACTCACTGCTATTTTAGCATATATTGCACTTATTTCGGGCTGTTTTTTTTGCTAATAGCGCGCCCTGGAGGACTTGAACCCCCGACATCAGGTTTTGGAGACCTGCGTTCTACCAACTGAACTAAGAGCGCACAAGCTGTCTTTGATTCAGCTATTACGTTGAACTTTTTTAAGTATAACGCAATTTAGCGTTTTTTTTACTTGATTTCACTTGAGGGAATAAATTAGCGGCTGATGCCGCTTTCAACGTTAAGCCTTGTCCGATTATATGCTCTAACCTCACAAAGGGCGGTCAAAGCGCTGCTTGATTCGAGTAGCCTTGCCAACCCGATCGCGCAGATAGTAAAGCTTAGCACGTCGTACCTTACCACGACGTAATATTTTTATGTTGTCAATTCGAGGAGAATGCAGGAGAAATACCCGCTCGACGCCCACGCCTTGAAACACACGCCGGACGGTAATAGTTTCATTGATACCGCCATTGCGCTTGCCAATTACCACTCCTTCATATGGTTGGACGCGGAATTTGTCTCCCTCTTTAATTTTGACTCCGACTCTAACTGTGTCGCCCACAAATATATTGGGCAGATTAGATTTTAGCTGTTCCGCTTCAATGGAGCGGATGATCTCTTGAGCGTTCATAATTTGTCAAAAACTCACGATCAATTATAATAAATCGATAAGCACTTTATAGTCTAGTACATGACGGCGGAAATAACGCTACCATCTCACTCAGCCAAAACCCTTGTATTTCAAGCTTTTTAATTTTTAATTTTTAATTTTTAATTCCAAGGGACCATTATGGTATTGACATGGATTGTATGTATCATTAAAACTGAGATTTAAGTGGTGGATGTATGAAATTTAGCGTTGTCATCACGACCTACAACCGTGTAAAGTTGTTACAACGAGCTATAGACTCTGCCCTGAACCAGACAATTGCCTGTGAGGTGGTTGTAGCTGATGATTGCTCATCTGACGGTACGTCCGATTATGTCAAAGGTATAAGTGTTGCGCTTGTTGATGCCCAATCGCGCCTTGTTTACCATCGCAATGAGGTGAACCAAGGTCATGCCGCAACGGTAAATGTTGGAGTTTCTAAAGCAAGCGGAGACTGGATTAAATTTTTGGATGATGACGATTACTTAGCTCCGAATTGTCTGGAGGAAATGGCAAAGGCGATCGCACTGCGAGAAGAGGCTGCGATCTGCTCTTGCATTGCAGCGCAGGTAGACTCTCAAGAAGTCGAACTCAGTCGCACACCTCAAGTTGGTCCTGGGTTGGCTTTTTATGTTCCACAAGCAGATATTCACTATAGTATGCTGCTAGAGCTTCTCCCATTAGGCACTCCTGTTCAGGTAGCTTGTCGCCGCGACGCTTTCTTACAAACTGGTGGTTGGGACTCCAAACTTGATGCCAACTGCGATGATATTGATTCCTGGATTCGCATTGCCCAGTTTGGCGATGCCATTTTCCTGAATCAATGCCTTGCATACCGCACTATTTGGGTTGGTGCATATAATCAAAAATTTTCTTTGCAACAGCGGTTGAATACGAATATCTTGATCAAGGAGAGGATTTACGCCTTGGTTGATGAAAAGCACCGCTCGAACATCCCTGCCCTTGAAGATATTAAAAATTACCTAAAATTGCACTGGATTATAGTAGCACTGAAGCAAAGAAAAATTAAGAGCTTTCTAGATATTGTAGATTCCGGCATGTTGTCTTTAAATGCTTGGCGGCTTTTACTAAATGCTGTCTCAGCACGCCGACTCAATCGCCACAATTCTAACATTCGCAAATTTGTATTAATTGAATCATAATTTTGCCGATTAGACGTCCGTAGGGGCGGGGTCCCCCCGCCCTTATAGAATTAGGCAAGAGAAATTTTCATATACACTTATTAAAGCAAGGGAGCCGAAGGGTAGATTTTATAGCTGTTGAAGATTTGGTTTATTAATGGTTGCAGCTTGTCGTATTGCTCTTGGGGTTTACCAGAGGTTAAAAAAGAAATTTTATTGCCGTGCTGTTCGATGAAGCTGTCGCCTTGGACTTTACCTGTAACGCCTTGGACGGTATCTGTATAGCGCCAAGTGATCCTTACACTACCATCATTTTGCACTACGGGCGCATCCATGCTAAATCCTGGTTTTGAACTAAAAGAACCGTTAACAAATCTTTTCAAACGCTCAGTTAATTGCTCGTTGGTTTGGTTGCCATTTGTGGCGAAGATATTCACCTGAATAAAGGCAAGGAAATTTGGAGTTTTGTCTAGCCAGTATACAACTACTTCTGTTGGCGTAGGTTTATCTGTTCTAGTCCATCCTTGGGGAACATCGATTGAGAATAGACCAGTTTTGTAAATGTAGGTTTGCAAGTTGCCAATTTCGACTAGCGGAAATTTGCCAGTAGAAGGTTCTGGTGTTTGAGAATCAGATACCGTGGGAGTAGGAGTGACTTGGCTTTCCTGCGATTTTTTTTCTTCTGGAGTATTTGCACCGATAAAAACCAGTAGCATGAATAAAGCTGCAAAGCTAGAGTAAGTGATTATACCCGCTTTTGCCCAGGCTCTTTGATGGGCTTTAAAATCCTTAAGACTCCGCCATTGGCGACTTCTCCAACCCCAGACATTACCTTTACCACCTAGTATCAACATCATTGGCAGTACAGCAATGAATCCTATATAAGGTATCCAGCATATCAACCCAATCCAAACCTGATTTGTTAAACACCAAAAAGGTGCCATCATAAATGCTCCCCAGTTCCACCCTTGAATTTCCTGTGGCACTTGGATAGAGGTATTAAATGTGCCGCCGCCTCCTACCGCATTTGACGGTGAACTTGGAGTAACTGTCGGCGAGACGTACTGGGGAGGATTGCCGCGTTGCCCTATGATTGTAGGCGGTTCAGAAGATTGCTCTACAGGGGTCGGGGATGCTGGTGTGTAATGAGGAGAAGGTACTGGTACTGTAGGGTGAACATAACCCGGAGGAGACTGTAAAGCCTCAAGCATTTCTTTGGCTGTGGCGTAGCGATCGTTTGGATTGTAGGCGATCGCTTTATCAAGCATTGCCCTAAAACTGGGACTGACATTCATTGCGTATTGATGCCAGATCGTGTTTCCAGTTTTAAGATCGTGCAACTCCTGTGGCATTTTCCCAGTCAGGAGATAAATCATCGTTAGTCCCAAGCTGTACAAGTCGCTGCTATAAAGAGGTCTACCTGCTGCCTGTTCTGCAGGCATAAATCCCGGTGTCCCAATCACAATCGAACTAATAGCATTACCTTGAGAATTCGCAACTGTGCCCATCGATTCTCGCACTGCGCCAAAATCGATTAATACTGGTACGTTATCCGAGTCCCGCAGAATCACATTGTCTGGCTTAATATCGCGATGGACAATTTGTTTGCTATGCACGTAGTTGAGAACATACAACAGACTCTTGAGTATTTCCCTAACAGCACTCTCACTCAAAGGACCTTCTGTTTGTACCTTATCAGTAAGGGTTTTCCCCTGAATATATTCTTGAACCAAATAAAACTGATCTTGTTCAGAAAAATAGGCAAATAAATTGGGAATCCGATTATTGCCGTTTCCCAGTTCCTCCAAAATTGCAGCTTCGCGCTGAAACCTGTCTTGAACCAGTTTGTAAATCTGAGGATTATTTGTGACAGGCTTCAGCTGCTTAATTACGCAGTAACGACCGGATGGCAAATGTGTATCTTCTGTCAAAAAAGTCTTGCCAAAACCACCTTCTGCTAGAACTTTAACAATCTTGTAACGATTGCTAATAATTCTTTGTACCATATAATACAATCCTCCTATATTATATTATCTGATTCGACAAGTATTTAATTCTGTAGTTATTGAAACAAGTGATAAACTTAAGATTACGGAAAAGTCAATTAAAGTTAGTTTAATAAAGTTAAAAATAGCAGCTTTTAACAGCTAATGGGGAGTCGGGAATGGCAATTAGCAATTAGCAATTAGCAATTAGCAATTAGCATCAACGCTGCTTTGTTCAAAATTTTACTATATCTTCTAGAGATCTCGTGTAAAGAAATACTATTGTAAATATACTGCTGATATTGCATGAACAGGGGAGTTGCCTAAATGAGTAATGCATTTCTGCGTTTAGTTTCTAGTAGCGGGGAACATTCTTACTCTCTATTGACTACTGGTGAGATGGTAATTGGGCGCGATCCCAGTTGCTATATTGCCTTGAATTCCAGTATTTATGGAATGGTTTCGCGGCATCATGGAACTATTCGCCCATCTATAACGCTAGATGGCAGAACGAGTTTTGTGCTTTGTGATTTGAATAGTGCAAATGGTACTTATCTTAATGGTTCCCGTTTGCAGGGTTGTCAGGAATTGCTTGCAGGCGATCGCATAACTTTTGGCAACAATGGTCCAGAATTTGTCTTCGAGTACCAACTCAACACTCAACCAATTGGGGTACCAGCAGTCACGCCAACTCCTCCTATGGCAGTAAATTCACCGATGCCAAGGATCGATAATGACGCCAGCTGGTCGCAACTACTTCCCATTTTTTCTTCACCAAAAGATTTACATCGGAAAGCTTACCTGATACCAGGAATTATCACAGTAGGATTGGTAGTACTACTATTTTTCGTCAATGGAATTTTGTATCAGCTTTTACTGGGCGCTTACTTGGCTGGTGCTGCCCTCTATTTTGTTTACCTATTGTGCGGAAAGCCTAAGCCTTGGTGGGTACTAATCGCTTCTAGTGTTTTTACTACAGTTATTTTACTCAGTCCCGTACTGAATCTCTTCTTTTTGGTCTTTCGCGTAATTTTACCAGGAAATATACCAAATGATATCAATAGTATCACCTTTCCAGAGCTATTTATCCGGTTCTTTTTTGGTGCTGGGTTGCTGGAAGAATTACTCAAAGCTTTGCCGATTATCGCATTTTATCTTTTAGGAAAGAGACTGGCATCTCCTGGGCGAGAACGCATTGGTGTTTGGGAACCTTTGGATGGAATTTTGCTGGGAAGCGCTTCTGCGGTTGGCTTCACCTTAGTTGAAACTCTAGGTCAGTATGTGCCTGGTACTATTGCACGGGTGGCACAAACGATGGGAGTAGATGCAGGTTTGCGGGCGGGATTGCAACTGCTGATTCCGCGAATTTTAGGCGAAGTTGCAGGACATATGGCTTGGAGTGGCTGGTTCGGATATTGTATTGGCTTGAGTGTGCTTAAGCCGCGTCAAGCTTGGCGAATTCTGACAATAGGTTATT
Organism: uncultured bacterium; assembly: GCA_964246695.1. Lineage (GTDB taxonomy): Bacteria > Cyanobacteriota > Cyanobacteriia > Cyanobacteriales > Nostocaceae > Stigonema. The sequence continues at coordinate 7,976 of CAXTSI010000387.1, forward strand.
TGAGTGCCGCCGGACTCCACGCTTTGTGGAATACCAGCGCCGGATTAGCAAGCAGCTTGGGAATCTTCGTCTTAGGGTTGTTGCTATTAATTGGGGGATTGTCTTATGCCTTGTTGGTGGCGGCAATTCTGAAAGCGCGTACTTTATCGCCAACGCGATCGCAAAATTTCGCAACCCGCTTTTTTCAATGACGCACAAGCTTCACAGCAACCGATTATATCATGTCCGTATAAACAGTTACGATATCCAGCCCTCACCCCCGTCCCCTCTCCCATGCTTGGGAGAGGGGTGCCCTCTTGGCGGGGTGAGGGTTCATATAATAACCGCTACACGGACATGATATTAATCATGGAGTTTAGCGTAAATTTTTTTTAAATCTACCAAGCTTGGTGAATATCGGCTTTGCCCAATGCCAATGCAGTACATCGTGCAGCAGAGTGTACAAACAGGGAATAATAAACAGAGTTAGGAGTGTGGCGATCGCCATTCCAAAGAACACAACAATCCCCAACGGCTGCAAAAACTCTGAACCCTCGCCAATACCTAATGCCAAGGGGAACAGTCCCAAGATGGTAGTAACTGTAGTCATCATAATGGGACGCAAACGTTGAGGGGCAGCTTTCATGATGGCGATTTGACGAGTACAACCTTCCTCTTCCCGAATTTGGTTTGCCAATTCTACCATCAAAATACCCGCGTTCACCACAATACCTACTAACAGCACCGCACCGACTAACACGGTTGCGCCCATGGCTGTTTTGGTAATGTAAAGCCCAAAAATCCCCCCAGCCAATGCTAGTGGTATGGTAAACATGATGACCAACGGGTCAATCAACGAGTTGTACTGCACAGCCATAACGACAAAGATCAGGAAAGTCGCCAACCCTCCCAAAGTTTTTACAGAATTTTGCAACTGCTGAGTAGTTTCTTGGGCAGAACTTGGCACAATGGAAACGCCATATCGACATTTTCACAGCTGGTTGACGATTCAAGTAGACAAATACTCGCTGCTCTTCAGTACCATCAATTACCTCTGCAAAGTCTCTTAGAGGGTGTTTATAAAATAAATCTTAAGCAGTTGAGGAACGACGATTACG
>CAXTSI010000388.1:0-9059 GCA_964246695.1 uncultured bacterium
GGGGGGAGATGAGGAGGATGAGGAGGATAAGGAGGATGAGGAGGACGAGGAAGCATTTCTCTCCCTTGTCTCCCTTGTCTCCCTCATCTCCCCCATCTCCCTCATCTCCCTCATCTCCCTCATCTCCCTCATCTCCCTTGTCTCCCTCATCTCCCTCTTTCTTCTAGCGTTGGTTCTGATTGTAGTTCTAGTTCTAGTTGTCGCTGCTGCTGGGTGGAGGAAAATGGTTGGGGGAGTTGCTGTATTTGGAAATACTGATGAAACTTGGGCGTTACTTGTAAAGAGTAGGAGCGAGAATCACTGTCGCGGCGTTTCTTGACCAAACCGAGTTCGACTAGTTCTGGGACGTGTTGATATGCTCCAGAACCGCGCAGGTTAATTAAGTCACTTTGGAGTATGGGGCTATGGAGAGCGATCGCTGCTAAAGTTCGCAATGCACCGACGCCTAATTCCACCGGAATCAAAGTTTGCACTAAGTCATGAAAGTCAGACCGCAATTGCAGGGTGTAACCATCTGGGGTTTCTACAACTTCTAGAGCGCTATCTCGGTGGGCATACTCATCAATTAATTCAATTATGCCCTCCTCAATAGTGGCGCGATCGCAGGCGGCATACTCAGCAATTTCGCTGAGCGACAAGGGTTTACCTTTTAAGTAGAGAATCGCTTCTATTTTAGTCGCTGCATTCATTAGGCATTAGGAATGGGGAGTGGGGAACTCGGGGCCCCCACGAAGTGGGGATTAGGGGCATGGGGAGTGGGTAATGGGTAATGGGTAATGGGACAAAGGACAAAGGACAAATAATAAACGTAAGGATTAGTATCATAATATTAGATGTAAGTCAAGATTCAGTAATTACCTTGTCTTCCCATCTTTCCCAATTCCCAATTCCCAATTCCCAATTCCCACTCCCTACTCCCCACTCCCTATTCCCTCTCTAGTTCTAAGAATGAATTCCGCTAGAGCTAAATCTTGGGGAGTGGTCACCTTCAGATTCGTCTCCTCGCCTTCGACAATTTGTACAGACAAGCCGCACTTTTCAAACAAAGCGGCGTCATCAGTAACTTCCCAACCCTGACGAACACCTTCATCATGGCACTGTTTCAACAACTTGACATCAAATCCTTGGGGAGTTTGTGCTGCCCACAGTTGCCGACGGTCGGGTGTACTTCGGATTATGCCATTTTCATCTACGACTTTGATCGTGTCCTTGACTCTGACTGCGGCAATCAAACCAGGACAGTGGCGCAGCGCTTCGGCACAAGAGTCGAATAAATTTGCTGTGGCAAGACATCTAGCGCCATCGTGAATCAACACTTGAAGAGCGGAATCTGGCAGCGCCTGCAAACCATTGTAGACTGATTCTTGGCGAGTGGAGCCTCCTGGGATCAATTCCACATGTGTAGTCAACTTCAGGTCAGCTAAAATTTCCTTTAAGTCTTGCCAGTCAGTTGGTTGAGAAATAATTCCGATCCAACTGATACAACGTGAAGCTTCAGCTGCTTTGAGAGTCCAACTAATAATTGGTTGCGATCGCAATGTCAGCAGGAGTTTATTGCGGTTACTCCCCATTCTTCGTCCCATTCCGGCAGCTGGAATTAATAAATACACAGTCTTCCTCAATCTCTATAATGGATACTGGATAGTTGTTAGTGGATAGTGGTTAGTTGTCAAAAATTATCACTAACAACTAACAACTAACAACTAACAACCAACAATTCCCAATCTTCCCCTAAAATAAGGAGCGAATAAGCGTAAATAAAGATTATGCGAGTAGTAGCTCTTGTCCCTGGCGGAATAGGTGACCAAATTCTCTTCTTTCCTACTCTAGATGACCTGAAGCGCTATTACCCCAACGCTCAGATAGATGTAGTTGTAGAACCCCGGTCAAAGGCTGCTTACCGGGTGAGCAAATCAGTTCACGAGGTACTGATATTTGATTTCAAAGACCGTAACAGTACGGCAGATTGGGCAAATCTGGTAGGCAGAATTCGCGAACGCGAATACGATGTCGCTATTGCTCTGGGGCAAAGCTGGTTAGTGGGTTTTTTACTTTGGTTAACTGGAATTCCCACACGTATTGGTTACAAAGCCAAAGGATCTGCTTTTCTCACCAACCCAGTTCCTTTGAAAACACAGCAGTATGCTGCTGTTATGTACCATGACCTCCTCCAAGGGTTGGGCATTAAGGTGAATTGTCCCGATTTAGCACTCAATGTACCAAAACCAGATATTGAATGGGCAGACAAGGAACAACAACGGTTGGCAATCAAGGAAACTGGCTACATTTTGATTCACGGTGGTTCTAGCGAATTAGCCAAGCTTAAGGGTCTGGATAAAATCTATCCTGTCAAGAATTGGCAGCAAATTATTCAAGACCTTCAGCACAAGCAGCCGGATATGCCGATAGTTGTCATCCAAGGACCGGAGGATCAAGAGTTTGTACGTAGTCTCAAGGAAACTGTACCCGAAATTAAGATCGCAACTCCAGAAGATATTGGCAAGTTGGCGGCCATGATAGCTGGGGCAAACTTGATGTTGTGTACCGATAGTGCGCCGATGCATTTAAGTGTGGCAGTACAGACCTACACCATCGCCTTATTCGGTCCCACAGAACCCGCAAAGTTGTTACCTCATAGCGACAAATTTCTTGCCATTAAATCCCCCACAGGTAAAATGAGCGATATTCCACCCAAAGCTGTGTTGGAGAAAATCTGGGGTGGCTAGACCAGCAGTTTTCCTTGACCGCGATGGCGTGTTAAATGTTGAAGCTGGTTACATTCACCGGGTAGAAGATTTACACCTGATCCCCGGTGTTGCCAAGTCTGTACGCCAGTTAAATGACCACAAAATATTTTGTTGTCTGGTTTCTAACCAATCTGGACCAGCTAGAGGTTATTACCCAGACAGCCATGTTCAAGCTTTACATCAACGACTTTGCTACCTGTTGGCAGTTGATGCTGGGGCAAAGTTAGATGCACTGTACTACTGTCCCTACCTCAGTCCACCAGAAGGGGGTAAAGACCCAGCATATACTCGCTGGTCTACTTGGCGTAAACCGAATACGGGAATGTTGGTAGCAGCGGCTTGGGAGCATGATTTGGATTTGGCGAAGAGTTTCATGGTGGGGGACAAAGCGACGGATGTGGATATGGCTCACAATGCTGGTTGCGTGGGTATTTTAGTGCAAACTGGGTTTGGCTCTAGCGTCTTAGCTGGTGAGTACCAACACCACACAAAACCAGATTACATCGCTAACGATTTAGCCGTAGCCGTTGAATGGATTTTGCAGCAACTCACCCAAAGCTAACCACAAACAAAGAGTGCAAACAATAAAAGGGTCAGCTCAGATCTTGCACCATTCTCAATAAGACCTAAAAAACCGGGTTTCTCAACGATTAATAAAGGGCTTCAGCCTTCAATATTTGCAAGAAACCCGGTTTTTGATGCTGGTGCAAGATATGAGGTCAGGAGAGACGCGATGAATCGCGTCTGTACAGTTGCTCCCCCCTGACCGTCGCTTCTCCCAAGGGGAGACGCTGCGCGAACGCTCCAAATCAAAAATCACTCATTCAAAAGTCAAAAGTAATTAAATAATTCTTAATTTTGACTTTTGACTTTCCCCGAAGGGGGGCGGGGGCTTGAATCCTTTTTTCTTTTGACTTTTGACTTTTGACTTTTGACTTTTGACTTTGAGCGAAGCGAGTCCTGTCTACCTTAGGCATATCAGCTGAAAAAGCTTATTTATTAAGAAAACTTTACAAAATTCTGAATTTATTAAAATTCCGCTAAAAAAAATTTTTTGCCGAAATCTCACTAAAACTTGTTATTTTCGCTCTTCTTTCTGGGAACGATATACGTGTCAGTTCGTGAACTAACAACAAAGCGGAAAAATTTAGGTTAGAACAAGGATCAGCAACCTTAGTGCAGTAAGGCTTTCGGGCTTGCTGCATTCTGGCGAGATTACTTAAGCGCCAATTTTACCTGGTGTGATTAGTTTATGGGTGTAAAATGTCGCGCCCTATTCTGCGTTGCTTCACGGATCTCTTGCTTTAAGGCTAGTGCATCTACAAAAACGTGATGAACTATCAAAAAGGAAAAACAAATGGCGATTCGGTTACACAGCTTTATAAGCAGCGGAAAACGTTATATCCAAGTAGAAAGCCAGCCTCACCAGATCACTGGAATTTTTAGAACAATTATGCACTCCTCCAATAATTTACATTTTTGGAAATTTAACGATGTAGCTCGTGCATACTTTGAGTGTGAAGAAGACGTAACAATTACTTTCTACCAACCTGAAATTCCTGATGTAGATAATTCAGGGATTTGGACTTATCTTGTGTATGAATGTCCGGAAGGTCAAGAAAAAGTATTCCGTGACTTATCTATCGATACAAGTATAAATCCTGTAAAAAAACTATTAGCGGGTCAAAAGCTGATTCACATAACTGTAGATATTAATCAATATCTTCAATATCAATATAATCAAGATGAATATTTGGATGTTAGACTTCCTTATGACTGGAATACCGATGTTGGAAGAGAAATTGCCGATCTTCTTTTAGAAGAATTGAGGGCTTTAAAAGCCTCATTTGTTTTTGCCGAAGGTGCAGGCAAAGAATATATGAAAGCAGTTTTAAGTGAATTTATTCAAGCTGCACAGAAAGTTTTGAATAACGGTGGAACATTGAAAGATTTTGAATCAGCCCAATACAACGTTCTTAATAAAATTAAAATTGACGATATAGCAAATTTAATTTTAGAATACAATGATTATCGGATTTGGCAGGCGGCGTTACCGAGTAAATCTAAAGCAGTTGAATATGCTTTCAATACCGCGTTAAACTTAATATGCAAAATTTGTTAATTGTTAGTTGTTAGTTGTTAGTTGTTAGTTGTTGGTGAGCCAGCGCGCATGTTGTCGGGTTTCCGACGCCCGTTGGGTTGTTAGTTGTTAGTTGTTGGTTTTTTTTCCACTAACCACTAACCACTAACCACTAACCACTAACCACTAACCACTAACCACTAACAAATTCAAAACATCTCAAACAAAGTATCATCTAGCTCATAACCCAACAATTGAGCCATCGACTGGAGGCGGGATTTGCTGGGGATAGCCTGCTGTTGTAACCAAGCGCTTAAAACAAATAGGAGGTGCATTAAACAGATTTCTAAGGCTTCAGGATTGTACTGAATTCCTTCTTTGATACTAAACTGGTGGGGTACGAGCATAGCGACATAACGGACAAATTCCCCAGCTTTCCAATCTAGTAAAAATGGTAACCAGGGATAGCGAGTGTCTAGGCGGATAAACCACAGCCGCACTTCTGGAATCTCTGAGAGTTCCCGTGGATCGTTCTCCGGCAAAAGATAGTTGATATCAAAGCGCAACTGCTGTTCATAGGATGCGATCGCCCCAGATTGCAGCAGTTCTTCAATCACTGTGACAGCAGGGGAGATATCCAAGGTGTTGATATTATCAGTATTGAGTGCGATCGTGATTGTCATGGATTCAGCAGCCGATTCTGCGAGGGCAGTATGATCGAGAATCCAGAGTAGCAGCTTTGATCCATTGACGCTACACCCAGTGCAATCAAAAGCAAAATAAAGGGCGTTGCACATTGAACGAATCATCGCTGTAGCGCAAAGGTGAGCAACGGATGACATAACGGATGTAACGGATGATTTAACTGAGGGACGACGAGAATTCGCGCAGGAGCTACATCTCGTACATTCACCGTTGCCAGACAGGCGCGTGAGATTTAATCAGAAAATCATTACATAATTGTGCAACGCCAAATAAAGACGCGATCGGATCGCTATCAGGTGCATGAGAAAGCAATGCCACAGGCTGACCGCTACCGTACCCTTCGGGTTGTGCTTTGCAGTACGCGGTTCAAAAATATTTTTTATACCAGGTAGACGCGTTCGGCAAAGCCGTCTCTAAGAGAAGAAGCACGAACGTGTGCGCGTCTCGAAGAGAAGAAAATCCTGAGCTTTCGACTTGCACCTTGAAAGGGCTTTACCTAGTCGCCATGTTCGCCCCAAGCTTTTGCTGTTGTCCCCCAGTCATATGCAGAACCACTGAGGACGTTGGGAATAGATTTGCCAGTTAATACCTGAAAGATGAACGATTTGTGTGGGTGGGGTGAGTGAAGTTGCTAACCCTGCTCGAACATTCGAGGGAGGGTATCGATAGTGGACGTTTATAGCTATTTTAAGCTAAAGTTGTAATGAGTTTGTTTTAGATGAGGCTGAGACAAAGCAACCGTCAAGCAATATAACAATTTCTTGTATCAGCCTGTAATTTCCGCAGCAATCAAAAGTAAAAATACAGGTGGTAGATGAAAAAGTACGGTGTGCAAAATCTTTAGATATATAGAATAACAAACATTCAAAAGGGAAAATTACCCCAAAAGTTAAAAAACTTATTATAATAGTATGCAAAAACAAGTAGTATCTATAAAACCTATTCGTTCCCTGGAAGATGCGCTTGAGCGTTGTCAAACTTTGGGTATGCGCGTTAGTCGTCAGCGTCGCTTTATTCTAGAACTACTTTGGCAAGCAAACGAACACCTCTCCGCCAGAGAAATTTACGATCGCTTGAACCAGCAAGGTAAAGCGATCGGTCATACTTCTGTCTATCAAAATTTAGAAGCTTTATCCAGTGAAAGTATCATTGAGTGTATTGAACGCTGCGACGGGCGTTTATACGGCAATATCAGCGATTCTCACAGTCATGTCAACTGTCTGGATACAAATCAAATTCTAGATGTTAATGTACAACTGCCAGAAGATATCATCCGGCTGGTCGAAGAACAAACAGGAGTGCGGATTACTGACTACAGTATTAACTTTTATGGCTACCGCAAACCACCAGAAAGCTAGTACCGCTCCCTTGGAATTAAAAATTAAAAATTAAAAATTAAAAATTATAAAAGCTTATGATATAAGCTTTTCGGTGATTTTGAATGGTTGCTTTATTTCCGCACCCGCTGCACTAGTTGATTTGTAGTTGTGTGTGATCGCAACTACGAAGTTAATACTCTCGGAATATGAGCGATGCGCTGGTGAAATTATTATTAGTTGACCAAGACCCCATCTTCCGGTTAGGGTTGCGGGTGGCGCTGGAAGAAGTCCCTAACTTACAAGTAGTATGGTCAGCCGAAACATATACCACTGCCTTGCAGATCTTAGCAGAAGCCCAACAAGACCCCACAAGCGTGAATTTGGTTGTCTTGGAACTAGGCAACAGTCACTCCACTTCTAGCCAGCAGCTAGGTTTACAACTCTGTCAGCAACTGAAAACACAGTACCCTAACTTGCCAATATTACTCCTGAGTTCTGTTCAAGAACAAGGGCTGCTTTTGGCAGCGAAGGCTGCTGGGGTAGATGGTTACTGCCCTAAAGGCACTCCCGCTTCCGAATTAGTCACCGCCATGCAAGAAGTAGTGTGTGGTCGTTCCTACTGGTTTGGGGAAGCAGAGGGCGTGGGGGGAGATGGGGGGAAAGAATTAATTTCTCTCCCACTCTCCTCTACTCGCACTCCTGACGGACGTACAGACGTTCCGCTGTCCCGTCTCTTCCCCAGTCTTGTAAGGGCGGGGATACCCCGCCCCTACGCACTAAATAATCTGCGTTTGTCAGGAATTAATTACATTAACGCTTCTTTGGCGCAAGTGACAGCACAATTACAAGTTCCCGGATTACCACTAGTAGATCGGGCTATTTTGGCTGGAAAGCGACGAGAATTGTTGACGGCGAGGTGGCTCCTAAATCGGTTGTTAGCTTCACCAAATCAAAAGCCACAGGAGGTAGAGACGCCATGCTCCTTGTCTCTGTCGGGAAACCTTTACCACAGCACCGCAGTTTCTTTCGGAGAAGAGAAGTCGCTTGGAGGAGCCAGTGCAGACTCCTCCTCAGAACTGCGAGCAGGATCAAATTTCGCATCTCGACAATTGCCACCGTCGGCAAATTCTTCGCTTAGTAGTGCTATTCCTAACTCAGATCCTAAAACGCGAACGTACAGTTCTCTACTTAGCCCTAGCTCACTGCAAGCGGCATTATTTGCATCTTGCATTAATAAGCTTCAATTCAATTTAAAAAACCTGACAGATGTCTCTTTGGAAATTGATATTTTAAGAACAGATAAAAAGCGAGAATTACTTTATCTCATCTTGCAAAAAATTACCAGTATATTAGATGAAATAGGTGAATCTCAAATAGAATTAAGTCAATTGTATAAATTTAAAAATACTATATTACTTGATATATGGCAAGCAGCCACTACAGATTTTTTTGGAAAATATTCAAGAGTGCAAGTGGGCGATAGTCAATTAGAAATTGTTACTTTTTTGCTGCAAGATGCTGAGGTAGTGCAAACAGAGATTCTAAATAAAATTCCTCTGACTCATGAGTTACTTTCTTATCTACTATTTCAAACAGATTTGCGTGTAGATAATACTTTATACTTAGCAGGTAGCATTGAAGCAAAGGAGCAAGGGTTAATGCTCTTAGAGAATTTGTTGATTCAGGTAGCAAATGGTGTAGTGCAGCCGCTACTAAACAGGTTGGTAGATGTAGAAGATATTAAGCAAAATTTTTATAACCGTCACATGATTTCCACACGGGAAATTGAACGGTTTAGAAATAATTTGTCTTGGAAATATCGCCTAAGAAATTATATAACTGAAGCTCAGGCAATTTTTGAAAGCCGTTATGAACTATTTGTATTTGCACCTCGCGGTATTGCCACGGTTTCGATTTACGCGAACCGTAGTCAGGAATTAACACAACTTTCTGGTATTCCACTAGTAGTGACCTTAGTACTAGAGTTTCGTGATGCGATCGCGCCTCCTTTACAATCGCTATTATCTTTCTTAGGTAATGGATTTGTCTTTGTTCTCACACAAGTAATAGGTCGGGGTCTAGGTTTGATTGCGCGAGGTATTCTTCAAGGTATAGGGAGTATTTCGTTATTAGAAAGTAAGAAGAAAAAGTTATAATTGTTAATTGTTAGTGGTTAGTGGTTAGTGGTTAGTGGTTAGTGGTTAGTGG